>BAXO01000027.1 GCA_001310555.1 Bacillus sp. JCM 19058
CCAATGGCCATTTAAAATAGCGAACCATTCTGTGTATGTCGGCTAATGATCTTCGCCTTTATTTCTGAAATAGGCATTTATGAAATTGATTCAGGTATATGATAAATGTGGAATACTGACAACAGTATGTCAGTAAATAAGGGCTCAAAACCAAAATTAGTTCAACGTTGCCAGCCGACCCATGTTGGGGGAGATCAAATGGCTGAGCAAAACTATTCCACCCGCTTCTACCGCTCTATCGAACGTCGCATCTACATGATTAACTAAAATATACATACTAGCATGCGGCTCCGATCCTGGTGAGTAAAGGCCCGTTATTCCACCAATGCAATTTTGCCCGGATTTTCGGTGACCCAATTTTCATTTTTAAATGACCAGCCGACCTTTAGCTTTGATAAGTTGAAAAACTGCTTATTCGATTATGAACTACGCATTTACATCCGTTATGGCCGGGATATGTATTTCTTTGACATAGGAAACTTTAGACAGGTTGATGACGCATTTCACAACGGATACAATGTCTTGTACGGGAATTCTAGTACCGTTATATGCCTCAATCGCTTTATCCGTCCCATACTCGAAAGGAATTTCTGCAGCCAGTTCTCCTGGATTCACGCAAGTAACGGCGATGCCTACATCTATCTAAACCCCTCCGTACTAAGGTTTAAATAAGGCTATTATGGGGAACAAAAAGAAGGAAGAAAGATTCTTATTGGATTTGATTTTTCCGCAAGATGTATCATATAATAAAGGCGAGGAACAACTAAGACCGTGACGCTAACGGGTTGTCACGAACCAAAAGAATACACTAAAAAAGTGATACCCTCTGGTTGGCGCCCGCGGGTATCACTTTTTGTTCGATTCGAAATGACGTGAACGACATAGACTACTTGCACTAAAAGTGCTAATAGCATAATCGTCTCAGCCATACGATCACCCCCTTCTTGTCCCCGACATAGGGAAAGGAAGGTTCGTGACAATCCCACAGCACACCTGAATTAGCTATTCCTCATTACATCAATTCAACATGTATACATTAATTTCCTGCAGCCAAGCCGAGTTATCATTATGGAAATACCAAAAAACAAACATTAAAACTAGCAATGGCTGTTTTCCATCTCCGAAAACCGAAATGTATATTACTGACATTCGCAGATGGACGAAAGCACACGTCAAAAAAAACCGTCTTTCAGCATAAGCGGCTTCTTGCCGCTATAGAAGCAAATCACTCCTATGCTGTAAAAGTATTTTGCCATCACCCTCAATAACAATAACTGAAGCAGTAGCCATTATTAGTGGTTGGTCCCCTAAGACTTTGCGTAGGCCCATAATATATTCAGAAATGACAATCCCCTCCTCAACAAACGTTCGAAATCTCCGTATACTCCTTGTTCATTCGGCATTTTTTATCCTGATATGGAACAAATAACATTCTGAATTTAACTTCGCCTTTTTACGAATATCTCCTTCCCTTATCAATCTTTATTTTATGGTTCATTATATAAGCAGCCGAATAGATCAAAGACGTTAGCAGGTGAGCGGATTATTCCTAACCTGTTCTATCCGCTTATTTACTCGCTGTTCACCCATAATTCGTAATCTCCAGTGTTTCATTAGACGAAAGGGCGGGTAAATGGTGAGTAAGGCGATTGCATTTTCTAGAGGTGTTTCGCTCACAATTAGGAACCTTGAAATGACAACTAAATAGAGTATTGAATTTCTCTTTTAGAAAGGATGTTACTGATGAAACAAGTTAGTCGCTTTTTTCGAAGCTTTACCTTGTTAATCGTCGCTACTCTTCTAGTCGGTCTACCGGCGACAGCATTAACAGCAGAAGAAGAAGCGCCAACTACACCGGACCAATTAGTACGACAAATCATGGGGTTAGCTTATGAAGAGCAACAATCCATGAATAGCGTACCTTTTGCTGTAGGTGATTCACTGACGGATGTTGAAGAAGAGTGGGGGCCAGCAGAAGACTTGAGTACGGTTGCTGCCAATTATTGGAGCCACCATGTTCGGTTTATGTATGACGGTTCCACTGATGAAAGAACCATTACGGGTATCGATGACTTCGACCCCGTGTTACAAACGATTCACTTATCTGATGTGAAGGGCTTGATTGGTGAACCTATCAGTGAAGAAGAGCAAGAAGGTATGTACTATGTCACGTATTCGGATCATGAAAACTATAAAGTGGTTTTCATTTTTGAAAGTGCCTTTACGAATCCTGACCCGAAACTGCACATGTATACAGTCGAACTAGCCGAAGAAGAACCGGATGCAGAGACTGTGATTAGAGAACAGGCTCAGGCAATCGTGGAAGCATTAAAAGACCAAGACGTTGAGACGGTTGCGGAATTTGTTCACCCTGACCAAGGGGTACGCTTCTCTCCTTATGCTTTTGTGGAAATGAATCACCAAAGCTTCACAAGGGAGCAAGTAAACGAAATGATGGACGACGAGAAGTTGTATGTTTGGGGGGCGTATGATGGCACAGGAGAAGCCATTGAGCTGACACCAGCTGAGTATTACGAAGAGTTCATCTATCGCAAAGATTTCGCTAATGAGGTTGAGGAAATCAACTTCGATGATATTGAACCGCGTGGGAATACGCTGCATAACGCCGAAGAGATTTATCCAGACGCACATTTCATTGAGTATTATGTTCCTGGAACCGAGGAATTTGCTGAAATGGATTGGGGTAGCTTGATCTTGGCATTTGAAGAAGTTAATGGAGAGTGGTATTTAGTAGGCGTGATTCAAGATCAATGGACGACTTGATTTTATCCCATTAGACTTTAGGCTAACCTATTGACTGGTTAGCCTAAAGTTATTTTTTGTTGATACCGAATTTATCGAAAGTCACTTGCTAAAATTTATATGAATCGATTTGACCAATCAATTTAATAGGAAACACGCTTCATCATAGATGGCCATACGATTACAGCCTGTAATGCAGCCGCCCATTGATGTTATTTTTTTCTTGCTCTTGTGAAACTTTCGTAACGTTTTTAAGGTCAGGAAAAAGCGGATTTACAACGTTTAGCAATAGGTTCTACCAGCTTTTTTACACAAAATCACCGTTAATACGTTTTCCAGAAACAAAAACCCTGATTCTTTTACGCTAAACAGAAGACTCAAGGTTTTATATTGTCTTCTTGTTTTCAAACTTCCCTATTCCCAAATACGATCATTTTCAGCCATCGCTCTCGTTATCGCAGTTGATAGGACTACTCGTATCCCGGTGCACCGGTGTGTTGGGCTACCCGTGAGCGACCGTAAGTTACTGTCGTTGGCGTTTGTTTTCCTCGATTTGATGGACGATCTCGTCAACGACGTGCTCAATCGCTGCGGTGGCGTCGATGATAATTCCGTTTTTCGGAATGTCTTCTTTCGTTTGGTGCAATCGCGCAATGAGTTCCCGTTCTGATTGTTTTCCGCCAAACTCATTTTCCGGTCGCTCGTCAAGCCGCCGGTTCAATGTGTCAATGTCGACCTCGAGGACAAACACACCGTCAAATAGCTCGATGAATTTCGAAAAATTCCTGGAACCACCGCAGAAAAATGTTACTGCCTCATCTTGGTTGGCGACCAAAGCTTTTATTTTATCTACATGCCAAATGTGGTTCTCGTGAGTGAAACTTTCCGTCGGTGTACCCGTTTCCGGATCGCCTTGATAAGCCAATTCACGGTCACCATGAATGGCATGGTAGCCGCGCCGCTGCAATTCGTTGCAGACCGTAGTTTTGCCGGTGCAGGAAACGCCTTCAATTAGATAATTCCTAATGCCCATGGCTAGACCCTCCATTCGACTGGATAAGCATCGTAAGGTATGCCTATCAAAGTTTTTACCTTGAAGTGTATGTAAATCTGCTGGTTCAAAAAATTCGGCTGCTTTATGTCAAATTTCATGTACCTCCAAGTTTGAAATCCATTTAAATGGTAACAGTACTATCCACTTTTGTTTCACGTGATCGGTCATCTAGAAAGAAAAATATATCCTTGTTATTCACTTCTGACAATTTTTTATATCATAAAGCTCTCGCCACACCAGCCATGACATAAGCAATGTAACCAATCCAATCCGCCCATTGATAGTATGTCTGTATCCCGATGATAATGAGAGTAATGGTACATGAGAGCCTCTGCTTGCTTTGATATGGTTTCTTCTGGTTGTGGTATAGTTAAATGCGAAAGCGTTCGTTCAGCACATTCCTCTGCCGCTCCAGCCTCTTCCTCTTCATCAGGGGCATTGGTGGCGGTGGTTCAGATGCTTTTTTTATAATATAACCAAAGCATGGAGGGTCATAAATGAACTTTAGCGAGTTATATGAGCAAGCCAAAGCTGTGATAAACCCTAGAACATTAACAGATACGGTAGAAGTAGGTGGAGTCGGGGCTGCTATTTTAACAGTCGATGGCAATGTTTATACAGGGGTTTGTATAGATACAGCATGTTCCATGGGATTCTGCGCCGAGCATGCCGCAGCAGCAGCGATGATTACAAATGGTGAAAGTGTGATCAGTAAGGTGATTGCACTTGATTGGGATGGAAGCATTCTCCCCCCATGTGGCCGTTGTCGAGAATTTTTAATCCAATTAGATGAAGATAACGAAAAAGCGGAAGTAATGGTGACAAAAGATGTAGTTGTAAAACTCAGTGAATTAATGCCTTATCATTGGAGAAAACGTTCTAACTAAATGCCACATCATATTAAGGACAGTATTGTGTGAGAACAATAGCATCGATACGGCGGGCTTTTTTATAACTGTTATAGCACTACCGTCATTTAACAACAAAAAAATAATCCACTTGAGTTCGCCCTTAAAAAGCGAACGGCGTCAAAAACGGACACCGTCCGCTCCCTTTACTTATTTGCGTACGCCCCCCAGGGAGATGCCCGCAATCAGATGCTTTTGCAAAAAGATGAACATGACTAGCATCGGAATTGTTGACATGAGCGCAGCAGCCATAATGAGCGGATACTCTGTCGAGTATTCGCCTTCAAAATTAGCAATCCCTACAGAAAGTACGCGCATTTCCGCCGAGTTGGTCATGACTAGAGGCCACAAAAAATCGTTCCATGAGGCGAGAACGGTAAAAATCCCTAAAGCTACGAGAGCTGGCTTTGCATTCGGTAGGATGATGCGCCAATAAACTCCCCATAAATTGCAGCCATCGATAATGGCAGCCTCGTCCAGTTCTTTCGGAATCCCCATAAAAAAATTGCCGCAGAAGAAATACGCCAAACGCGCTAAAAATCCCCGGAACGATCAAGGCATAAAAGGTATCTATCCAACCAAGCTGTGTCATGATCGCATAATTCGGGATCAAAATAACTTGGATTGGAACCATTAAGACCGAGAGCATTGCAATGAAAAGCGTATTTTTAAACGGGAACGTGAGACGGGCAAAGGCAAATGCCGCCATCGAGCAGAGCAGAAGCTGTGCTCCCGTCCTGAGCACGGTTACAATAATCGTATTGATATAGTAAGTCATAAAGTCAGCGCTTTCAAATACGTCAATATAGTTCTCAATCAAAAAGGAGCCCGGCAGCAATGTCGGTGGAACCTGCATTGACTCAGCGTATGTCTTCAGTGAAGTGGAAATCATCCATATAAAAGGAGTCATCATTATAATTGCCCCACAAATGAGTAAAACGTGTATCCAGACCTTCCTCATCATATATCACCTCTTCCTTTACTCCTCGTAATGAACCCATTTTTTCTGTCCAGCGAATTGAACGATCGTCATAAAAAGAATCAACAAAAATAATATAAACGCTTGTGCCGAAGCATAGCCCATTTGGGAAAACATAAAGCCAGATTCATAGACTCCGTAAACGATCGTGCGCAATGGACCTACTAGTGCACTCGTATTACCTATCATGACAAAAATGAGATCAAAGACTTGCAACGAGCTGATCATCGAGGTAATCACAACAAAAAACAGCGTCGGTGTTATGAGCGGCAAGGTAATATGAAAAAAAATTGTTTCACGCGAGAAGCACCGTCGATTTTAGCCGCTTCATAATACGCTTCCGACACACCTTGCAAGCCTGCCAGGACCAAAATCACGTTGTTACCAATCGTCATCCATACGTACACCGCAATGACCGCCAAAAGTGCAAGGCTTGGATCGAATAACCATTCTGGCTGAGGAAGACCGAACGCACCAAATATGTGATTGATTAATCCATACTCTGTGTTATACAGCCATTTCCAAACCATCCCTACAGCAACAGGCATCGTGACTACTGGCAGGAAATAAAGAGCCCGATAAACAATCATCCCTTTGATTCGTTGGTTAAGCAAAACGGCAACAAGCGTCGCAATCGCTACAGACGCCGGAACCGCAACAATCATAAATACGATCGTGTTGACTAACGAACGTAAGAATACCTGACTTGACAACAGAGATTTAATATTCTCAAGCCCCGCATATGTTGGAGCCGTTAGACCGTCCCAGTAAGTGAACGATAAAGCAAAGGAAGCAAGCGCCGGTGCCATATAAAAAATAAACAAGCCTAAAAACGTCGGTCCAATAAACAACAGCCCATAGCGATTCTTTCTTCCATTTTCTTTTCTTTATCGGAATTGGAGCATTAAGCTGAGTATTAGTGGTTTGTTCAGGCATACCTACTCTCCTCTCATTTTGTTTCATTGCCTCGATGCTCCGCCTGCTCAAGAATGCGATTCATCTCGTCGGCTACTTGATCGAGTGCTTGATCGAGCGATTTCTGTCCTAAAAACGCCCCTTGAATTTCAGTTTGCTCAATATGCTGCCACTCAGCAGTATTATTGGATACTGGATACGCCACTCCTGTCTCCTGTGCTTCAAGAAACACTCGTAAATTGATGTTTGGCAGCGATTCAAGCCATAGATCACCGGCCTCTAAAAGTGCAGGAGTGGAAAAACCGGACTCTGCGATCTGCTGATTCCCGCTTTCGCTCGTAAGCGCTTTAATTAAATCCCAAGCAAGCTGCTCATCCTCTACCCTATCATTCATAGCCCAGCCAATCCCGTGTATAATCGCTGCCTCCTCTTTTCCTTTTGGAAGAGGAGCGACATCAACTCGATCACCGAGCGCCTCTGAAAATTGTCTCGACATGACAGAAATGGCAGGAATCATTGCAAGTCGATCAGACAGAAACAACTGATTTAAACCGGTTTCAATTTGTGATTTAATGTCAGGAGATATCCCGTTTTTAACGAGCGTTTCGATAAAATGGATGGCCTCCCTTGCCTCCTCTGAATCAAAGCCGGATGCCAACTGGTCGTCACTAACAATAAAGCCACCGGCCTGGTGAATATAATTGTAATACCCTGTTTGATTACTCGTAATCGGAGCGCCATACCCATAAATACCCTCTTCCGGATCGGTCAGGAGTTCCCCCACCCGCTCAATATCGTCCCACGTCCACGTCTCATCCGGGTAATCGATTCCCGCTTGATCAAATATCTCTTTGTTGTAAAAAAGCCCGACTGCATCGACAAAATACGGAGCGGCATGCAGCTGTTCATCGTAGCTGTAAAGCTCTACGATATTCTCATAATAATCATCCTTTTGAAACTCTTCATCCTCGGCGATGAAAGGCTCAAGGTTTTTTATGAGCCCCGGCTCGGCGTATTGATAAAAATTGACGGCATTCATCCAGAAAACATCTGGCCCGCTTCCACCTCCAATACTCGTCCGAAGCCTTGTCCAATATTGACCGAATGGACTATACGTCACATTCACACGTACATCCGGATGCTTTTCGTTAAACAGCTCAATCGAACGATTGACGGCATCGCTCGCCTCTTCATCCCATAGCGCTACTTCCAGCGTTCTTTGCCCGCTTCCCGTTTGGCTGCAGCCAGTTGAAAGCATGACGAGAACAATAGCAGCTATCATCAACCTTATGTACATTATGTTCACCTCCATTAATCTATCTAAAAAGATCGACATTCGATCCTACCTTTCTATGTTCCCTCATCCCGCAGAGTAAAACGTGACTTTCTGCCTGTTTTTCTTCGTTGAGAATTCGTTTATTTGCACGGTTTCAGCCGTTTTAAGCAGGCCGACGGAACAGGCTATTTTGCGCTTTTTATTGTTCTTTCATCATTCCTTCACACTTCACGCTTATACTGGACCATAAGCTTGTAGAACAAATCCTGTTTCTTCATAGAATAGCAGAATGTAGGTGAATTCATATTGACAAACCGTATCGTTTCTATTGGACCTATCATGCTGCAAACGGATTGGCTCTTCCTAGTCGGTGCATTCATAGTCGCAGTTGCTATTCTCCGCTTCTTGTCACCTTTTTCCGGAGTGGAATTAAAAAAAAAGCGTGAGCTCGTTATAAACAGTGTTTTTTTTGTTCTTCTTCACATTTATGTTCGGAACATTGATCACGAGATTTGATTTACTCGTGGCCGATCCAAGCGCCGCGTTTTCCTATCCAAGCGGGCAGACAGAGCTGTACATTAGCACCGCTCCTGCTTATCTATGCACTTTACCAGCACCTGAAGCAAAGGATCTCTTTTTCGCTATACATTCTTATGCTCTTTTATTTGCTGCTGCCGATGCTGGCTCTGTTTACACTCATTCAGCAGAGGCAGGGATTGCCGGTATCCGAAGCCCTTGCCTCTTATTATCCGTGGACATCGCACCCTGTTTCCCTTTATATTTTGATCTTTTCTAGTGCGATGATGCTGTGGCTGCATCGCCATTCTGCGAAAAGCTCGCCAAAAGGCTGGTTTGTGCTTATCATTTGGTCGCTGACCAGCTGGCTAATCTCCTTCTCAGAGCCGCATACGATGCTTTTCTTAGTGCCAGTGAACCGAAGCTATTACCTTTTTCTCATCGGGTTCGGTTTACTTGGAGGAATAACTAACATGCTACTAAGTAGAAAGGAGGCATAACAATGGCAGAAGTGGCATCAGTTTCTGTTTGGCTAGCTTTGACTGCTGGTATCATTTCTTTTATTTCGCCTTGCACGCTTCCCCTATACCCTGTGTTTTTAAGCTATATTACTGGCGTGAGCGTGAAGGAGCTAGAGGAAAACAAATCGTTAAAAATTCGTTCCAAGCTCCTCCTCCATAGTGTGTTCTTTCTTTTAGGTGTTTCGATTGTATTCATTGGTCTTGGTATGGGCTTTTCTTATGCAGGGCAATGGATTCAAGGCCTTCTAGTCGGCACATCGGGTGAACTCCTGCAACGATTTGCTGGAATTTTTATGGTATTCATGGGACTGTTCGTCGGTGGCTGGCTGCAAATGAAAGCCTTGTTAAAAGAACGCCGGATGAAATTTGCTAAAAAGCCTGCCGGCTATATCGGCAGCATTTTGATCGGGGTGGGCTTCGCTGCCGGATGGACACCGTGCATCGGCCCGATCTTTGCATCGATTTTAGTTTTATCGGCCAGTAACCCTTCCGAGGGAGTGCTTTATACGATCATTTACAGCATTGGATTCGCTGTCCCCTTCCTGCTGCTGTCTTTCTTCATTGGTTCAACGAGATTCATTATCCGTTACAGCCAAGTGATTATGAAAGTGGGCGGGATCCTTATGATCGGAATCGGCGTTATTTTATTTACAGGCCAAATGAACAAAATTTCGATTTTCTTACTTCGACTCATTGAAGGGACATGGTTTGAACAGTTAGGCTAGCTAGGAAGAACAGAGCGTAAAGTGTCCGCTTTAGCAACAGTCGGCGAAGATAAAGAAAACATAGGGGTGGAAGGAACTGATGTTGACTGCTCGGACAGAAACAAAGGAGGTTTGATCGTTACTAGGTATTTGGCGCCGGACGGGATTATATTTAAATTGGAAATTATTCACACACAATTTTCTTATCCTTCGAGAAAGGAGCGACAATAGTGAAAAAATGGATACTACCTTTAATCTTTGTAGGAATGATTGGCTGGGTTCTTTATGATACACTAAAGGAAAATGAAACGGAGACAGGTGTGGAGCCTCTACACCAGAAGTTACACGTGAAACAAATCAGGAAGAGGAAGAGTCTGTTGACGGAGACGAATTGTCCCCTGACCTTGGTCAGGAAGCCCCTCCCAAGGAAGGATCTGCTGGAGAACTGGCCATTGGAATTACACTTGGACAGGAGGCTCCTGATTTCGAGTTACAATTACTTTCAGGAGAAACGGCAAGCTTATCCGACTTCCGCGGAGAAAAAGTGATGATCAATTTTTGGGCATCGTGGTGTGGACCTTGTCGTGCGGAAATGCCTGACATGCAAAAGGTTTTTACTAATCATGACGTTCAAATTCTCGCCGTTAATCTTACGAAAACTGAGCCAAGTCAGCAAGCGGTCGAAGATTTTGTCGATGACTTCAGCTTAACCTTCCCTATTTTACTCGATGAAAATATCGTCGTTGCCGATCTGTACCAGATCCAACCGATTCCTACTTCCTTTTTTGTTGATACGGGGGGAATCATCCAAAGTATTTCTTACGGTCCGCTCAATCAAGACATGATTCTGCAGCGCTTTAACGAAATGAACTAAACAGCTAGGTGGGTAACGGTATGAAACAGCTTATTCTTGTAGTTGAAGATGATAAAATGATTCGTGAGCTCCTTTCGCTTTACTTGGAGAAGAATGGGTATGAGGTAATCCTCGCTAAAGATGGGCAGGAGGGCAAGGAGCTATTTACGAAGCACGAGCCCTGCCTCGTTATTCTCGACTTAATGCTGCCGAAGGTGAGTGGTGAAGAGATTTGCGTCTGGATTCGCGAACAAAAGAAAAACGAAGTATCGATCATCATGCTGACAGCAAAATCGAGTAACGCTGATAAAATTAACGGGCTGCAAATCGGCGCAGACGATTATGTTAGCAAACCCTTTAGTCCGGGCGAGTTAATGGCCCGTGTTGAAGCTGTTATGCGAAGAAGCGGACAATTTTGTCAAAAAAATCTCTTACAACGGACTGACGATTCGGCCGCGCAGAGGAGAGGCCTGGCTAAACGGAACGCTTTTGCCGCTCACCCATCACGAATTCAACTTATTATACTACCTGATGCAAAATCCAAACCTTGTCCTTTCTCGTGAACAGCTGATGGAGCAGCTCTACCCGAACGAGGAAAACTCCGTGCTGGATCGGACGATCGACGCTCATATTAAAAAGCTGCGTCAGAAGCTTGAGGAAGATCGATCCAAACCGAAAAAAAATCCATACGGTACGCGGAATGGGGTATCGCTTTGTCCCTTAATACACACACCGATCGACCGAAAAAGCGGATCTCAAGTGTACTTGGCCAGCTGACCTTCCTCAATGTCCTCTTTATTTCAGTGTTCATTATTTTATGTAGCGTCCTGCTTTACAATTTGTCCTGCTGGATTGCGGCGGAAACGATCGTCGCCGACAACAGCGCTAAACAAGAAGTTTTTAACAGGCGTCTATTCGTTTATTTAATCGTTCTGATCCCCTTCCTTCTTTCGATTGGGATCTTCCTTCATTATTTTTTCACTAAGCGTACGATTGCGCCTATACGCCAGCTCGTCAAAGCAACAAAGTTCATTCAAACCGGTAGCTTCCCCAATCCATTGCCCGTTCGAAATAACGATGAGATTGGTGCGTTGACAGCAAGCTTTAATCAACTAACCAAGCATTTAAAGGAAATTGAGGAAAGAAGAACAAAGCTGCTTACCGATTTGGCTCATGAGCTGAGAACCCCTCTTTCTAATTTAAACGGATATTTAGAAGGACTGTCACACGGCGTCATTGAAGGGACACCCGAGCTTTATGAGTCACTTCACCTCGAAACGAAACGCCTGATCGATATGATCAATCAGCTGGACGAACTCAGCGAATGGGAGGACCGACAAATCGGGACGAGCGAGGTAGCGATAAAGCCCGTCATCCTTAATAGCTTTCAGCTGTTCGCCTGGATATTGGCTGACCAGTCGATTGAATACGAACTCGATATTGAGGAAGCGACGCTACCGCTCAACCAGCTTGCGATCCAGCAAGTCTTAATGAATTTAATTCAAAATGCGATCCAGTATCGAGTCAATGGTGCTCCCCTCACTTTACGTGGTGAAAAGCGGCGTTCGACGTACTATGTTTCCATCACCGGAGAAGGGCAGCCTCTTACAGACGCTCAAAAAAGGCGCCTATTCGAGCGCTTTTATCGGGTCGAATCGTCAAGAAATCGTGAGCTTGGCGGAAGCGGCCTTGGACTTTCTCTTGTAAGAGAAATCATTCATTCTCACGACGGCACCGTCGGCGTCACTTCCGAGGGAGACGTGCATACCTTTTGGTTTGAGCTGCCTTTGTGAGGACGGAAAGAACATGAACGGAAGCGGTAGGAGTCAGGCTATTCCCTGACTCCCTTCTGCTTAAGCCTCTTTGGAATCGTCCTGAATAATTGCCAAAATCAAAAACAAAATAAAGCTCAGCATAAGAACGATGCCTCCAACGATATAGAAAATCAATGTGACTACCTCGTTGATCGGAAATGGCTTGACCATGTGCAGCCACATGCCAACAGTAAGACCAATTGAACCAATGATAGCAGACCAAACGTGCCATTTGGCGAGGAAGCTATTTTTCGGCTTGAATGCTTTATAATACACACTCCAGCTAAACAAAGAGAGCCAGCCGACGACTAGGACGTGGGCATGGACTGGTCGAATGGCATAGGAGCCTGCCCCGGCATATGAGCGCCCATTATGACTCCCCATACTCCGAAAATAGCAGAAACGATTAACAATTTTTTGGAATGACTCATTTTAGTTTTCTCCTTTTCTTTGATTGGTTTCCCATAGCATAAGCCATGAGTATGAATGGAAGATGAACAGCATATTACAATTACCGTGTTGGGAGTATGGTAATAAAGGCCGTTCCCTCACCTTCTTTCGATTCTATTCTCATCTCACCGTGGTGAAGCTCAACAATTCTAATCGCGATTGACAAGCCCAGCCCTGACCCTTCAATCTCCTTTGTTCGAGCCGGATCGCCGCGGTAAAATCGCTCGAATGCCTTTTCCTGTTGCTTTGGCGTTAAGCCGATTCCGTTATCCTTGAACACAACCTCGAGCTGTCCTTTAAGCTCCTTTAGTGAAATGAAAATCGTACCTCCCCGCTCGTTATATTTTATCGCATTGTTCAGCAGATTGTCCCATACGCTCAACAGAAGTGAAGGATCGCCCTCGACCGTCGTCTCTGGAAGTACATAATGCAGCGAAATGTCCTTTTCCGAAAGCTTCCATTGGTATTTTCTAATAAGGGACTTGATTTGCTGTGATAAAGAAAAAGGTTCGGTTTTTGCGAGCTCGTCCATCTGCGTTATCGAAGAAAGAGTGAGCAGCTGGTCTGTTAAGCTCGACAGTCGTTCCGCCTCTTGTCGAATAACCGATAAATATTCTTGCTTCTGATCCGAAGAGGTCGTCGGATTCTCAATTAAATCGGTGTACCCTTTAATGTTAGCAAGCGGTGACTGAATGTCGTGTGAAATATTTGAGATGAACTCAGTACGCATCGTTTCTAGCTGGGCAAGCTGCTGCGACATTTCCTGAAAGCTGTTGGCCAGCTCCCCGATTTCATCCTTTCGTTTAAAATGAAAGGGAAAGGAAAATTTGCCCTCCTTAATTAGTTTTGTCGCTTCGTTAAGCTTAGATAGCGGGTGGATTAAGTATTTGGCTAACGTAATCTCGAAAATTAAGCTGAAAATAACCGTCAGCACGAGAAGCCAGGCAAAGAGAAAATGCAGCTCGTTAAAATGCAGCTTCAAATCGGGACGAAGAAACAAGGCATAATCGTTACCCCCATGCTTCACCGGTACCCCGATACTGTTTTTTATTTCATTGGCAAATAGACCGGTCACAAATGTTTCGTTCGGGAATTCGGCAATCCCATGGTAAACCTCGCCAGCGAGCACTTGCTCCAGATCGCTGGACGCTACATGAGCCTCCCGAAAGGGCTCGCCGTAATAGACGGACTTACCGCTAGTATCAACTAATTTCATTTGATAGCCCGTATTCGCCACGAGCTCGAGGTAACTATTCAGATCGAGCTCCGAACGCTCTTGAATAAATTCGGCAATATCGAGGGCAATTGTTGTATACTTTTCATCATTTTGTGGCTTTAGTACGTGCTGATAATATGAATTAGATATAAAAAAAAGCGAACAAACCGCTAACACTCATAATCAATAATGTAAAAATAACAAAGGTCGAATAAAGCGATCTCATCATTCCCGAACCTCTAACGAATACCCAATCCCACGAATCGTTTTAAAGCCAATATCGTTCGTCAGCTTAGCGAATCGCTCTCTCAGCCTTTTAATATGAACATCGACGGTCCGTTCGTTCCCCTTATATTCGAAGCCCCAGATTTTCTCGATGAGCTGCTCTCTTGTCAATACTCGGTTCGCATTTGAGGCAAGAACGTATAGCAGTTCAAACTCCTTTAGCGGCAACAGCATCGTCTCATCACCGACCTGAACCTCGTAGCTTGTTTTATTGATAGTAACAGAATGCAAGCGAATCTTCAGCTCCACCTCCTGCTGTGAACGCCTGAGCAGTGCTTTAATTCGAAATAACAGCTCCTTTAATTCAAAAGGCTTGACGAGATAATCATCTGTACCAAGTGAAAAGCCCATCTCCTTATCTTTGAGCTGTGATTTAGCCGTTAGCATAATAACTGGTAAATCATAATAGTTTCTTATTTCTTTTGTCAGCTCATAGCCATCCATCTCAGGCATCATGATGTCAACAATTGCCAGACTGAAGCTGTTACTCTCAAACAACTGAAGTGCTTCAAGTCCATGGCACGCTTGCTTCACTGCAAATCCTTGCTCTCTTAAAAAGCGACTAATTAAATGACGCATCTGCTGATCATCATCGACAATAAGAATTCGGTTCACCTTGTTCACTCCTTCCCTATTGACTATTGAATCCACTTTTTCCATTATAGTCAAGCGCTCACGTCCATAAGTCACTATGTGATCAGCATATCAATAAACGCCTCGAACGAAAATACGAACTATAATTTCTTGACAAGACAATAATGTATGCATTATGATTCTTAAGTACACAAATTTGGTTAATTTTTCGATATGATGTTCGTATATCCTCAGCAATATGGGTTGAGGGTCTCTAGAAGGAACCGTAAAATCCTAACTACGAATGGGTGGCTAACTATACCCTTTTGTCGTCAGGATTTTTCATTTTTTAGGAAATAATATATGGCGTTGGACAGACGAAAAAGGAGGCTGACAAATGGAAAGGTTTTTTCAATTAAAGCAAAACGGAACAAATGCAAGAACCGAGATTATGGCTGGAATGACAACCTTTTTAACGATGGTTTATATCGTTGTTGTGAATCCCGCGATTTTGTCTTCAGCAGGAGTTCCTTTTGAGCAAGTATTCATGGCAACGATTATCGCTGCGATCGTCGGAACATTATACATGGCACTATTTGCTAAGCACCCGATTGCGATTGCTCCCGGAATGGGAATGAATGCTTATTTTGCCAGTGTAGTAGCAACGCACGGAGTCTCATACCAAACCGTATTAGGGACCGTATTCATAGCAGGGGTTTTATTTATCCTTCTCACCTTTACTTCCTTTCGGGAGCTGTTAATCAAATCGATTCCTTCCTCACTTAAGTATGGCATTACTTCGGGTATTGGATTATTTATTGCCTTTATCGGTTTGAAATCAGCTGGAATTGTCGCCCCTGATGAAGCGACGATGGTAACGCTCGGAGATTTGAGTCAACCTGTCACACTATTGTCCATCGTCGGTTTATTTTTAATACTTATTTTGATGGCACGGAAAGTAAAAGGAGCTTTATTTATCGGGATGGTTATCACGCAATTGTCGGTTTTTCTTTGGATTAATCCAATTCGACGGTGTGGTGTCCTTACCTCCAGTTCCTGTTTTTTTTGATGTCGATCTTGCTGGCGTCTTTACACATGGCTATATACGGTCGTTTTTTGCCTTTTTGCTTGTGACGATTTTTGATACGACTGGTACAATGATTGGTGTTACGGATCAAGCTGGTTTACTGAAGGACGGAAAATTCCCCCGAGCAAAATCTGCGCTTATGGCTGATGCTCTAGCAACAACCGTCGGCTCCACGTTAGGAACGAGCCGTCAAGCGCCTATATTGAGTCCTCCTCGGGCGTCGCTGCTGGCGGTC
The DNA here is from genome assembly GCA_001310555.1 of Bacillus sp. JCM 19058. The sequence goes on from BAXO01000027.1 coordinate 16,150, forward strand.
GAACGGGCTTAACATCGCTAGTAGTCGCTGGTTTGTTTTTATTGGCTATTTTCTTTTCTCCTGTCGTTTCAGCCATTTCATCGTTACCTGCGATTACTGCCCCGGTTCTCATTATCGTCGGCTGCTTCATGATGGGAGGGTTAGCCCGAATTGACTGGAAAACATTTGACGAGGCCTTCCCGGCTTTTGCCATTTTGTTGACTATGCCGCTAACTTCAAGCATTGCGACCGGAATCGCGATCGGGTTTATTACGTATCCACTCATGAAGCTCGTGAGCGGTAAAGGAAGGTCGGTTCACCCGATTATTTATGTATTTGCCGTTATTTTCGTCATCCAATTGAGCTTTTTTTCCAGCGCATTAAAGCGACATGCGCATATATTTCCCAGTAGCGAAGCTTCATGCAACGTAGTGAATTCACACTGCGAAACTAAAGTCCGCTATAACGGGCAGGTGCTCGATGTCCGCTTAAAGTTTCTTCTCTGGCTGCGTTCTCTCTAGGAGGCGATGTATTGTCTCAAGCGAACGCAGCCGTTTTCTTGCGTCATCGACGTGCAATCCCGCCTACTTCCGATAGGTAGTTATTTCACCGTAACGCTTGCCTATTTTCCTAAAGTTCAATACACTTTTTATGGATACTATTCACATACCTCTTTGTATTGGAAAGGAAGGAAAGATGGCAAAAAAAACCAGAACATCAGCTCAAGACGTTACTGGAAATCTTTATCGTTTCCACTCGACTTGGGTTAACTTCATTCGGTGGTCCTGTTGCCCACTTAGGCTATTTCCATGAAGAATATATTCGCAGGAGAAAATGGTTGGATGAACGAAGCTACGCAGATTTGGTTGCATTGTGCCAGTTTTTACCCGGTCCAGCAAGTAGTCAGGTCGGCATCGGGATCGGCGTAATCCGAGGAGGTGTATTAGGAGGAGTCGTTTCGTTTTTAGGCTTTACACTGCCTTCCGTCCTTGCGCTCATCCTTTTTGCAATCCTACTTCACCGCATCGGCTTTACTGAAGCTGGCTGGCTTCACGGCTTAAAAATCGTGGCTGTCGTGGTCGTCGCCCATGCGATTTTAGGTATGGCTAAAAACTTGACACCTGACGTCGGACGAAGAACGATTGCTTTATTTGCTGTCATCGCCACATTGCTTTGGCAAACCGTTTTTACACAAGTAGGGGTCATTCTAGCCGCTGGCTTCATTGGCTTTCTAATGTATCAAAAACGATTGGTCGACGATGATTCTTCACCTATCCGATTTCCGATTTCCCGCCGGCTGGCTCTCGCCTGTTTAGCTATATTTTTTTTGGCTTGCTCATTATTCTCCCGATTTTAAGGGAATCGACAAGTCTTGATTGGGTTGCCTTGTTTGACAGCTTCTATCGTTCGGGCTCGCTCGTTTTTGGTGGGGGTCATGTCGTGCTGCCATTGCTGGAGCGTGAATTTGTACCGACCGGATGGTTAAGCGAGGAACAGTTTTTGGCCGGATACGGCGCTGCTCAAGCTGTACCAGGTCCCTTGTTTACCTTTGCCGCCTATATTGCGCGGTCATCAATGGATGGCAAGGAGGGCTGCTTGCGACCTTCGCCATTTTTTTTGCCGGCTTTCCTGCTTATTTTAGGAACGCTGCCGTTCTGGAATTCCCTGCGGCAAAACAGAAAAATGAGAGGCGCTTTAATGGGTGTAAACGCCGCCGTAGTGGGCATATTATTTTCTGCTCTCTATACTCCAATTTGGACGAGCTCGATTTTATCGGCACTGATTTCGCCTTTGCTGCATTTCTTTTTGCTATGCTCGTCTTCTGGAAGCTCCCCCCTTGGCTCATTGTCCTTACAGGAGCTATCGGCGGATTTTTATTATCGTTTGTGTAAGGGCGCGCTGTTCACTTTTAACGCCCTGCACTTCACATACGCTGAAAGCAGTCTGAGAGAAATCATTAGGCTGCTTTGTTTTAAACTCGGATTGACCGTCCGCGGATTCGGTTCATGATACGATTTCTGAAAAAGGATTCACTCATCGAATGTCGTTATGTAACAGGCGGCAAGCGACGAGTCGGCCCTCCCTTCTCCCCTTTTTCTACTACAGTTTAAGAATCTTAAATATAGTCACCTGCCCAGGTTTATCCTGGGCCATTTTAAAGCGATTATTTCTCCTGTTGACATTAAAACAAAAAAAAGATACAATTACCTCGAATTCGAGATATTCGATAAGGAAGGATACTCATGACGAGACAAGAGGATTTATCTTTAAAGCTGTTTGTTGTATTGACGCGTGCATGGCAATCGGTAAAAAAAGCGAGCCGAAGAAGACATAAGAAGCCACGGTCTGAACCCGACAGAGTTTGCCGTACTTGAATTGCTTTACAATAAGGGTGAGCAGCTATACAAAAAATTGGCGATAAGGTGTTAATTGCAAGCAGCAGTATCACGTATGTCGTCGACAAGCTCGAAAAGAAGCAGCTAGTCGAAAGGAAGCCCTGTCCTAACGATCGACGCATCACTTATGCAGCTATTACCGATGCAGGCGAGAAAAAGATGGACGACATTTTTCCTCATCATAAAAAAGCGCTTCAAGAAATATTTGGCGGCCTAAACGCCGACGAAAAGGAATTTATGATTAAAGAGTTAAAAAAATTAGGCTTTCATGCCCAGAAGCAATGACTCCATGCTGCAAGTGACGTCAAATCGGCTGCTCCACTTAATTGAAGAAGGGTTGTTTGCTGTCTGATCGACTAGAAATGCTCTCTTCTCTTTGAGCAGGAAAAGCTGCTCCACTTAATTGTACAATGCTTTGTCATCTGTTTGGGAGGGACTTGTTACACTAGCAAGGTGAAGGCTTTTTTTCCGTTCAATTGAGCAGCTTTGCTCACCAAATGATGCTTGTTGACTTCCTTCCAACTGATTAAAAAGGCTTCGTTCAAGTAAGGTTCCGCTTCTGCTTAATTAGTTTCGTTTGAGGTGGGTCGCTTGCCCATTTAGCAATCGAGTATTTTTAAGCCATTTACCTCGAATTCGTAATATATGAATTGATTGAATTCCACATTTTCGGATCATAAATGAATCGTCGATTTAAGCTTGTATCTTTTATAAAAATAAACCCCTGCCCTACCGCAGGTAAAATGCTGAGTAAAACTAGGAGGAATGAGAATGAAATACCTTTTTAACGAAGGAGCTCCTGAGAAGCCGACCTTTCTTTTGCTTCATGCACAGGAGGAAGCGAAACGGATCTGTTGCCATTAGCGAAAACGATCGACGAAGCTGCGTCGGTGTTAAGTGTGCGTGGAAATGTTTCAGAGAATGGAATGGCGCGTTTTTTTCCGGCGGCTAGCTGAAGGAGTTTTTGACGAGGAAGACCTCATATTTCGAACAAAGCAGTTAAACGACTTTTTAGACGACGCTTCCCTAAAACATCGCTTTAATCGGAATAATGTGATCGCTATAGGGTATTCTAATGGGGCGAATATCGCAGCAAGCGTATTGTTTCATTTTACACAAGCTTTAAAGGGAGCCATACTTCATCATCCGATGGTTCCACGTCGAGGTATTGAATTGCCAAGCCTTTCTCATGTCCCGATCTTTATATCGGCTGGCCATAATGACCCTATTTGTCCGCCAGAGGAATCGAAGGAGCTGCATGCCATCCTCGAGGGAGCGGGAGCATCCGTCTATACTCATTGGGAAAACAACGGGCATTCCTTAACGCAAACGGAAATCGAAGCGGCAAAGAAATGGTACAGGAAGCATTTTAGCTAAACGTTATAGTTGTGTCAGTGATTGGCTTTCCGCAAGTGAGCTTGACTTAGCAAGTGAAATCGCCAGTAATTTCAGCTAGTTCGCACTTTCGGTCGACTAAATAAATGGTTAGGAGCTGAAAACATGAATTCAAAGGTCTTACAGTTGTATTCACTCGATAAAAAAATTGCCCTCGTCACTGGAGCGGCGCAAGGAATGGGGGCGGCAATTTCAAAGCAATTGGCTGAGCTGGGAGCTACGGTCATTTTGACCGATATCAATGAGGCTGCAGTTAGAGAAACGAGTGAATCGTTTGCCGCCGAAGGGCTTAGCACAGATTATCTAAAAATAGACATTACTGATACGAGCAATATTCAAACAGCCGCAGACTATTTGAAAAAAAACTATGGAAGGCTAGATATTCTCGTTAACAATGCCGGCGCGGCAAACGACAAGCTAGCCTTGGAACACGACGACAATGATTGGCGCAAAATGATGGCAGTAAACCTTGATGGCACTTTTTTTTATGTCGCGTGAGTTCGGAAAAATGATGAGTGCTCAAAGGAGCGGCACAATTATTAGCATAGCTTCGATTGCTGGAGTAAAGGTAGTCAGGCCAGAGCATCATATCGGCTACGATGTAGCAAAAGCGGGAATTATGCATTTAACGAAAGTCCTTGCTTCCGAGCTCGCTGACAAGAACATTCGCGTAAATGCCGTGTCACCCGGGTACACGAATACTGCTATTCTTCAAGGAGTCGGCTCGGAATCGCCTGAAACAGTAGAAGCTTGGCGGTCCCAGACTCCGCAAAATCGTATCCTTGAACCATCGGAAATTGCAGCAGCGCTTGGGTTTTTGGCCTCTGATGCTGCGAGTGCCATCACAGGTCAGACGTTATCTGTAGACGGTGGGTATAGTATTTGGTAAGAGCATCAGTAAAAGAACTTGGTTATCATTTCGGAGCTCTCGCAGCTAAATAGCGAATCGGGAGATTTCCGTTATGTTTCACGTAGCTTTTAAAGAAGTAACATTTACCGATCATTGCAACTACCTTTACTATCCTTTACTGGAGGTGGTTCTTATTTAGCAAGAGGAAAAAAAAGGAAAAATAATGAACGAACGAAACAAACTATTATTCAAAAAGGAGATGGATAACATGTCAGTTAATTTAGCAATCGTTTATTACAGTTCAACGGGTACAAACTATACAATGGCAAAATGGGCGGAGGAAGGAGCAAAAGCAGCAGGTGCCGAAGTGAGAGTAGTGAAAGCACCTGAGCTTGCACCGCAAGGCGCGATTGATTCCAACCCTGCTGGAAGGCTCATGCCGAAGCAACGAAGGATGTTCCTAACGCTACTCTAGAGGACTTGGATTGGCAGATGCCATTATTTTCAGTGTACCGACTCGTTTCGGAAACATGCCCGCTCAAATGAGACAATTCCTCGATACAACCGGCGGCCTATGGCAACAAGGAAAACTGGCGAATAAAGCAGTCAGTGCAATGACTTCGGCCGGTAATTTGCATGGAGGTCATGAATCTACAATTCTTTCACTATACAATACGATGTACCACTGGGGTGCAATCGTCGTTTCCCCTGGCTACACCGATCCATTACTATTTGCCTCCGGCGGCAACCCGTACGGAACGAGTGTCACGCTCGATCAAAATGGGAACATGCAGGAAAATGTTGAAGAGGCGGCGAAATATCAAGCGAAGCGCACCGTACAAGTAGCCGAGTGGATTAAAAAAGGCAGTCAGTAAAAAAATACGAATTACTTATTAACATAAAGGAAAACGGCACTTATGCAAGCAAAGACAGCTTGCTGGGCGCCGTTTTTTTTGCTTAATGAAAAATTGCTCCACGGGAGGAAAGACATCTTTCATCTTTAAGTATAAATTTTACATGGGCAAAAGGGAATATGCGCTTTGCAATATGGCAAAACTTGCTCCCTGCTCAGTGACATTTTACCCTGTCAATTTGGTAAGCTTGTTTGCCCTCACTCACCTCCAGCTTCGGCTAGTTGACGCATATAACGAACATATTGCGGAAAAGCCTTTTCCGGTTCCTCAATCTCTGGGTGCCACTTCTTTTCCCACTCTAGCGTAAACCAGCCAGTATAATGATTTTTCGTCAAGACGTTATAGATGCGCTTTAACGGTATATCCCCCTCACCCATGTAGCAATAATGAAAATGACTCTCTCTTCCTTGAAAAGAGTCTTTCCAGTGGGTGTACTCAATTTGACTTCCAAGCGCTTTCCAAGTCGTCTCTGGTTCTTCTCCAACCATCCGATAAGGATGATGGGTATCCCACAATACCGCAACGACATCCGAGTCCGCCTGCTCAATAATCGAACGAACGTCCTCACACGTTGTCCAGTCATCATGGGTTTCGATTAATAGCTTCACACCATGACCTCTTACACTTTCGGCTAATTTCATTAAATTTTCTCCAACAATTTTAACGGCTTCGCCGCGCTCCACTTCACCTATTTTCCCACCAAACACACGAATATATTTCGCGTTGAACAATCGGCATAAGCGGGCATATTGTCGGATTTCTTTCTCTGATTCCGCGACATCCTGAGAGAACAGTCGTACTGAACTGGAGAAACAAGACACTTCCAGATTTGCTTTTTGAAGTTGCGCGCGCGTCTCCTCCACCTCAGTTGAAAACTCTGGCAGCTCATAAATATTCATTTCTCCTAAATATCCACGAAAGTCAACACCGTTAAATCCATACTCAACAGCCCGAGCGACCATTGTTTTCAAATCCCAGTTCGGGCAGCCGAGCGTCGTAAATGATAATTTCATCGCTAGAATGCTCCCTTTCTTCGATTTTTGGCCTCAAAGCTAGTCTTTCTCCTCGTTTTCCTCAAGCAAATTAACATAATCCTCCCCGGCAGAATGACGGGTCGTGTTATACCACGATCAAGGACCGACCATTCAGAAATAAAGGGCAAATAATACAAAATATTAATTAATAAAAAAGGTGGTTAAGAAGTTCTCTTTCAAGGACTTAAACACCTTTTTTTTAAATCCGCTTATCCCTCTGACAGAGTACGATACCCCTATAACAATTTAATAAATAAGTTTTTCCATTAAAGTGCCAAAAAAAAGAAACCGTCGTTTTTAACTATCAATAGTTTCCTGTATCACCAAAGAGGCCTCTTTGGTGGCACAACCATAATACGATCACCAACACTATACCTCACAATTATGTTAGTATCTTCTTAGTAATTGTAAGTACTTGATACTCCTTCGAAACTGGATCGAAGTGGGCAAAGATTCCCCCAGTAGTGTTGAAGCCTTAAAAGAAAACGATATACCTCACTGTTTTATGTTTTTACGCCATCGATCTGGCGTAGCAACTTTATTGAAGGAGGTAAAACAATTGAACATGTATCGTGAATTTGAGGAGCTTGCTTTAGTTAAAAGATTCATAGCTTCATGTCTAACAATTCTATTAGTTGGAGCTCTGGTTGCTTTATTCTTATCATCGCTAGATAATTATTATGGTTTTAGATTTTATTTTGTATACATAGTTATTTTTAAAATTCCTGCAATATTTGTTGGAGGATTTTTATTTTCAATCATCGCTGATCGTTGGATAGTAAGGCATTTGAAAAAAAGGGAGTTACTCCTTTCAAATATTACTATATTCACTTATAGGTATAATAATCTCAATTATTTATAGTGTACTATTTGGTGTTTTGGGAAATATAGCAAAAGTCATTTACTTTATGCTTTTAGGGTTAATAAATGCAAATGTTTATTTTCATCTCCTCTTATGGTTAAAGAAAAAAATAGAAGTAGAATATAGGGACTGAAATTAGTGAATATTCCTTCGTCCGGTCTAGTCATACGACGGAGGCCGGCGAAGCTCCTTTAGTGACTCGTGGTCCAAGTCGTCCGTTTTTTCACAGTTCAAAGGAGCTCATTCGCCTTGAATTCTAGTAAACCTTCGGTAACTCTACTCTGAAGGTTTTTCCGTTTTCGGTAAAGTACAAGTGTACACCATGATCCTGATCGTCCATAAAAGAGGACACGTACTTTCGGTCGTTCTTTTTCATTGGATGTAGTAGAGTTACGATTCGATGGTGTTTCGCTAGTTTCGTTTTAGCCTGTAAACGCCAATGCGTCGGTTTGTCTTCAATTTCGGTAGTATCGACCTCCGGAAAATCATGATGCTGGGAAAGCTCCAGTTCTCCACTCGAGCAATAGGCGAAGCGACCTTCAAGGACTGCCTTGTCTCCTTCAACTGTAAACGATTGCTGACTCAGCTCAAGTTGATGGAGGGAATGGAAAAGCCAGTCGATTTCGGCTTCATGCTGGAGCTCAATCGTGTCAATCATAATAAAATAGGAGCGATGAACAAAGTAGGTTTCCCTTTTATACGAATCGAGGTATGGGACTTGATACTGGTAGGCAGCTGTAGCGTCGCCGCGTACATAGGAATAATTCTCATGCTCTTCTACCGTCTCGACCTCGCCGTTCGAGGCCATCGCGAGCAATTTGTCCTTGTCCCCATACTGTCCTCTTCCATTGATTAAGATCGCATTCTTTGAAATCGTTTGTCTGCGCCATTTCGTATGCATCGTACTATTAAAGGCGACATAATATCCGCTGTGAATGGCTAAAGGCTCGCCGAATGCATGGAGTACAAAGGCGTTTTGATCGCCATGGCTATGGCTAATGGAGCCGTAGGAGCTGCTTTTTGTTAAAAACATAATGTGTTCGTCCGGCCGTTCCATCCGATGATGCATGGCGACCCAGCCAATATCTTTAAACCACTTAACAGGAGGCAAATCGCTCGGCTCTTTCGCTTCAATCACCGGAAAATCATGCAAGTACATCATGTCATCGAAATAAAAATCCCACCAGCCCTTGTTATAAAACTTTTCTTCCGGATCGAGATCGTTCTTTTTCGTTTGTTCATAATACCATTGATAATAAGGGTTGCCGGTCACACCAGCAAACTGCCGCATATTAAAGCCGACCTTTAACCCGGGCGCCTCCCCTAAATTGGCATGGTCGCCAAAGCTCGCTCGTTTCGTGTCGGGCGGATAAGCGTATAGCGGAAAATCCCCGGTATTTTGAAAAAACGGCCGTTCGTATAAGCTGTATCCGTTAAATTTTTTTCATTAAGTTCATGGCTTCAGTCACACACGCCATCCCTGTCATCCAATAATGCGGCCCTTCTGCCCAACCTCCGTCAGCACCACCCCACGGTGTATACATTCCACTGTAGTATTCTAGCGTATAGTCCAGCCATTCCCTTGCTTCTGGGAGCTCTTCAAACAGGGCGATTCCAGCTGGAACAAGAACGGACGACAGCGAACGCACCGCATGACTATCGTAGGGAACCTGATGGATTTTCGAGCGTTCGATGACATGAAAAGCAACTTGCTTAGCCCGTATCAACAGCCTCTCCTTAACTAAGGCTCTTTCTTCGGCCGATAAATAATCGTGTAGCCAATCGTACCCCCAGGCGAGTGCCGCAGCGACTCGAAAAGCAGCCTCGTCGTTATAATCTCTTGAAGTTGTTCCGGCCGGATCCCAGCCGCTTACATGAAAGAGCCACTCTTTGGCCTTTGCGATTATTTCCTTATCTTCAAGAATGACTCCGGCTACACTCAAGTGACGAATAGCATATAGCGCTTCTTGACAATCGATATACATTTGGCGCCATCGATCGGCGACTCGTTGGTGTCGGGGATACGGTTCAGGCTCGATTGTCATTGGAAGCTGCAAAAACGGTTTCACTGAGTGCTCATAGAAAGCTTCCCAATGACAGAACTTTTGATCCGCACCTACCCTTTTGCGGAAATCGATTAACTCTGGCTCAGTTAGCCATAAACGCGGTCTCGTTAGTCGCACATCAGCATATCGCTCAGCTCGGCCAGGTAACGGCGTAGTCGGCAAGTCCCCTTCAACCTTGAAGCGGCGTACCCGACTCCAGCTGCTAATCCGCGTATGACGATCATCGTCGCTGACTAAAGCGTAACGCCAATAATACATTCCCGAATCCAGCGATTGCCCAGGTGTAAATAAATTATTTTGTATCGGTTTGTAGGTTAACGTATGCTCACGGGCAAACTGGGCGTCAGATGAAAGCTCCAATATATAGACATCGTTTTCTAGCTTAGCCGGCATCCATGTAAATCGCGGCGGGTTCTCGGGGATTTCAGTATCTTCATTAGGCTGATAGCGGACGTTAAGCACTCCACTCTCTGGCTCGTATAGGTCGATTACGGTTTCACTCACGTCTACTGCCCTCCTCGGAAATAGAATGTGACGCGCAAACGAAGGATACTCCTCTTTCGTTTGCGCTGCCATAACGTTCGATCATTGAATTCAGTTAAGGTATCGTCACACCATCCCCTGCCTCGTATCTTTCCGTTGCTTCTTCCACAGCCTGACTACCGCCTTTATTGAGCCATTCTTCAACAATCGTATCATGATAATCAACCGGCTCTTGCCCTAAAATGATTTTGGCTGCACCCGTCATCCAGGTTTCTGCCGGGATATCGCTTCCTGGTCGAATATCGGGATTGTTGTCCAAAGCATCTAGCGGTGGATCAAATTCAACGCTGTCCCGTCCCTCGTTGCTCAGAATGTTATCAAAGACATCAATTAACGCCTGCCCTTCGTCCGTTAGCTCAAGAATCCCTTCTGTATAAGTAGAATCGCGAATCATCCAGAGCCATCTGCTCCGATAATGCTGCTCATTCAAGAAATTTGTATCCTCTTTCAATTCGTAGTTTACCGTTCCATCCTCATTCAAGGTATACGTATCGTCCTCAATTCCATAAGTGAAAAACCGCTCCGCATCTTCGCTCACTTGCCAGTCGAAAAATTGAACAATTTTGGCTGGATCGGCATTTGTCTCATTGCTAATTAAGAAGGAGCGGGTCACACTTCCATACAAATAGTGTCCACCTTGCCCGTCCGGTCCTGTTGGGGAAGGAATAATCGCTACTTCGGCTTCAGGAACGTTATTTTTTTTATTTCCTGCTCCCACGCATTAACCTCTTCCGCATTCATCGACCACATTCCGCTGTTTCCAGCTATGATGTTACTACGGTATTCAGGCTGTTGAGTCGTTAAAAACTCCGAATGGATGAGGCCTTCCTCGTACAACGTGTTGTAAAATGCTAACGCATCCTTAATTTTATCGCCGGCCATAAACTTAGGAACGACTTCTCCTTCGTAATATTCCCACTGATAAGGAAAGGCATCGAAGGCACCGAAAAATGTATCGGCATATTTAAAGTCTTCACGACCTTGGTACGGATTTCGTACACCCAAGTCCTTAAAAGCCCGAAGCACTTCCAGGAACTCGTCTGTCGTTTCAGGAACGTCGAGACCTGTTTCCTCGAGAAGGTCCATACGAATCGCCGTGCCGCGACGGGAAGGGTTCGACAAATACTCTGGAATTCCATAAATCTTCCCATCGTAAGTTACTCGATCCCAGGCTTCCTCAGGAATGACCTCAAGCAAATTTTGCCCATGCTCCTTCAGCAAGTCATCGAGCGGCATAAATGCCCCTGCTTCGACACCGCCAGCTAATTCAGGACCTAGAACACCACCGCTTGCCTGCAATACATCGGGAACATCATTTGATGCGAGCATTAACGTCATTCGTTCGACATATTCACCGTGAGGGACGAGCCGAATCGTAATATCTGTATTTGTCAACGCCTCTAACTCTTGGACATACTTATCATCATTAATGTCCGGGTGACTTTCCACGTACGGTGTCGCCAGTGTTCTCATCGCAATCGAAAACTCTGCAGCTCCTTCCTCTGCAGCATTCCCTTCTGATGAAGCCTCTCCTTCCTCTTCACTTGATGACGTCTCTTCCGCTTGATTACAACCTAAGACGAAGATCGCAAATAAAACAAACATAATAGCCAAGACAAACCGTCTATTTCTCATAATTGCCCTCCTCGCATTTATTTATAGCAGAAATGTAAGTGCTTACAATCCCAGACTATCATAATTAAAAATGAAGATAATTAGCCTTTTTTTTAGGTTGCTTTGTGCATTTTTTTAGTTCTTTGTCAATTAATCCTTCAGGCTGCCGAGCATAAACCCTTTCACAAAGTAACGTTGCAAAAATGGATAAATGAGCAAAATAGGAACTGTCGCAACGATAATCGTCGCCATTTTAATCCCTTCAGGGGAACTGGACAGCATCGTCGTATAAAAATCAGACGTCGGATCAGCCGTAAACGAATCGTCTACAATCATTTCCCTCAGCTTAATTTGGAGCGGGTATAGCCTCCTGTCTTCGATATACATCAACGCGTTGAAATACGTATTCCAGTGAAAGACCGCGTAAAAAAATTCCAAGGGTAGCCATCGCGGGTTTGGAAAGCGGCAAGACGACTTGAAATAAGATTCTCAGCTCGCCTAGTCCGTCTATTCGACTAGCTTCAATCAACTCTTGCGGAATTTGCATAAAAAATGAACGCATGACAAATAAATTAAAGGCGCTTATCGCTGTTGGCAAAATTAACGCCCAAACGGTATTGAGCAAGCCCAATGATTGAACAACCAAGAAGGTAGGAATGAGCGGTGCCGAAAAAATCATCGTAAACAGAACCATTAACAAAAGCAGCCTTCGAAAGACAAACTCTCTTCTTGACAGCGGGTAGGCCAATGAAGCCGTAGCGATTAAGTTAATTAATGTACCGACAACTGTAATAAATATCGTGACGCCAAAAGAGCGCCAGATGCTGGCATCCTGAAACACATATTCGTAATTGTTGAAAGTAAATTCAACAGGCCAAAAGCCAACTCTGCCTTGGTCAATCGCACTTGAGCTGCTAAAAGACTGTGCAGCAACATGAATAAACGGCAGGAGCATCAATAAAGAGACCAAACAAGCAATGTTATGTTTACCGTTAAAAAGGTTTTACGTGCGTGACTATCCTTGATCGCCATACGACCACTCCTTTCTAATACAGGCTGTTTCCTGTTGTTTTACGACTAATAAAGTTCGCACCTACAAGCAAAATCAGTCCGACAACAGACTTAAACAAGCCGATCGCTGTTGTATAGCTGTATTGATTTTGTAGTAAACCGGCCTGATATATATACGTGTCAAAGATTTCACCATTGACGCGATTAAACGGATTTAAAAAGACATCGACTCGCTCAAATCCAAAATCCAAAAAGTTACCAATTTGTAATAAAAACAGCATCATAATCGTCGGCAACAAGCACGGCAAGGTAATTCTCCACGTTTGCTGCCAGCGGTTGGCGCCATCAATTTCTGCTGCTTCATAGAGCTGTGGGCTAATTCCTGTAAGCGCAGCTAAATAAATAATCGTTCCCCAGCCGGTATCACGCCACATCCCTGAACCGACAATGATAGAACGAATATAGCTTGATTCACCTAGAAAATAAATAGATTCAAAGCCTAATGCGTTTAACAGGTTATTAACCATTCCGGTAGTAGGAGATAATATACCGATAAAAATTCCGCTAATGATGACCCATGATAAAAAGTGCGGCATATACACAATCGTTTGAATTAATCGCTTCGCCAAAACTTTACGGACCTCATTCAGCATCAGTGCTAAAACGATCGGTGCTGTAAAGCCAAGCGTAATATCATAAAGGTTAATAAGCAGCGTATTTTTTAATATCCGGAGAAAATCCGGGTACTCAATCATTCGTTTAAACTGATCAAGACCGGCCCAAGGACTGCCAAAGACACCTTGAAAAATATTATAATCCTGAAAAGCGATGACAGCCCCCATCATTGGTACGTATTTAAAAATAATAAAGTAAATGACCCCTGGCAAAGCAATGAAATAGAGCGCTTTATGCTTCCAGATTAACGAAATTTTTTTGTTTCCCATTCATTCCAGTGCCTCCTCCTATTAGTAATGTCGTAGTCTACATTTTAAAAAAAATGAAAACGCTTAAATCTATTGGCTCTATTTTGGAGGATTTGTGTTTTTTTTTGATCAGCTCCTTGTTTTTGTCTCTGTCCGTTGTTTTGTAGAAGCAAAAAGTGTGCTATAGTAGGTTTTAAGATTGATAATCATCTAGACCTAGTACTTAAGGTCTTTTTTTTGTAACCGGAACATCAGGGCATCAGGTGGGGAGCTGACACACTTAATTTTGGAGAGTTCTCCCTCGTTAGAAGGTCGGGATTTTAAAATGAAAGCGCTTTATTTGGAAGGGAGTGCGAAGATGAATATTCTAGTCATTGAAGATGAACCATTAATACGGCGCGGGCTGTTAAAGCTGCTGCACACCATTCAGGTAGAGGCTTTGAGCCCCATTCAGTTACCGAGGTCGATTTCGCTGAAGATGCGATTCCTTACTTGGAAAAAAAATAAATATGAGATCATTTTCACTGATATCGAAGGAGGCGAAATGAGTGGGCTTGATTTGATTAATGGGTGGCGGGAGCGGCAACAATACGCTCAATGGGTCATTGTTTCAGGCTTTGATCGTTTTGAATTTGCACAGCAAGCGATTTTGTACGGGGTAAAGGAGTATTTGCTGAAGCCGGTCACAAAACAAAAGTTGGCGGCGACAATCTCACGGTGTATCGGTGACCTGAAGGAATTACAGGTTGATTTTATTAGAGCCAATCAAATTGAAGAGCTCCTTCTGGAGCTGGAGCACTCTATTTGGGAGATTGATCGAAAGAAAGTGTTGCAGCAATTCACGCAATGGCATAATCAACTAGAGGAAAAGTCCTTTTCGCTTAATTATTATTGCGATATATTAACTCATATACTGGAAATGCTCTTTCAGCGGATTAGAAATAAAGCAGTCAGCTATTACGAGCCTTTCAATGGGAAATTCAAACCGATTCACAAAGAGAAGCAAATGAACAATTTTTGCAGAAATGTGTCCAAATGATCGAAATGATTGAACAAAAGAGAAAGGGAAACGAAATTGATCCGATAGAAATGGCCAAAAATTATATTTGCCATCATATTGACCAAGATATTAGTCTGGATGAGGTTGCTCATAAACTAGGCTTAAATCCCTCTTACTTTAGCCAGCTATTTAAAAAGGAAACAGGGGAAACCTTTGTCAAATACCGGATTCGTTTGCGAATGGAACGAGCAAAGGAACTCCTATTGCAAAAAGATGTAAAAGTGATCGATATTCCCTTCCTGATCGGGTTAAATGATCACCCTCATTTTACGAAGACGTTTAAGAAGTATACCGGACAAACACCGTCCAGCTTCCGCAGAAAAATGGGGGTGGATTAATGAAAGGCTGGATTTATCGGTTGAACATTCAGCAGCGCCTGCTGCTGTATTTCGGTATCGTTATTATCGTATCGATTACATTTGTAACCTCGCTCATTTATAAGCAAGCCACGACGGAAATTAAAAGACAGTCTGAAGTGTATTTAGAATATGTTGTCGAAAATGCAAGCTATCAAACCGACTTATTTATAAGAGATTTGGAAATGGCAACCTTGCCATTGCTTAACGACCGTACGATTAAAAGCTTTTTAGAGTTGGAAGAAAATGAAAGGCTTGAACAATACTACCATTCAAAAGAGATCAAAAAAAACAAATGAACAGCCTGAGTTTAAGAAATCAGAATATTGACTTAATTTATTTGTTAGGCGAAAACGGTCAGTATATTTTGTCAAAGGAAAATTTTTCGCAGGAGGACCCTTTTCAGCCTCAAGATATTTATCGAGAGCTGCTCGAGACACCCTTGGAAAATAAAATGATTAGTTTATTAGCGAATGAAAGTCTTTATAATCAGGAATACGTCGTGAGCATCGCCCGCAAGGTTAGGGGGCTTTCTTCATTTACGCCGAAAGGCATTCTCGGAATCGAGCTTAATGCGACTGCACTGGAGCAGCTCTGGAATATTGCTCAATTTAAAAATGGGACCTCGCTTTGGATTTTTGATGAAAATAACCGGATTGTGTACCACCCCAATCAGAGTCTGTTAGGTGAGACGATCCACGTTAACTTACAAGCACAGTTTCAAGATGATACAAATCACACGTTTACAGAGGAATGGGAAGGCAAGGAAATGATTTTTTATTCCGCACATTCTCCACAAACGAATTGGACACTTGTGGCAATGACACCGAGCGATATTGTCTATGAACCGATTGACGGAATGAAGCGAAAAGTCGTTATCGCCTTAGCGTCCTCCTTTCTCGTTGCTTTGATCGTTTCAACCGGGTTCGCCAGAAGCATTGTCAATCCGCTGAGAAGAATCCAAAAAGGGATGAAGAAAACGGAGATCGGTGAATGGAGGAATATTAAACCGTTAAAAGGAACAGACGAGATCAGCAGTGTCGTATCAAGCTACAATAAAATGGTTCAGAAGCTGTCTACTTTAGTAGAGGATTTGTCTGAAGCGGAAATTAAGCACCACAAAGTATTATTTGAAAAAAAAGAATATCGAGCTTCAAGCGCTTCAGTCACAAATCAATCCGCACTTTCTACATAATACGCTGGAAACGATGAATGCCTATGCTATCTTAAACGATGCAGAGGAGATTTCTGAAATGGCGACCGCTTTATCGCAAATGTTTCGCTATTCTGTCCGCAATTTAGAAGTCGTTACGCTAAAAGAGGAAATCGAGCATGTTCAAAATTTCTTAATCGTCGAAGAGCATCGATTCCAAAAAACATTTCATGTCATCCTTGATATCGACCCGGTATTATATGAGGAGGAAATGGTCAAGCTGTCCTTGCAGCCAATTGTGGAAAACGCGATTCATCACGGACTGCGAAAAAAACGCTACGAGGGAGAAATTCTCATTCGCGCCACCGCGATAGGCGAGCGGCTCCAGGTTGAAATTATTGATGACGGGGCCGGCATTTCGCCTGATCGACTAACGTATATTTTAGCAGCATTAAACGGCGAAGAATACCAAGAGGTTAGCAACAAGATGGGGATTGGGGTCAATAATGTTAATAGAAGAATTCAGCTCATTTTCGGCGAGAGCTATGGGTTGACCTTGTCTTCCGAGCTGGGGAAAGGAACGACCGTACAAATGATAGTCCCGCGCCGTAAGTGATAGTCAATAGGCAAAGGAACGCTCTAAAAAAAACAAACTTGAACATAAAAAGAACCTTGTTCATTAGTTAGTCGTTTTTGCTATAATAGCAGAAAGATATAATGGAAAGGAGAATGATCGATGATAGGTCAATGGGAACAGGCTGAGCAAGGAGTGAAACGAAAGGTTTTCCCTCCGGGAGAACGTCTCATGATGATGGAGGTTCACTTTGACAAAGACGCGATTGGAGCCGAGCATAGCCATCCTCATGAGCAATTCACTTATTGTTTGAAAGGCAGCTTTCAATTTACAATCTCAGGTCAAACGCAGATCGTCCGTGCCGGAGAAACCTTAGTCATCCCCAGTGATGCTAAGCATAGTGCAGTTGCTTTAGAGGATGGCATTCTGCTCGATACCTTTACACCTCTCAGGGAAGATTTAATACAAGGATAAGAAGGCTTCAACTTTTCTTCGTTTCGCGATTTCTTGAAAGACGCATTTTAGTGGAGCGAGACTCCATTAAGGCTCTCCTCTCACTTGATGGATAAACCTACACGAACTTTCTGCAACCCTGATGAGAGTTGGGTCTAATGCTATACACCATCGCCTGCTTCTATTGACACTCAAACTGGAAAGCGCTGCCATTATGTGCTTTCCAGTGACATGTTATGACGATTTAAAATACATCATTTAGGCGTGCCATTACAAAATATTCAATGTTACATACTTTTTGCGAAAGGATTGAACCGTATGTTGAATCTAGAAGGAAAACGTGCTCTTGTTACCGGTGGAGGCACGGGAATTGGCAGAGGGATTGCCCTCGCCTTGGCCGAGGCTGGAGCAGATGTTATCGTACATTATGGTAAAAATCGGAAAGGCGCTGATGAAGTCGTCCAGCTCATTCAAGCGAAGGGACGGAGAGCCATGCTGTACAAGCCGATGTGCTTATCAAAGACGAGATCGTCTCACTGCTGGAAAAAAACAGCGCACTTCTTCGATGATCGACTCGACATACTCGTGAACAACGCCGGTCATTTAGTCCAGCGCGCAACTCTTGAGGAAATGAGTGAAGAGCTTTGGCACAAAGTGCTTGATGTCAATGTGACGAGCACTTTTCTCGTTTCGAAATACGCCCTTCCAATAATGAAAAACGCAGGCGGTAAAATAATTAATATGTCGTCTGTCGCCGCTCATAATGGCGGAGGTCCCGGAGCGTCTGCCTATGCCGCAGCAAAAGCGGCTATTTTGACATATTCAAAGGCTTTAGCTAAAGAGCTAGCCCCGTATGCAATTACGGTCAATACAGTATCTCCTGGCTTTATTGGCAACACTCCTTTCCATGATACGTTCTCCACCGCTGAAGGACGAGCAGCGACAATTAAGGGAATTCCGCTTCAGCGAGGCGGAGAGCCGGCAGATGTAGCAGGGGCCGTCGTGTATCTCGCGTCTGATGTAGCCAGCTTTATAACTGGTGAGACGATCGAAATCAATGGCGGAATGCATATGCGCTAAAGGCGATCGAGGAGGAGAGTAAATCTATGGAAACAGTATTTTCATTAAAGGGTAAGACGGCACTAGTTACAGGCGCAGGGCGGGGGCTCGGACAAGGCATGGCGCTTGGACTTGCCAAGGCAGGAGCGAAAGTGATCGGCGCAGGCACGAAGCCAATGGCCGAAACAAAAAAGGCCATCGAGTCCGCAGGGGGATTTTTGAGCCAATTCTTTGCGATTTATTAGAGCCCGATGCCGCCGATAAGCTGGCTGCTGCAGCGATCAAACAAGCCGGTCGTATCGATATTTTATTGAATAATGCTGGGATTATTCGACGTTCTGAAGCGGAGCATTTTTCAGACAAGGACTGGCTAGACGTTATCCAAGTTAACCAGAATGCGGCTTTTCAGCTATGCCGTGAAGTCGGCAAGCACATGCTGGAACACGGATCAGGCAAAATAATCAACATCGCCTCGATGCTTTCGTACCAGGGCGGTTTAAACGTATCAGCCTATGCCGCCAGCAAACACGCGATTGCCGGATTAACCAAGTCCCTGGCCAACGAATGGGCCAGTCAAGGCATCAACGTAAATGCAATCGCCCCCGGCTATATGATCACAGACAATACAGCACCAATCGCGAACAAGCTGATCGACATGCGTATATTTCATCACGGATTCCGCAAAAGCGATGGGGTACACCGGAGGATTTACAGGGAGCAGCCGTTTTTCTCGCTTCTGATGCCGCTAATTATGTAAACGGGCACATATTATGCGTGGACGGTGGCTGGATGAGCTCTTAAAAGGACAAGCGCAAAGCGCCCGCTTTAGTGGCGGCGGCGGAAATCAAGGAAACACGGGGTTGTAAGGAACTGTTGTGTACTTATCCTGCACAGACAAAGGAAGCTTGCTAGTGCCAGGAACTTGGAGCTGAACGGGGCTTTAGTTGAATGAGAAAGCCTGCATGCCACATTTTATACTTTCAGATCTTTCGAGAAAGGAGACAGACAATGGAAATCAAATACGCAGCGAACCCACTCGACGTTAAGCAATATGACAGTAAACGGTTAAGGGATGAGTTTTTGGTCGATTCGTTATTTGTGAACGGCGCAATTCAATTAGTCTACTCTCACTATGATCGGGTCATTGTAGGAGGAGCAATTCCAACGGATCACTCACTTCTGCTTGAAGACAAGGGAGCATTGAAAACGGACTATTTCCTGGAGAGAAGAGAAATCGGTATTATTAATATTGCCACCGGGCGAGGTAAAGTCATCGTTGACGGAGAAGCGTACGAATTAAACAAGCGCGACTGCTTATATGTGGGGCTCGGAAAAAGGGACATTCGATTCGAAAGCGAGCATGCTGATGATCCCGCGAGGTTTTATTTAGTATCAGCCCCGGCACACAAGCAGTACCCAACGCAAAAGCTTGCCATTGATGAAGCAGCCCCTACTCATCTTGGCTCGGATGCCGAATCAAACAAACGAACGATTTACAAATACGTTCATGCTGATGGCCTGCAAAGCTGCCAGCTGATGATGGGCATGACCTTGCTAGCACCGAATAACATGTGGAATACGATGCCACCGCACTTGCACGATCGCCGCATGGAAGCCTATTTATATTTTGATATGGAAGAAGATTCGCGCGTTTTTCATTTTATGGGGAAACCGGATGATACCCGCCATATCATTGTGAAAAATGAACAGGTCGTCCTCTCTCCGCCTTGGTCGATTCATTCCGGAGTAGGAACAAAAAAATTATACGTTCATTTGGGCCATGGCTGGAGAAAATTATACGTTTACAGACATGGACGAAGTAAAGATGGAGGATTTGAAATAGGGAGAATGGTTCGTACTACCTTCCGTCCTCCGGCTTTTTGGACATCATTGTACATCGCCTCAAACGATTGTTATGCCTTATTGGCAAGGAAAGAGTTGCTCCTCATTTACCCTTTTCATGAATGAATAGGATGAGAGGGTCGCTCTCAGCTGGGGCAGGTGGAAATCCAACGAAGTAGTCGGTTAGTTCCACGCCCGCCTGCAGAAAGCGGCTCTCATCCCGGAGCTCGGAGCGACTTATCGCGGCCACTCTCTCTAATTCAAAACGTTATCACCATTTCTTAGGAGACAATACCGCCAAACAATGCTTGACGCAAATCAATTAACTATGAAAATAAAAACTATACACTGAGTATCGAATACCGTACTGAAAAATTAGTAGTTGCATAAGTATCAGTTCGAAACTATAATTCAAAATATAATCTAGGAGGCGTTTATTATGGCAACTTATAACATAGGGTCTTTTAAAGGATAAACAGAGAAGAACATTTACTGACCCATAAACCATGTCTCTTCTCAAAAAAAAGAAGAGGGGTTTTCATTAAAATGAGTAGCAATGCACTTACATTTCACAGATATCACGTTTGGGCAATAAATAAAGTATTTGAATACCTTAATACATTGCCACCATCAGTTTTTACTGATGAAGTGAAAAGTTCTTTCTCATCGATAAAAAGTACTTTAGTCCACGTTTATGTCATCGACAAAGGTTGGCTTTCTTATTTACTACAGGAAGGTAGTCATGACATAGAGGAGATGGCAGAAAACGTAAACCGTTTAACACAACAGGCTACAGCAACTGATGTGGTAGGGCTAA
The DNA here is from genome assembly GCA_001310555.1 of Bacillus sp. JCM 19058. Next base: position 37,051 of record BAXO01000027.1, read on the forward strand.
GAAATCTGTTCAATGGAATGTTTGAAGAGTATAATCAGAAATTCAAAGACATATCTGACTTTGAAGAGTCCATCCCGATCTTTTTTGGGCAGGACATAACTATCAGTGATTTAATCACTCATGTCGTTAATCACGGTACACATCACCGTGGGAATATATCTACCATTTTAAGACAGCTTGGGTTTGATGGTTGTAACACGGATTACGGCAGTTATCTTTATGAGTTAAAATAGCCATTTAGGCACTGTTCTGATGAGCAGTGCCTCATCTTCTGCATACATGTAACAGAATTTATCCATTCCAAGCAAATCCCCGAAACAAAACAAAAGATGGATTTTTGCGTCTCCCTAGTTTTGTCTCATTTCTTTGATCACTATTTGGAAAAAAAGGAATTTGACCACAATCGACAGTTTAACGTATAATATAATTAGAACTTGGCAAATAGTAAAAATGACTGCCCATGCGGTAACATGGACAGTCATCCAAATAGATCAGCTTCTAGTAAGCGGTCGCTACTAACACCGACCACCCTATTCAGCTACCGGCTTAGAGGGTGGTTAGTTTTTTTTGTAAAAAGTGACGACGAGCGTAAGGATAATCGTAATGATTATCGAAAATACGCCAACTACAACTAAGCTTGCGTTCATAACAAGGTTCATTGCTTCATATGTCGTCATACCGATCCCCTCCTTTCCCCCTCAACGTTCAGGGAAAAGAAAAGCGACCGTCCCACCATGAGCCGTATCTATTTGTCTTTCTATTATACATCAACTAACGGCCCTACAGATAATAAGCTGAGCAGATCGCGTTGCGATCTGCTTTTGCTCAACCAATTTAGTTTTAGTCGAAGGCTGCGTCGTTCATAGCTGTAAGAGCCGTAGGGCAAAAAAATACTTAGCTCGTTCAGCCGAACTGTCCCTCCATGTCGCCATGCGGTGAGCGAAATGGTTAAGAGCTCTTAGCCATTGGACGGCTGGCGGATGTTCGACCGAACGCGAAGCGACAAATGGTAGCTCTATTATTAGCCAATGCCCGTCGTACTATCATCCCGGCACTTGCGCGGGCAGCCACTACTTCGAAAAAGGACGGCAGAAGCGAACTGTAGAAGTGAGCAGCCCGTTCTTCCCCATTTATTCTATGAACCGCGGGAGAGAAAGAGGTCCCTCCTAAAGGCACTTTAGAAAGGGACACTCTTCACAGCAACCAATTCCTTTGTTTCAAAGGACTTTTTACAGGCATAGCTAGCCTCGTTGATTCTACACCATCCTGTACGGTAACCGTCGGTCTTCGTTTTTCAAGAATGCAATGAACAAACTCCTCTACCTCGCTTAAATAGGCTTGTCCAAAGCGCTCCATAAAGCCATCGACACATTCCTGAATGACGCCGTCCTCCTTCATCAGTACGATTTGATTTCGTTCCGGAACAGTTCCAATGCGAATCGTCCTTTTGTACCAATGATTTCTGTTTCGATATGGTAGCCGTGCGCACAATTTCGCCCCGCGACAAATATTCCGATCGCCTGATTGTCGAATCGAACCATCGCTGCCCCGGTTTCAGCGTCGTTTATCTCATCAAATTCGGAATGAGCGTAGCTGCCGCCAATCGCCCAGACCTCCTGTGCCTCAGCGCCTAAGTACCAACGGGCTAAGTCAAAATCGTGAATCGCCATATCGAGAAACAAACCGCCGCTGTAATTCGCCCTGGCAAAGTTCAGGAACTGATCGATTTGCTTCGCTGGATCAAGGCCATAGCAGCGTATTAACGTCGGGTCGCCAATGTCGCCTTGCTCAATTTTTTTCTTTCGCTGCCGCATAGGAATGATCGTAACGTCGCATGAACCCGAGCATAAATACTTGATCCGGATGAGCCTCAACCGCCTGTTGGACCTCGATGGCTTCCTCTAAATACAGACCTAACGGCTTCTCGCAAAAGACATGAAAGCCAGCTGCAAGCGCCTGTTTGATTTGCTCGCAGTGAAAGCCAGAAGGGGAAGCGATAAAAATCGCACTAAGCTCACTGTTTGCAAGCATGTCACGATAGTTTGTATAGCCATGACGTATATTCCACGCCTGCTGTACAGTTATAACCTCTTCTTCGACGACACTGCACACAGCCCAGAGCTCAGCATTCGGAATTCGAAAAGCGAGATTTTCCGCATGGTGACGTCCTAATCGGCCAAGTCCGACGATTCCGACCTTTACTTTGTTGTTCAACACTCTCACACCCCTGCCGTCTGTTTCAAATAGTTACGAGCGATGAGCGCATATTCCAACGGGTTGGCGAGTGCAGGATCCTGCTCTGCTTCGACAATCATCCAACCCTCATAATCAGAGGCAGCCAATGCTGCAAAAATCGGTGCAAAGTCGAGCACACCGTCTCCGGGAACGGTGAAGACTCCTTGCTTGACTCCGGTTAAAAAGCTCAGCCGTTCTTTTTGCACTCGTTCCGCCACCGCTGGGCGGACGTCCTTTAAATGAACATGCTTGATTCGAGACATGTGGCGTTGCAAAATGTCGAGAGGATTTTCACCGGAAAAATAAAGGTGACCCGTATCGTATAACAGGGAAACGAGCCGTTGCTCTGTCATTTCCATGAGCCTGTCAATCTCTTCAGCCGTTTGTACTCCTGTACCCATATGATGATGGTAAACTAGCTTCATCCCTTTCTCTAATGCGAGCTCACCGAGTGCCTCCAATCCATCTGCCAGCTGCCGCCATTCGTTATTTGTAAACACCGGCTTTTCCGCAAACAACGGTGTTGTCTGCTCGCCTTGAATACTGCGCCCTTGCTCAGATATGACGATGACCTTCGCGCCCATTTCATACAGGAAATCGCGATGAGCCAGAAACGCTAGCTTCGTTTCCTCAAATGGCTTTGTCGTTAAAAACGCACTGAACCAAGCGCTGGCGATTTTCAGCTTTCGCAATGCTAAAGCCTTTTTTTAAGACCGGCAGCTCACGCGGATATTGATTGCCGACTTCTGTTCCCGTAAACCCTGCCAGCGCCATTTCACTAATGCATTGCTCAAAGGTATTGCCTGCACCGAGCTCAGGCAGGTCGTCATTTGTCCAAGCGATTGGGGCGATACCAAACTTTACTTTCCGAGGATCAATCATACTATCTTCCTTCCTCATCCGTTGATTAATACTTCCTCGCTCGTTTGAGCATCTTCTCCTTGCCAGCATAAGCCTCTTGTATAGAAGCCTTTTGAGACAGTTCAGCCACGCCGACATGCCACCAAGCTCCGTATCCATCTGTCATCGTTTTCGGCAATACTTTTATATCTATCAAAGTCGAGCAAGCTTGCTGCTTCGCGTTTGCCAATGCGTCCTTCAGCTCCTCCATCGTCCTCGCCGTGTAGGTTTTCACTCCGTATCCTGCCGCACTTTGCGCAAAGTCGATCGACATTAACTCACCGGAAAGCTGACGGGTGTTTGGATTGCGCGTTCGAAATTCTGTGCCAAAGCTCCCCATTCCATTGCCCATTTGCAAATTGTTGATACAGCCAAAGCCGACATTATCAAAGAGCAGAACATTAATTTTTAGACCTTCTTGCAAACTCGTCACCAGCTCAGAATGGAGCATCAAATAGCTACCGTCACCGACCATCGTGTACACCTCTTGCTGCGGAGCGGCCATTTTTACGCCAAGGGCACCAGAAATTTCGTATCCCATACAGGAGTAACCATATTCCATGTGGTACGTATTCGGCTCACGACTCACCCACATCCGCTGTAAATCGCCGGGCAAGCTGCCTGAAGACCCTACAATAATAGCATCGTCGGCGATCTGGTTGTTTATTGCTGCGATGACCGCTGATTGCGTTAAACTGGAGCCGAGCGCTTTCTCGTACTCGGGTAATGCTTCGTCCAAATGCCCTGCCACTTCTGGCTGGAAACCATTACTGTTGTATGAGATCGACGAAAGCCGGGTGAGTTCTTTTTGCCATTCGTCCTTTACCACCTTAATTTCCATCCGATATTCGGCACGGTAGTCAGCGACGTCCAGTCGTAAAGTGAGCTCCTCAAGTGCTGTTCTCGCATCGGCAACAAGCTTCGTCGCATCGAGCTTACCGGCATGGAATTCGGAAAGGTTAACCGTTAAGAACTCGACGTCAGGTGCCTGAAACAGCTGTTTGGAGCCAGTCGTAAAGTCGGTAAAGCGCGTGCCGACGCCAATAATTAAATCTGCCTCACTCGCCACTTTATTAGCTGCGGCATTTCCCGTCACACCAACTCCTCCCAAATTAAGCGGTGGGTGCCTGCTACCGCACTTTTTCCCGCTTGCGTTTCGGCAAATGGGATTTCAAATCGCTCTGCAAAAGCACGCAGCGTGTGACCAGCCTCTGAATAGCGAACTCCACCACCGCAAATGATGAGTGGCTTTTTCTTTTGCTTGATTAGCTCTACTGCTTCCGTCAGTTCCTGGTCCGTCGGCCTACGCCGCTTGATGCGATGTACCCTCTTGGAAAAAAACGATTCCGGATAATCGTAGGCTTCCCCTTGCACATCCTGGGGTAAGGCAATCGTGACTGCACCCGTATCTGCCGGGTTGGTTAACACACGCATCGCATTGAGCAGCGCGCTCATGAGTTGCTCAGGCCGTGAGATGCGATCCCAATATTTGCTGACTGGTTTAAAGGCATCGTTCGTCGTCACACCGGCATCGTACGTTTGCTCAACCTGCTGCAATACAGGATCGGGCTGGCGCGTTGCGAAGGTGTCGGCTGGGAGCAGCAGCAGCGGAATATGGTTAGCCGTCGCTGTTGCTGCAGCGGTAATCATATTGGCGGATCCAGGACCCGAGGATGCCGTGCAGGCGATAAGCTGACGATGCCGGTTTTGTTTGGCAAAGGCTGTCGCCGCGTGTGCCATTCCTTGTTCATTTCGACCTTGATATACTTCAAGCGCGCCGACATCCTCTTCCAGCGCTTGACCTAACCCGAGTACGTTGCCGTGTCCAAAGATCGTGAATATTCCTTTGAACAGCCTTTGCTCCCCCTGATCCGTTTCCATGTATTGCTCATTCAAAAACTTAATCAACGCTTGAGCCATCGTTAATTTCAATTTTCTCACCTCAGTTCATTCATTTTGGTGCTCTGACTCCAATTTTTCGGTAGCTAACGCGAGGCGCGCGCTTCTTTCTAGATGTCGAAAGCGAAAGCTGCGTATTCGTAAAGCGGCCCGATCACGAGAACAGCAATCGCTATTTCTTACCGCTCCTCGCTTATCAATTGCGCGGGAGGAAAGCGCTAATCGTCAAAGCCAGCGTGCCGTCACGACCTTCTTTCTCGTATAAAACTCGAGACCGTCGCTTCCGTTTGCGTGCAGATCGCCGTAAAAGGAATCCTTCCAGCCCGAGAACGGGAAAAAGGCCATCGGTGCAGGAACGCCAATATTCACTCCGAGCATTCCGGCATCGATCGTTTCACGGAATGTACGGACTTTTCCACCATCGTTCGTAAAAATACAAGCTCCATTCGCAAATCGCGAGTGGTTCGTTAGCTCCACCGCTTCCTCAAGGTCTTTGACTCTAGTAATCGAAAGAACGGGAGCAAAAATCTCATCCTGCCAGATCGTCATCTCGCTTGTCACCTCGTCAAAGATGGTCGGCCCAACAAAATAACCTTTTTCCTTGCTGGCCTGATCCGTTCGACCGTCACGAAGGAGACGCGCCCCTTCTTTTACACCGGCTTCAATATAGCGCAACGTTCGTTCCTTGTGCTGTTCGCGAATAACCGGTCCTAGAAATACCCCTTCATCCAACCCGTTTCCAATTTTGACTTCGTTCGTTTTCTCGATAAGCCGATCGATGAACTCATCAGCTACCGCATCCTCAACTGCAACGACCGAGCAAGCCATACAGCGCTCGCCAGCCGAGCCAAAGGCTGCGTTCAATACTTGTACAGCAGCATTATCAAGGTCTGCATCGCGCAAAATTATGGAGTGGTTTTTTGCACCGGCAAGCGCTTGAACGCGCTTCAGATTTCCGGTTCCACGCTTATATACGTACTCGGCAACCGGCTGAGAGCCGACAAATGAAATCGCCTTCACTTGCTGATGGTCCAATAAACCATTAACGACATCGTGCGCCCCGTGAACGATGTTAAAAACGCCCTTCGGTAGTCCAGCTTCCTCGAGCAATTCGGCTAAGCGATTAGCGAGTAAGGGCGTACGTTCTGACGGCTTGAGGACGAACGTGTTTCCGGTTACAATCGCCATTGGAAACATCCAGCACGGGACCATCATCGGGAAGTTAAACGGCGTAATCCCGCCAATGACCCCGATCGGGTAGCGATACACACCTGACTCAAGATTCGTCGCAATAGAAGGGAGCTGCTTGCCCATTGCGAGAGCCGGTGCGCCTGCAGCAAACTCCACACATTCGATCCCGCGCTGCACTTCGCCGTGAGCTTCCTTGAAATTTTTTTTCCGTTTTCTTTCGTGATCAACCTCGCGAGCTCATCCCAATGCTCGACGAGGAGCTGTTGATATTTAAAGAGAATACGGGCTCGTCTTGGAATCGCGACTTCCTTCCATGTGCCAAAGGCTACCTGTGCTGCCTTGACCGCCTGCTCGACGTCCTCAGCTCCTGATAAAGGTACATGCGCAATGACTTCACCAGTGGCCGGATTATAGACGGCTTCTGTTCGCGTAGCCTTTGCTTCAACCCATTTTCCATCAATATAGTTTCTTAACGTTTCCGACATTTCACTGCCTCCTAACGATTGATTAACACACGAACTCCTTGTTCATTCGGTTTGCGCCTTCTTAATAAAGGCGTCGACCTCGGCTGCGGTTGGCATCGCCTCCGAGCAGCTATGCTTGGAAATGACGATCGCTGCCGAAGCGCTTCCATATTCCATCGCTTTAGGGATGTCCCAATTGTTCATTAAGCCGTAAATAAAGGCAGAAGCATATGCGTCACCAGCGCCGAAAGTTTTCAGCACCTTCGTCGGAAAGATTCCTCCTTTATAAGAAGTTCCCTCCTTCGTATAGGCAATCGAACCGCCCGAACCGTGCTTAATAACAACAATTTCCGCATGAAAATCAAACCATTTTTGTGCCGTCTTTTGATCGTCGTTCCTAGCTTCTAATTCAAACTGCTCCATCAAATCAAATTCTTCTCTCGTCCCGATAATGACATCACACTTTTCAGCCGCGAGGTTATAATAAACGGCTGTCTCTTGCGGTGATGCCCACGTATACGGGCGATAATCAAGGTCAAACATGACGATGACATCGTGCTTACGCGCGTAATCCGAGGCGAGAAAAACGGCCTCGCGTGACGGGCTGGCCGCCAGTGCGTTCCGGAAATCAACAGCGCTTTTGACCGCTTAATATAATCCTCAGAAACGTTAGCCGTATCGAGCTTCAAATCGGCTACGTTGTCACGATACATTAAAATACTGCAGTCTTCCGGACTTTTAATTTCTGTAAACGCCAGTCCTGTCACCGCACCGGTGTGATCGATCGAGACTCCCGTTGTATCCAGACTGTTATTCTTAAGATAGCTCACGATAAAACGTCCCATCTGATCATCGGAAACCTTGCCGATAAAACCGCTTTTCAGTCCGAGGCGTGCCGCACCGATCGCGATATTTGCAGGGGAGCCGCCAACATATTTCGTAAAGGATGACGTTTCCTCCATCGGCCGATTGAATTGATCGGCATTTAAATCGATACAAAGCCTACCTAGACCAATGAAATCGAGTGAACGGTCCGCCTTAAAATCGAGTTTGTACATCATTTCCTCCTCCTCAATTCTTTTATACGATCGTGGTAACGCATTACTTCGGAAATAGCCATTCGTGGTCAGGATCGTTATAAAATTTCCAGATCCTATCCGGGCCGGCCATCACGTTTAAATAATACGACTCGTAGCCTGGCACATAGATACGGGTGATAGCCTTCCGGAACGAGAACGACATTGTTATGCTCAATCGTTATCGATTCATCCAAGCTCCGGTCGTCATTGTAGACTCGTTGAAAGGCAAAGCCTTGTGACGGGTCTAATTTATGATAATACGTTTCCTCCAAATAAGATTCATAGGGCAAGTTTTCTTGATCGTGCTTGTGAGGTGGATAGCTTGATGTGTTGCCAGCCGGCGTAAACACCTCAACAACGAGCAAACTGTCAGCTTCCTTTTGTTCAGGGAGGATGTTATGAATTTTGCGACTCATCTTCCCTGACCCGCGATCCTCTTGACCGACATCCTCCGGGGCGATTAAACGGGCAGGATAATTGCCTTTTCCGGGCGCATAACAGACCGCTATCTCTAGCTCTGTCAACGCTTTCACTTGAAAGGAATCTTCATTCGGCACATAGACCGAATACGGCGGAACCTTTTCAAACACGCTCATTCGTTCGCCGATATTTTCATAGTTTTGCTCAGCAGTCCTCACATTTGCCCGACCACTCAACAACACGAGACACGCCTCCTGACTTCCGGTCGACCTAGACAGAACCTCTCCTTCGTTCAACGAAAATACCTCAAAGCCAACGTAGGTCCAGCCGGCTGATTCAGGTGTCACCTGCAAAATCCTGCCATCTTGATTCCGTTGCTGCGGCTTCAACAGTAGATGAGACATAGAACCCCTCCATTTTTTATTAAGGTAAGCGCTTAACCTGATTGATTTTAGTCTATCATGGTTGCAATGGTGCATGCAATTGATTATTGAGAATCTGCCACACTCGCCTACTTCGTTCCAGCTTAGGTGATCTTCGTTCCTAATTCCGTTAATTGGACTGAACGACCTTCCTTCCAGGAAAGCCTTGCCGCACGAGCAAGCAGCTCTGCCTTGTAGCCATCTTCTCCCGTACAGCTCACCGGATGCCGCTTGAGATTGCTGCCGCAAACTCATTGATTTCTGCCACATAAGCGTCACGATATCGCTCAAGAAAAAAAATGCATCGGATGATCGATTTCGACCACTGCCTTCGTTGCCAGCCGCACGTTGGTTTGTGGCTCGTTCTCCGCTGAAACTGAACCGTGCTCACCGAAAACCTCAATCCGCTGGTCATAGCCATAAACCGCCTGACGACTATTGTCGATCACAGCAATGGCACCATTGTCCAACGTCAGCGTAATAACTGCCGTGTCCACATCATCGCAGCGCTTAAACCCTTCACCGAGTAAATTGGCCGCCTTGACTGACACCTCGGTAACCTCGCTGCCCGTCAAATAGCGGACCATATCGAAATCATGAATGGTCATATCGATAAATATGCCGCCTGATCGTTTAAGGTATTCCTCTGGCGGTGCCTCAGGATCACGTGAGCTGATCTTAATTATATGCGGGGCTCCAATCTTTCCTGCCCGGACCGTTTCATACACCTTTCGGAAATGCTTATCAAAACGGCGATTAAAGCCTACCTGCAGCTTGACTCCAGCCTCTGACACAGCCTGAAGAGCTTCCTTTGTTTCCTCTATAGTAAAGCTAACCGGTTTTTCGCAGAAAACGTGCTTTCCCGCTTTCGCTGCGGCTTTAATATAGCCTGCATGCGTATCTGTTGATGAGCATATGAAAACCGCATCAATATCCGGGTCGGCGATTACCGATTCCGCGCTTGTTGTGATGACCGGAACGTCTTGCTCATAAGCGGTTCCTTTTAAATGTTCAAGCTGAATATCCGAAATCGCCTTCAATTCAAGCAAGCGCGAATTCAAGATATTTTCAGCGTGCAGTTGCCCTATTCTTCCTGCTCCTATAATTCCGATCGTTACCTTTTTCATCTGCCGTACTCCTCGCGTTTTATTTCTACTTGCCATCGTTAGAAGCAATCATGACACTCCTTTCTCGGCTGCCTATTTACATTCCTGCTAAAGGAAAAAAATAATTTGGATCGGCGCCATTCATGTCACGTTCGCTCGCTTAGATCTACATTGATTTTTGCCTTATTTCGGCACTCCCACCTACCGGGTCTAATTTTCTGTTTGTCCGGCGCCAAAACCACCATACACCTCCAACAAATAAAATACTGCCAGCAAAATACACCCATGACATCGGTGAATCATTTTGGGTCGATTCAGCAATTCCGACCGGTGAGAACAAAGCGTATACTCCGATCATGATGACGATAATTAATGCTGAAAAAGGTTTCGCATACTTCCATGGCTCCAAATCAACTTTATTGGACTTGTATAGTTCGTAAGGTGTGTCTCTTGGCCACAATCTCCCAATTACTAACATGACCAAAACATTGAGCGGAAACAGCACACTTAACACATATAAGAAATTTAGATCGCCCAGAACGAATTTTGACAAACCGTACAGGAAAACATGAACAACGACAACAACCTTTGGAGCAATCGCTGGTACTCTTTTGCTGAAAAAGCCTACAACGACCATCGCAATAATCGGCAAGCTATAAAAGCCATTCATTTCATTCAAATAATAATAGAGGCCTGACGGTGCAAAAATAATGAGTGGAGCGATAACGACTGAGGTGAAAGCCAGACAAGCCGCGAAAATTCTGCCTACTTTCACTAGCTCATACTCCTTTGCCTTTGGTCGAAAGATTGGCTTATAAATGTCGAGCGTGAATAGCGTAATTGAGCTGTTTAATACGTTGTTGAATGAGCTCAATATCGCACCGAACAGAACGGCTGCTAAAAAGCCTGATAATGCCAGTGGCATCACATCAACAACGAGCGTTGGATAGGCCATATCGGCGTTGCTGAGCGAATTTCCGTAAAGAAGGTAAGCGATGATCCCCGGCAAAACGAGAAAGGTTGCACCAAAAATTTTAAACATTCCGGCATAAAGTACCCCCTTTTGCCCCTCAGCTAAGTTTTTTGCTGCTAAGGATCGTTGAATAATCGATTGGTTCGTACACCAGTAAAACAAATTATTAAACAGTAGGCCTGTCAGTAAAACAGTCCAAGGCACAGAAGAGGAATGGTCTCCAATTGCATTTAATTTTGTCGGGTTTGCGTTAATGAGCTTTTCTATCCCGTCACCAAAGCTTCCGCCGCCGAGTGCAAATAAAGCCAAAAAAAGGAATGAGCAAGCCTCCAACGATTAACCCGATTCCGTTAATCGTATCACTCATCGCACACGCCTTCAGCCCACCGAGAATGACGTAACCACAACTAATACACCCGATCGCTAATGAGATAAGTAAAATAATCGTAAATGAACTAACATTTGCAATCGTAGAAAGCGAGAAAATACTATCGATAACCAGTGCCCCTGAATAAAGCACCGTCGGTAAAAAAAACGGTTGCGTAGCCTAACAGAAACAATATAGAAACGATTTGCCTCGTTCTAACATCAAAACGCTGCTCAAGGAAATCCGGTATCGTCGTAATTCCCGCCTTCAAATACCTTGGCAAAAAGACGAAGGCCATAAAAATTAACGCTATGGGCGCAGTTACCTCCCATGCCATTACGGCCATCGATTCACCAAAGGCTTGCCCATTTAAGCCAACAATTTGCTCAGTAGATAAATTTGTTAAGATGAGCGAGCTCGCTATGACGATTCCGGTCAAGCTTCTCCCACCAAGAAAATATCCATCTGAGCTCGTTAAATCGGTCCCTCTTGTCTTATACCAAGAAAACCACATCACAAAAACGGTGTACGCTAAAAACGTCAGCAAAATGATCCAAATCAATGGAAACAGCCTCCAATCCTCTTGATTCTACTAACAAACATTGACCTCATTTCAGCGAGAGAAACAGCATAACTTGATCGTCCAAATGCCTCCCTCCCCGCATAAAGCTTACGTTCTAAACCTTAAAATTAATGGATGAAAAAAGGAGTTGCACCATATGACAGCGTTATCATTCATACGCAAAATAAAAGAAAGCGCTTAAATTCAATTCTTTAAAATAACTCGTTTTGAGCTCGTTCGGTTTTTATCATTTATTTAGGTTAAGCGCTTTCCCTACATTTGCTTAAACTATACTATGAGCAGCCGCAGAGATCAATAGTTTTTTTTGTTTTTATTAATTTATTTAATTTATTTAAAGGAGTTAAAGATAAAGGCATGGAATAATGATGTGGAATAAAAAGATACAAATAACACCGATTGAATAAAAATAATTATCGGAGGTGAATCCTTCACTTTATAAAACTCATGCTTGTCACTCGCTTAGACTCCACACAAAGCGTTAACCTGCACGAATGACCGTCATTGCTTTGATGCACCACCTACTATCAAAACATAAAGGGGAATGAAAAATGGGGATGAACAAAGTAATTCCGTTTACTATGCTTTTATTTTTTACCCTGTCTATGTTAGTTGGTTGTCAAACAGATCATGATGTCGGAATCGAGGAGAATGAGCCAATCACATTGACGATAATGATGTGGGATGGGTGGGGACAGGATTACGAAACATACATTAAAGGAGCCGTGGAAGAGCATTTTCCACACATTACATTAGAGAATATAGGCGGCGATACCGGGAACCGGGATGCGATTGAAGATGCTTTAGCCTCCCAAATCGTTCCCGATCTCATTTTTGCTCACCGCCAAAACCACGTTGACCTTTTACGAGAATATGAATTAGGATACGATATGACCGAGTTAATCGAAAAGCATGAATTTGATATTTCGCGGTACGATCCAGCTCATTTGCAGGAATGGTCATCCTGGTCCGATGGTGAAATCTGGTTATTGCCGTTAATGAGCGATCGGTATGCGTTGCATTACAATAAAGACATTTTTGACTTATTTGGGGTCGATTACCCAACTGACGGGATGACCTGGGAGGAAGTGATCGATTTATCTACACAGGTGACCGGACAAAGAGATGGGGTACAATATCAGGGGCTGCATATATCCAATGTCGCTCATTTTCCTTTATCCCCTGTCGTCGGAAACTCGCAATTGATCGATCCGAATACAGACGAGGTTTTATGGACGGAGAATCCTTACGTCCGCGAGTGGCTCAGCATGGTTGAACGCGTCCATACGATGCCTGGCAATGAGTTTCCAGAAGGCGATTGGCACGCCTTTGCCGAAGCGAGAACACTAGCTATGGTTCCGCTCTGGCTGTGGATGGGGCTCCCCGAGGATATGAATTGGGATTTGGCGACGTACCCGCAATGGGAGGATGCTCCGAATGTCGGTCCGTATGCAGACGGCTGGTCCATAGGCGTGACGGCGGCGAGCGAGCAAAAGGATGAAGCCTTTGAGGTACTGAAATTTTTGTATGAGGATGAACAGGTTATGTATATAGGTGACAGCCCGATGCATGCTCCTTTTCCACATTTACACGAGGATGGCTACTCGATCGAGCATTTGGAGGACGAACGGTTTTCCAAATTTTTAGACAAAAATTTGGAAGCGCTTTTTCAATTAAAGCCTTCAGGCGGTCCTGAGTCCCGTTCGAAATACGACGTCGGTGCTCTGCCACAAATCGAAAATGCTGCGAACGAATTTCTCGAATCTGAGCTGGATATAAACTCCTTCCTTCGCGAGATGAAGGAAATGGAGGAAATTAGAATTAAAGAAGAGAAAGCACGGGAGTGAGGCAGCTACGGAAGGAATAAGGCTTGCAAGCGAACAAGCCCGAGCACCCGAATCAAGTGAAGGGCCCGGGCTTGTTGATTCTTTTTGATATTTGATTCCTGCTGCAGTAGGGGGAAATAGAAATGGATAGTAAGAATCACCTTTAACAAAAGATGATTTTAACATTGTCTTAAATCTGGCTCAAAGGTAACCACCTGGGCCTTGGCCCTCATTTCCATAAATTCTTCATGATACACCCCCGTGATGAATCAAACGTTGATTCAAGCGTGTTCTCCGCTCTCCGGTAGGTAATCTCCTTTATAAACTCCGGCTAGTGCAAATGTCCCTAGTTTGTTTCGCTTATCTGTAAACTAGCAACGTCCTTCCAGCTACGACCGATGCTCTTAACCCTTTGTGCCAGTAATCACAATTCCGCGAATAAAGTGCTTTTGCGCCAAGAAAAATAGAACGAGCGGCGGTGTGACGGCCATGACAGAGGCAGCCATGAGTAAGTTCCAAGGGGTTCCCCCCATCTCAGCCGTCAGGTTTGCTAAGCCTAAAGACAACGGATACTTTTCGACGGTATGCAAATAAATGAGCGGTCCCATTAAATCGTTCCAGCGAAACATGAATTCCAAAATACCGGCTGTCGCCAATGCGGGAATCGACAAAGGTAGAATGATGCGAAAGTAGATCGTAAAATACCCACCACCGTCTATCTTTACAGCTTCATCTAACTCACGCGGAATCCCTAGGTAAAATTGTCTCAACAGAAAAATAAGAAACGCACTCGCTGCAAAAGACGGGACCACTAACGGTAAATAAGAATCGACCCAGCCCAGCTGATTGAACAACAAATATTGCGGAATCATCACCACTTGTGGCGGCAGCATCATCGTGCTGAGCACAACCGCAAATAAAATGGTACTCCCCTTCGCACGCAAACGCGCAAAGCCAAAAGCAACAAAGGAGGAGGAAAATGCGGTCGCAAACACTGTGACTGCCGTATACCAGACCGTATTCCAGAGATAATTAGCGAACGGAGAAATGCGAAAGACTTCGAGATAGTTTTCCCATTGGATCGACGATGGGATCCACGTTTGCGGAATTCGGTGAATTTCGCCCATCGTTTTCAACGATGTCGTCAGCATCCAAAATACCGGGAATAAAAATAATAGGAGCACGAGCGTCAGTAAAATATAAATGACGAGCTTCTCTCCAGGGCTTCGCTCTCCGTAGGCATACAGCTTCTTTCTTCTTAACCACTTCATCGGCCTCACCCCCTACCTTTTCGCTTCGTATTCATAATAGACAAACCGTTTGGAGAGCCAGAGCGCGAGCATCGTCAAAATAAAAATAACGATAAACAATATCCATGCCTGCGCAGAGGCATAGCCCATACGAAAGTCGCAAACGCCGTCTCAAATAAATAGTACACGTAAAAATACGAATTCCATTCCGGACCGCCTTTCGTAATCACGTAGGCTTGGGTAAAAATTTGAAAGGAGCTAATAATCGCAATGACTGAATTAAATAAAATGACCGGTGATATTAAATGAACGGTAATTTTAAAAAAATTGTCTCAGCTTCCCGGCGCCGTCAATATCAGCGGCTTCATATAGCTCTTGCGGCAATGTTTGCAAGCTTGCTAAAAAAAATAATCATCGTGCTCCCTAACGCCGTCAGTTGCATTAACACCATCGACGGAATGACCATCGAAGACGAATGAAACCAGCCAAGCCCCTGAACGCCAAAAAAAATCGTAAAGAAGCGAATTCACAACCCCGAAATCCGGATTCAAGAGCCACGCCCATAGAAACGCGACTGAGACGCCGGAAATAATCGACGGCGCGTAGTAAAATGTCCGAAAGAACGCCTGTCCTTTTACCTTTTGATTTAACAAAACAGCAAGTATGAGTGAACCGATGATCGTAAACGGAACCGCAAGCAGTACGTAATACCCTGTGACCATCAACGATTTGTAAAATAAACTGTTCTGGAACAACTGAATATAGTTTTGTAGACCATGAAACGTTGGTGCCGAGATGACATCATACTTCGTAAAGCTCAGTATAAGAGAAGCAATCATAGGCCCACCGGTAAATAGCAGTGTGCCAAGTACCCAAGGAGATACGAAAATCCAGAAAGCCCGTGCTTCCCGCGTCCTTTCCGGATTTTTGATTTTATGCGGCGGATTGACTGTTACTTTTGTTCCTGTGGTCATCTGATTCACCCCATCATTCCGGCTATTCCCCTGCCCAAGAGTTTTCATAGTAGAGGAATAGCCGCCATTTACTAGTCTAAGCTACGAAGCTCGTTCTCAATGATTTCAAACCCATCTTCGACCGTGCGGCTACCATCATAGACCGACGGCATCGTTTGCTCGATCACCCTGCGAATGCTGCGGAAGGATTCGATTTGATGATTATCAGACCCTCTACCGTATCCTTGCAAACCTTCGTGTACGGCGCGAACCTCATCCGCACTCATATCCGTTTGTTCTGCCATCATGTCATACCATTCCTCTAGCAATTCTGAATGAACAGGTGTTGCTCCTGTTATCTCCATATACGACCTAGCCCCGTGCTCGGCGCTAATTAGAAATTTGAGAAATTCCCATGCTTCATCCGGGTGCTCCGTACCTGCACTAATACTCCACGGATCGACATAGATGGACGCCTGTCTTCCTTCCACGAAAGGCAACGCAGCAATCCCCCACTCAAACTCAGCCGCTTGCAGGTTTGAGAATGCCCACCCGCCATTCGTCGTCATCGCAACCTTCCCGCTTACAAATGGATCGCCGATTTCCGTCAATGCTTCTGATTGGGAAGGAGTCGGCGAAATACCCCTTTGAATTAAATCAACATGCGCCTGAATGGCTTCGATATTCCGTGGGTTACTTAAGAGCTGTGGCTCGCTCATCGCTCCATTTTCGTAATCGTCAGCACTTAAGAAATCTCCACCGAACAGCCACGACTGCTTATTCGTTTCATCATTGCTCATAAAACCGAAAATTCGCTCACCAATATCACCCGATTCAGTTGTCAGCTCTTCTGCATACTCAACCATCTTCTCCCAGCTCCAAGATTCGTCATTCCAATCTACGGTCGGATAGTCGAGCCCTGCCTCATCAAACAATTCCTTGTTATAAAACAAATACGTACCAAAATTCAAAAACGGAATCCCATATTGCCTATCGTCCACTTGGTAGAGTCCAAGAATATCTTCGTCGATCCCCTCAACCGTTTCCCGCTCCTTCTCAAGATAAGGAGTCAAATCCATAAGCGCATCCATTGCCTGAAAGGTTGGAAAACCAGCATGATTCCAGTTTGGATTCCATACATCCGGAGGGTCCCTCCCGCGATTAACGTTTGTAGCCGTTGATCAACATCATCATACGGTACTTGCTGAACGCTCACCTTAATATGCGGATGCTGCTCGTTAAACTCCTCGATCACTTGATTTACCCAGGGCTCCCGAATCGGACTGCTCGTCACCAGCCATGTTAGCTCAACAACCTCTCCGGATTCGCTCTGCTCCGTCCCATTATCGCTGCAGCCGATTGCAGCGATAACGGCCAGAACACCGACGATACCGACCGCGAACCTTCTTTTTTTTCAACACTGTTGCTTCCCCCTTTTTATTCTCGCTCTTAAGTTACGCACGAATGGAAACAATACCGTTTTTTTATACCACCACCCTGCCTACCAATTTCAAATAGATTGTCTAATTTCAACATTTATATGTACTTGTCTACTTCAATATGCCGCCATCAGAATTTAAATTACATAATTTTTAATTTTTTATTGAAATTTTATTTCAAAACATTCACACTCATTGAAAGGAAACAGCCGTCATCTACGCACAAGTAAAACCTTTCTTGGACATAAAAGGATATCAAGCTGTTGCCTAGCCTCTTAAAATGCCGCAAGTGTGCACAATTTCGCAAGCTGAAGGCATAATTGGATGTAGAATACAAAGAAAAAAAGCGCTCTGAGCCTAGACGCTCAAAGCACTCTTATTTGCTGCGCCTCAATTGCTGAGGTCACTGACGTTTTATCCGATCGAGTAAGGCAGCGATGACGGTAACAACACCTTTGACGACTAGCTGCACATAATCGTCGCCATTCATTAAAATAAGCCCGTTACTTTATTGGACCGTAAACCCACTCCGGCATGTACTTCGCTTCCTTAATGAGCCTCCCTCTTCGTACTGACACACTGCAGGGTCTTACCTTCGCCTACCCTCCCGTATATCCCCGGAGTGTCCCTGCCTCTATAAAATCCTTACGACAATTAGTACTTCATCTAATAACTACTCAATTGCCTTTGCTTCTTGAATCGCAATTTCACCTTCCTCTGCTGCAATTCGTAAATATTCATTGCGATCGAGTCCTGACTCTGCATAGTCACCCATATTTAATTCTACGTAACTATCCCAAGGACTGATTTGCTCAGGAGGTGGAGCTGTAGGATTAGTAAAGATTGAAGGGATATCTTTATTATGTGTTGATTCATAATCCTGGAAAAACTCGTGCAAAATTTCTTCGTTTTTATTGACTGGTCCAAGTCCCATACGTGATGCAAAAACTTGATACTCATCCTCGGTGAAGAAGGTAATCACATCAAATGCTGCATCCTTCACCTCGCTATGAGGATTAATCGATAATGGAATAATGTTAGGAAGATGGGTGACTGGATCACGATCTGAAAAGACAGGCATTGCAGTTACATCCATATTAAGTCCTTCATTTTCCTCAGCTTCGGACCACCACTCAATTCCTTGAACAAAATTAAGTAGCATGGCTGTCGTTTGCTCTTCATGAAAGCGAGACGCTCCAAAGTAATTCTCGTCACCATATCCTGGCAAGTTTATAATGTTATCAATTAACTCTAAATACATGGACAATTCAGGTTGATCAAGCATAACTTCTCCTGTCTCAGGATCAGTTTTGTTTACCGAAAGTTGCAAAAGAGGTATCGACGTATTACTTAAATCTAAGCCGCGATATTCAACTCCATCCCGTTCTCCCGATACGGATCGTGCCAATTCAAGTGCATCATCCCAAGTCATGCCAGCTGTAGGATAGTCTTCACCAAATAAATCAAAGATCTCTTTATTGTAAAATAAAACATGGTATATGGCTTCATAAGGCATACCTAAAAGTCGTTGCTCTTCAAAATCCCTTGCCCGTAAGGCATCAAGGAATACTGGATTAATATGGCTCAGATCATAATTATGTTTGTCCACCATTTCATCTAAATCGTATTCCAATTCGAAGTATTCTAAATCTCGTTGTGATACTTCAAAGAAAATATCGGGTGATTGTCCAGTCGCAAAGAGTTCTTCTAATGAGTCTCTACCAGAACCTGACTGAATTTGTTCGAGAGTAATATGAGGAAAATGCTCTTCCACCGGATTCTTAAATCGCTCATTAAACATTTGTTCTTCCCAATGAACTTGGACTTGTACCGTTACAGGTTCCTTTTCTTCTTCATTCGCTTCCGCTCCTCGATCGCTAGCAGCCTCCGCACTTGCATCTACCTGTTCCGATGAATTCTCTTCTTCACTAGAACAAGAGAGCAGCAACATTCCAAAAAGAACGATCACTAGAGGAATAAAAGTATTTCTTGTAGGCGATTTCATAAGAGATTCTCCTTTTTACATTCGAATGTGTTAAAGCGTAATCAACTCTTCCGACAGATCAACTTCCTCTACTTGTTTGGCTTATTCATATACTACTTTTTAACACTTTGACAGCAACAATTCGGATAAAGGTAATTATTGAAGTAGACACAACAGTCGTCATTTTTTCGTTCTCACCCCATCATCAAAAGTGATTATCTTGTCAGTATGTACAACCGTCTCATTTTTTTCTTTAGTAGCATCACCGCCATAAAAAATAAAACTTAACAGCAGGTTCTGTCGCTGTTACTTTATACTGTAGCAACCCATTGTAAAACCACTGTAAAATCTAAGTAAATTCTCAACTTGATTTTAAAACCAAGGGTGACGCTTCGAGGATTGATGGGCCACATCCTTTGAATTCCCTTAACGTTGAAAACCCTTCAACGGTTTCTTTCCACGGCACAGCAAAAGTTCGGACATCTTAATTTTTAGTAGTTCTTGAATTGAAGGGCAGGCTTATGTCATTGCAATATTTCTACACAAAACGTAGATATTATACACTAGAATCAATTTCATCATTCAATGATAGAGTGTAAGATCCGAAAACGATCATTTGATCATTGA
>BAXO01000028.1 GCA_001310555.1 Bacillus sp. JCM 19058
ATAGTAGAGGACTAAAAAAAATTGAGTGTAATACCTGTATTACAGATAGGGTACTTTCAAAAAAATATGACCGTTAGAGGGAGGAATAATAATGCAGGATCTAGCTGCTGAAATCGCGACAAGTCAGGCAGTATGGGCGATCTTGTGCATTCTTGTTGCCAGTTTTTTTTATCTTGGAAATGAAAAAAAGAAAATAGTGAATATCGGGAGGATTCTCGTAAACGGGAGCAAAAACTAATGGAGCATTTAAAGCGTTCCGAAGAAAGTCAAGCAAAGATAACAGATACTCTTGAAAAAAATTCAAACTTCTCTGTCATCTTTGGAAAAGAGAGTCGATCGCGTCGAGACGCTCTATTTTACTAAAAAATAAAAAGATGGCTTTGCCCAATTGCTGGGCATTTAATCACTTGCTAGCCTTCAGACGCATACAGTGAAGCAGAGGAGGGATGGAGATGATGAGTACACGAGATTGGCGCTTAACTCCGACTAATACTCGTTATGCAAGACCCTTTGGATACGGACAAAGGCCGGGCTGGGACTCTGGTCAGCGATTTGGTGGTTTTGGATTTCCCGTTGGAGCATTTCTTGGCGGTGTACTAGGTGGGATAGCTGGAAGTGCTTTATATGGCGGCTTCGGCTACCAACCGTATCCTTATTATCCGACGTACTATCCATACTTTTATTAAAAAAAAGAAACGAGAGGATCATTCTCTCTCGTTTTTTTAGTAGATTTAAAGCGCTCAATCGATAGGGAGCTCTAATAGACTTCTCAAGTAAAAAGTTAATACCACCTTCTACCCCCGCCAATAATGCAGAAAAGGACAAAGAGCAGAATAATTAAAGCGAGCGCAAAACCTACTCCACCGCCACCGAAGCCAGGTCGGCAACAGTTGTAAGGAGGGCAATAATATCGGTTTGGAGGATAACGATAGCGGAATCCCATTATCGGCACACCACCTTTCCATATGGACTAATCAACATGTGGCCTGATTATGTGTACCTAGACTTTGAGAGTCTAGGCATTAGTGTGGGCAATCTCTATGATTTCCCGGTGCTTTGGCTTTTGGAGCAAAGTCTGAAAGGAGAAAGGTTCCCCCTTATAGGTAGGTTTTTTCAAATCAGGCGATTTCCGCATGTTCAGTTTGACTGAAGCGAGTTCACTATAATTTTATGGTTGTCAGACCTAATTCGTGTGTAACATTGCCATAAATGGGCGACTGTCGATGGTAGGTGATTTATGGGGAGATACTAGGCACTGCGAACAGGCAGTGGTACAAACTTATTTTCATAGTACGGAGTATGTTTAGCTGCCTATCAAAATTGCAAGCTTCTTGTAAGATACGGTAAGCTCGGGATTTCTACAACGTGTAACTAAAATTTAACGAATGATTCGTGTCATATTATGATAAAATGGTCGGAAATGATAGCGTATACATAAAGGAGGAACGATGTTGTAAATGAAAGCATTCTAACTAATTTTTTTTAAAAAGTTGAAAAGGACGTGTGAGAATGAACGAAAAATATGCAGCTCAGTTGTATACGGTAAGAGAAGAATTGAAGCAAGGTATTCCGAACGTGTTAAAGGAGTTGAAAGCGATGGGTTGGCTGGTGTGCAAATTTCTGCATTGCCTAAAGGATACGACCCTGAAGAAGTCGCCTCTAGCTTGAAGGAAAATGGATTAGAAGCGGCAGGAATGCACGTCTCATTGGAACGATTAACGGACGATTTGCCAGCTGTATTAAATGAAGCAAGGCTCTATAAAACAATTGATTTAATATGTCCATCGTTACCGAGTGCGTATCAGACAGCAGATGGTTACAAAGAAGTACGGACAGTATTGAATCGCCTTGCACAGGAAGCCGAAGGATTTCGAATTAGTTACCATAACCATGCCTTTGAATTTGAAACCGATAGAAGGAATATCAGCACTGGAGTATTTGCTCGAACCCACTGATCAGAATCTAGTAAAAGCTGAAATAGATGTTTTTTGGGTTAAAAAAAAGGTGGAAGGGATCCTTTTGAGTTTATCCAACCGTATAAAGGGAGGATGCCGATTATCCATTTAAAGGATATGACAGACGATAAGGAAAAAAACGTTTGCTGAAGTAGGCGAAGGGAGCATCGATTTCTTACCGATTTTGAAATGGGGAGAGGCGAACGGCATTGAATGGTACGTAGTCGAGCAGGATGCGTGTAAAGGTCATCCGATGGATAGTTTGAAGACGAGCTTAAACAATTTAAGAAGGCTGTCCACTCATTTGTAAAAATAAAGATTGCAGCTTACTACTTTGAATACAGCGGAGAGAAGGCGTCATTTTTAAGAAGAACACTTTTTTTTGAAAAGGCGGTAAGCTCTCCGCAAGGTTGTTTTAATGTATCGTCCACCATCCTTCGCCAATAATTTTAAGCGGTGCTCTAATGGCTGGCAGGTAGTAAGAGCCTTTCGATTGCGATGCTTCGCTTAAAGAACAAGTCGCATATGCGAGAAGTGACCGGTTTCATCGAAATTCGATGGAGCTATTTTTGTTGTTTTAATAATGCTTCCTCTTGTCACCTGTAAGAAGGGAAATCATGGAGTCGCGTTTGAAAGGCGGGACTCGCCTAAAGTGTTTCTTCCAATCTCGTCTTGAGCGAACGGTTGCCGATTTCATCGCTGCCTTTGCTTCTGTAACCTGTTTTGCGGTAGAACTTCTAAAGCTAATTCGTCCAATAAGCCGTCAGTGTCCATTAGACTGTAAAGAAGTGAAAAATTTGAATTTTCTATTGCGATCTAACTACAAATCACTTAAAATAACAATATTAAAACCCATTATGAAAAAAGGAGGCTGAGTACGATGATGTTTTTATTGAATGATTTATATGGAATTGAAAACTTTAAAACGTTGCAGCCCCTTTGTGACCACCTTTTCTAGTAAGGTGAGCAAAATGTAATTACGGCTGCAACATGCAGTCGTTAAGATACGCTTCCGGTGACCAGTATGAGTCAAAGAAGGCATATCGCATTGGCGATGTGTCTTCTTTTTTTTGCTGTTTTGTCACAAGGTATTAAGCTCGAAAAGGGATGAAGACAGGTGGAGAGGGAAATGCGTCGTTGCACTGGGCACATCTCTCCATGGAAATGAAGGGCAGTTTATTAGTGTAACGAGCAATGCGCTTCAAAATAAGGGTTATGAAATTGAGGAAGAGGAAGTGGTCGCGGTGTTTAGGGTGCTTGGGCAATTATCTTGGTTTTTTAAAGAGGAATGGCAACGCTATACAGTTGCCTTAGTTTTATTATTAATTGTTTCGCTTTTTGATTTAGTCTCGCCTCGTTTAATCGGGATGGCAATTGATGACTTTCAGCTTGGAGAGCTGAGTGCAAATAGAATGATTTTCTATATTACTTTGCTTGCAGCAGTTACGATTGCAAGCTATGGCATGACCTACGTGTGGATGTCAAAATTGTTCGGTGGTGCATTCGTCGTTGAACGGAGCTGCGCTCGCGGTTTATGGGTCATTTATTTAAAATGGATCCGCCCTTTTACGAAAGACGTAAAACCGGAGATTTGATGGCGCGGGGGACAAATGATTTAAAGGCTGTATCCAATACAGCCGGCTTCGGCGTTTTGACACTTGTCGACTCGAGTATATTTATGCTGATGGTACTAGGGGCAATGACGTTTATGATTAGCTGGAAGCTAACACTGGTGGCGATTTTGCCGTTGCCAATTATGGCGGTGATCATCTCGATTCTCGGTAAGAAAATTCATGAGCGTTTTATGAAGGCTCAGAATGCGTTTGGCGATTTGAATGATCGGGTGCTAGAATCCGTCGGGGGAATGAGGGTCATCCGTGCCTTTAAAAAGGAGCGGCAAGATGAAGCGCGTTTTGAAGCGATGAGTGAGGATGTTTACGATAAAAATATTGAGGTTGCCAAAATCGATGCCCTCTTTGAGCCAGCCGTCAATATTTTGGTCGGGTTAAGCTATGTACTTGGAATTGGCTATGGCTCCTACCTTGTCTTCCAGCAGCAAATTACGTTAGGGCAGCTCGTTACTTTTAATATTTATCTTGGAATGATGATTTGGCCGATGTTTGCGGTAGGTGAACTGATTAATATTTTGCAGCGAGGCAGCGCCTCACTCGATCGGGTCAATGAAACGTTAGCGGTTCAAGAGGATGTCCCCGATCCGGCAGCGCCAAAACAGGCAGATGAACTGGACTCTATTATGTTTAATCAAGTGAGCTTTCGTTACCCACAGGCAAAGGGAAAGCAGCTTGCTGATGTGTCAGCTCTAGTTCGGTCGGGGGAGACGATCGGAGTTGTCGGCAGGACCGGGAGCGGAAAGTCGACTTTTATTAAGCAACTATTAAGGTTTTATCCGGCGGGAATGGGCTCACTTGAAATTGGCGGCATTCCGATTGAAGAGCAGGAAAAAAGGAAGGTTCGTGATTGGATCGGCTATGTGCCTCAGGATCATATTCTGTTTTCCCGCTCCGTTAAAGAAAATATTTTGTTTGGGAAGCCGAGTGCTACAGAGGATGAACTGGAAAAGGCGATTCGCTTATCAGCCTTCGAACAGGATCTCGAATTTTTGCCTGAAGGGCTTAAAACACTCGTCGGTGAAAAAGGGGTCGCTCTGTCAGGAGGTCAAAAGCAGAGAATTTCGATTGCCCGGGCCATGATTGCGGAGCCTGAGCTGTTAATTCTGGATGATTCCTTATCTGCTGTTGACGCCAAAACAGAAGCAAAAATTGTTAGTAATATTCAGCAGGTGCGACAAGAAAAGACGACGATTATTACAACTCACCGAATGTCGGCTGTCGAACACGCAGATTTGATTCTTGTCTTTGACGAAGGCAAAGTAGTTGAGGCAGGAACTCACACGGAGTTATTGAATACGAACGGATGGTACAGTCAGCAGGTCAAACGACAAACGATTCGTTTGGAAGGAGGGGAAGCCGAGTGACAGCAGGAAAACGGTTAGTTCAATACGCACTAACAAGCAAGAAAACGATCATTGTTGCATTGTTTTTGCTCGCACTCAGTGTAGCAGCTGAGCTGACAGGGCCTTTTATTGCAAAAATCATTATCGATCGCCATGTGACTGGAATTGAAGAACCGTGGTATCCAACCGATAAAGGCGATAAAGCGGTTCAATATCAAGGTCAATGGTATACGCGCGAAGCGAATTTATCTGAACAGGCGGAAGTCGGTAGTCCCGTTCAAATTGCACAAGTAGGCCGAATGTTTGTCTATACAGAACAGCCGATCCCTCTTAATGGTAGGCGTGAGTTCGACGAGGGACGGTTTACCGTTACGAATGATGGAGTCACCTATGAAACAGAAGCGGTTGTTTTGTCTGCTGCAGAAGTGATGGCGTTTTATACCCCCGAAATGGGTCCGATTATTCGTATGCTGAGCTTTTATGTTGGGTTGATCGTCATCGCTTCCTTTTTTTTCAGTTCGGGCAACGTTTTTATTTGCAAAAAGCGGCTAATCGAATTATTCAGCGAATTCGTAAGGACGTGTTTAATCATATTTCAAGGCTGCCTGTGCGCTTTTTTTGACAACTTGCCAGCTGGAAAAGTAGTTTCTCGCGTGACGAACGATACAGAGGCGATTCGCGAACTGTATGTGGCTGTACTCGCGAACTTTTTTTTCGAGTGCGATTTATATGATAGGTATATATATTGCTTTATTTTTGCTTGATGTCCGTCTAGCTATTGTTTGTTTGTTCTTATTACCGGCATTGGCACTTTGGATTGTACTATATCGAAAATTCGCGTCGGTTTACAATCACCGTATTCGTTCAAAAATTAGTGAAATCAATGCCTCTTTGAATGAAAATATTCAGGGAATGAGTATGATTCAAGCCTTTGGACGAGAAAAGCAAAGCGATCGGGAGTTCAATCGGTTAAACGATGAGCACTATCGTTTCCAAAATAAACTGCTGCGCCTTAATGCTTTGACCTCACACAATCTTTCCTTTGTCTTGAGGAACATTGTTTTTGTGTGCATGATTTGGTATATCGGCGGGTCCACCGCTGGAATTGGTGGAGTCCTCACTCTCGGTGTGCTTTATGCGTTTGTCGATTACGTCAATCGTTTATTCGAGCCTGTGAATCGTATTGTCAATCAATTAGCGAATCTCGAACAAGCGCGCGTAGCAGGTGAACGGGTCTTTGAGCTTATGGACAAGAAAGGCGAGGATGTTATCGACCAAAGGATTGAGCGTCCTAGAGGTGAGGTGAATTTTGAACGTGTCGGCTTTAGCTATAAAGATGAGGAGTACGTATTAAAAGATTTAAATTTTACCGCCCACGCTGGTCAAACTGTAGCATTGGTCGGACATACAGGTTCCGGGAAAAGCTCGATTATGAACTTGTTATTCCGGTTTTATGATTGTCAGTTAGGTGAGATTACGCTCGATGGTAAGGATATTAAAGAGATTCCGCGTCAAGCGTTGCGCGAGCATATGGGAATTGTTCTACAGGAGCCTTACTTGTTTAGCGGAACGATCGCTTCAAACATTTCATTGGATGACCCGTCGATCACGCGCCAACAGATGGAGGACGCTTTGAAGATGGTTGGTGGGGAGCAAATATTTGCTCAGATGGAGGATATTCTTGAACAGGAGGTTCAGGAGAAAGGAAGCACGTTGTCGAGTGGACAGCGGCAGCTGATTAGCTTTGCCAGAGCATTAGTCGTGAATCCGGCGATACTCGTACTTGATGAAGCAACATCCAATATTGATACCGAAACTGAGGCGGTAATCCAGCACGGGATGGAGGCGTTGAAGGAAGGGCGAACGACGTTTATCATTGCACATCGCCTCTCAACGATTCAAAATGCCGATCAAATTCTCGTCCTCGACCGCGGGCAGATTATTGAGCGAGGCAATCATCAGCAATTGATGGAGTTAGGTGGAGCCTATGCTCAAATGTATCACCTTCAGCAGCAGTCTCATGCAGAACAAGTCGGATAAAGATTGAATGGAATGAAGCAATAAGCGGGGAGATTTTTCTCCACGCTTATTTGCGTTGGTGGATCGTCTTGCCACCTTTTGAGTGGATATCATGAGGGGCAGCAAAAGAAATTCCCATAATCTTGTATGACTTCATGAATATTAGGCATGCTAAAAAGGAAACAAAATTCTTACAGATTTTGGAGGATGATATTTATGCAACAGCAAAACCAACAAGTGCAACAAGCTCAACAAGCCATCCAGCAGGCGCAACAAGCCGTTCAGCAGGCAACGCAGCAGGCGAATCCTCAAGCGATTCAACAGGCACAGCAACAGCTGCAACAGGCTGCATCGCAACTACAGCAAGCTCAAAGCAGTGCTCAACCGGCGGAACAACAGCAATTGCAGCAAGCGCAGCAAGAGTTGCAGCAGGCGCAACAAGCTGTTCAACAAGCACAACAGCAACAGCAAGTACAACAGCAAGCGCAACAACAGCAGCAACAGCAAGCACAACAGCAAAATCAGCAGCAGTAATTGTCGAAACCGGAAAATATTTGCTGCCAACAATGTAAAAAGGAGTCTGAACAGGCTCTTTTTTTTGTTATTGATGTTAACTTTCTCCTTAAAAATCTGACTGCCAGACTTGCCATGTAATCTCTTCTGAACATGCTGGCAAAATCAGTTATAATAAAGAAAAAGGTCTAAGCACAGGAAGAGGTTTGTATGAAGGTCACGATCTATGATGTCGCAAAAAAGCTGAGGTTTCCATTGCGACGGTTTCGAAGGTGGTCAATAATCGCGGGAGGATTAGCGAAGCCACAAAGGAAAAGGTTTTACAGGCGATGGAGGAGCTAAACTATTACCCAAGTGCTGTTGCTTCAGCTTTAACGGGGAAAAGAACCGATACGATCGGTTTGCTGATTCCGGATATTTCAAATCCCTTTTTTTTCGGAAATTGCTAAGTATATCGATGCTCGAGCATGAGCTCGGGTTAAGTGTAATTATGTGCAGTACGGATTACGATTTAGATAAAGAAAAAAAAGTATGTCGAGCTTTTAATGCGCAAGCAGGTCGACGGGCTCATACTGGCTTCTGGGTTTCGAAACCAAGCGGTTTTGGAGTCGCTCATTTCTAATCAATATCCATTGATCATGTTCGCGGATCATCATCCAGGAATGTCAATACCGACAGTTTCTGTCGACGATTATAAAGGTGGTTACTTAGCAGCAGCCCATTTACTTGAACTCGGGCATCGGCGCATCGGCATTATTGGCGAAAATGTGCGCAGCAGTAATTTGCGCATTTATGGTTATCGCGACGCATGTGCCGATTATCAGGTACCTGTTCAAGAGGAGCTGACCAGACGCTCGGATGCATCCGTAGCCAATGGACAGGAGCACGTACATACTTCCTTTCTATGTCCGAACCACCGACAGCATTGTTTGTCATTAATGATCTGCTTGCTGTTGGCGTTGTTCAGGCGATACAAGAAAAAGGTGTGCGTATTCCGGCAGAGCTTTCGATTGTCAGCTTTGACAATACGCTCCTGGCTAAAACGACGGTGCCAGCGTTAACATCGATTGCCCAGCCCTTACATGAGATGGGGGTAACGATCGTTGACTTGCTAATTGATGAAATGGATGGCTCCGTTGACAAAAAGGGAAAAATCCTTTTTCAACCTGAGCTAATCATTAGGGCTCATCCAGTCAACTGAAAACGAATGAATAACGGGTTGTGAGACGATTGCTTTCTCACAAGCTCGTTTTTTTTAGGCTACGCGTTTTTTTGTGTGCAGTATTTTTTTGTTATGCGTAACCATTTAAATGATAGTTTATTTTTACTTTATGGAGTAGTTTCCCCATTTAGGATTATTTGATCGATCAGGAGACACACGTAAACACTACTAAAATTTCCTAATATTCTGTCCTTTCGTTTTAGATGTTACCAATCTTCTATGTTTACTCTTCCAATTGTGACAGGTTTAATTGATCGGAAATCAAATTTTTTAACTAGTGTTGAAGATACGTGTCAAGCTTTGCTGTGTAGCCAAAATGTGAGTTTTCCAGCTTCACTGGCTTAAATGCGGGGTTCGCGAGAAAAAAAAGGATAGGCGTTTTCCTTCTTTTGAAATGAGTTTACGAGAAAAAAACTCTTGACGAAGGTAAGAAAAACGATTATTGTTGTATTAGGGCAACTTAATTGTTTCCGGACAAATGTATTTGGCTTAGCAAATTTTGATTGCTTTACCCCGGATAAAGGGGTCTTAAAAAAAAGGTTGATAAACTGTCCGTAAGTCGCTGATTAGTCTAACTAATTAGCGGAGGAGAAAGAAACCGCTGATGAATAGGCACTAAATATGCCTAGTGGTAATAAATTATACAGAGGCAATGGGAGGTTTGTTGCGGTGAAGTGGGGAACTAGGTTGATAGCAGTAGGGATCGTTTTATTACTAGGAGCTTGCGGCTCGACGGAGTCCGGTTCAACAAAAACAGAAGGGGAACAAGATCGTGCAAAAAATGAAGTCATCAACGTCGTGACAACGATTGCCCAAATTGCTGAACCGCTTGAATTTATTGGGGGCGACTATATAGACGTTACTTCATTAATGGGTCCGGGTGTTGACCCTCATTTGTACAATGCATCACAAGGAGATATTTCAACATTAGGGAATGCCGATCTTGTTTTTTATGTAGGTCTAAACCTTGAAGCAAATATGGTCGACGTCTTTGAACAAATCAACAAGAGCGGAACAGCGGTTGCTGTAGGAGAAGCTATCGGCGAAGGCAGCTTGCTTGAGGATGAGGATAATCCTGGGGCACCGGATCCTCATGTTTGGTTTGATATTACCCTGTGGCAGCAGGCGCTTGACGCTGCAGTTGAAGAATTAAAGGATTACGCTCCAGAATATGCTGATACCTTTGAGGCAAACAAGGAAGCGTATTTTGAGGAACTAGAACAATTGATGACGGAATCCAATGAAAAGCTGGCAGAAATACTTGCCGAAAAGCGTATACTCGTTACGGCTCACGATGCTTTTAATTATTTCGGGCGTGCATTTGACATTGAAGTCGTTGGGCTTCAAGGACTGAGTACAGAAAGCGAAATCGGTGTTTCCGATATTCAAGAAACGATTGAGATTATTCTAGAGCATGAAGTTCCTGCCGTCTTTATCGAATCAAGTGTGAATGACAGTTCGATTAAGGCTGTTATTGAAGGAGCAGCCGAAACAGGACATGAGGTAAAGCTTGGCGGTGAACTGTATTCGGACGCGATGGGTGATTACGGTACAGAAGAGGGGACTTACATCGGGATGTACCGTCATAACGTTGAAACTATATATAATGCGTTAATGGGGGAGGATGAGTAATCGTGAATGCATTACACGTTGAAGATTTGGCTGCTTCATATCGTAAACAAACCGTTCTTCATGACGTCTCATTCGATATTGAGGCAGGATCTCTCACTGGGATAGTCGGACCTAACGGAGCAGGGAAATCGACATTGATCAAGACACTATTAAATTTGCATCCATTATTAGCGGGTTCTGTTTCCATTTTTGGCTCGACGATAAAAAAAGAAAAAAAGCGACTAGGCTATGTGCCTCAACGCGGCTCAGTCGACTGGGATTTTCCGACAAATGCCTTGGATGTCGTCCTAATGGGGCTATACGGACAAATCGGGTGGCTGAAGTGGCCGTCAAAAGTTGATCGGAAAAAGGCGTTAGACTCTTTGGAAAAAAATGGGGATGGCAGACTACGCCGAGCGGCAAATCAGTCAGCTTTCAGGAGGACAACAGCAGCGGGTATTTTTAGCGAGGGCTCTTGTTCAAAATGCTGATCTGTATTTTATGGATGAACCGTTAGCGGGTGTCGATGCAGCGACTGAACGAGCAATTATGTCGATTTTAAATGAGCTAAAGGAGAAAGGAAAAACGGTACTCGTTGTTCATCATGATTTGCAGACGGTGGCCGATTATTATGATCATGTACTGCTTTTAAACAAAACTGTTATTCAACACGGGAAGACAAAGGAGACCTTTACGCCTGATAATATTGCCAAAACGTATGGCGGCTCACTGCAAATGATCCAAGGAGGCGCTACTTATGTCCATTCTGTTGGGCGCTAACATGCAATGGGTGCTTTTCAGTACGATGATGCTCGGTATGGCTTCTGGTGTCATTGGCTGTTTAGCTTATTGGAAAAAGCAAAGCCTGATGAGCGATGCGCTGTCCCATGCTGCCTTACCCGGAGTCGTTATTGCCTTTATGATTATCGGTGAAAAAAAATCTGCCATTGTTAATATTCGGAGCAGCAGTCAGCGGGTTGCTTGGTGCTCTTTGCATCGAGTGGATCCGCTCCTCAAGCCGAATTACTGAAGATACGGCGATGGGTATGATTCTTTCTGTATTTTTCGGCTTAGGCATTATGCTTCTGACGATTGTTAGCCGCACGGCTGGTGGAAGCCAAAGCGGGCTGAATAACTTTATCTTCGGGCAGGCGGCGTCGATGGTGCGAACAGACGTGTACACGATGCTGGCACTGACGATACTTGTTTTGATTATTGTTGTGTTTTCTTTTAAAGAGTGGAAATATTTTTGTTTGATGCAATTGCAAAAGGGCTTGGATTGTCGCTAAAGCTGATGAATGGAGTATATATAGGTATTCTCGTATTGACTATCGTCATTGGCATTCAAGCAGTTGGAGTCATTTTAATGGCCGCTCTTTTGATTATACCTGCAGTCAGCGCTAGGTATTGGACCAATTCTTTTATGTGGATGCTCGTGTTATCGGCGCTATTTGGCGGCGCATCTGGAATTCTAGGTACTTGTATTAGCGCATTAGGTTCTGGGTGGCCGACGGGACCGTTCATCGTCTTGTCCTCTTCCTGCCTATTTTTAATTTCGTTGTTTCTAGGAGCTCAGAAGGGAATTCTTATTCAATTCATTGAGCAACGGAAGCAAAAAAAGCATTTTTCAATCGAACGCTCGTCTCAGGCTATGAGGGAGGGTGAGTCATGAGTTATACAGCTTGGATCCTTTTGACTGCTTCACTGGTCGGGCTTTCATGCGGAATCGTCGGTGTGTTTTTGATTTTACGAAAAATGGCGATGATGGCCGATGCAATCAGCCATACGGTATTGCTCGGGATCGTTATTGCTTTTATGATAACGAATAGCTTCATGGCGTCCATATGTTAATTGGGGCCAGTATTGCAGGGCTTCTTACAGCACTTTTAGTTCAATGGTTCCACTCGCTCGGCGTCCAGCAGGATGCTTCCATCGGAGTTGTGTTCACGACGTTATTTGCTCTAGGCGTCATCTTGATCTCAACGTCCATCGGAAATGTTCACCTTGATGTCCAGCATGCATTAATGGGGGAAATTGCCTTTGTCCCTTGGAACCTGATCTCTCTTCCAGTTATCGGTGAAATACCGGCAGCGACGGCTATTTTGCTGCTCGTTCTCGCGATTGTTCTTTTTTTCATCTTGATATTTTATAAAGAATGGAAGCTGACGTCTTTTGATCCTGCTCTTGCCGCAAGTCTGGGTATTCCGGTTATGGTGATGCATTATTTATTTATGACACTTGTTTCGCTTACAACCGTTGCGGCTTTTGATGCAGTAGGGGCGATAATGGTAGTCGCAATGCTCATTACACCAGCTGCATCCGCTTATTTATGGACAAATCGTCTCAGTATCATGCTCGTCTTAAGCGGAGCCTTTGGGATCGTATCTGCTTTTGCCGGCTATTATTTGGCCGTATGGTTGAATACGTCGATTTCCGGTTCCATGGCATTTGCCACCGGGCTCGTCTTTCTCATTAGTTTTCTATTCTCACCGAGTCATGGACTAATTGCCAAAATCGTCCGCCCTCCTATCGAGAAGGAGCCGACAGTTTGATAGAATAAAAGAAGGTCAATCCAACTCTTTTGAGAGCGGGTCGACCTTCTTTTTCGTGAATCGCACTAAGAAACGATAAAAAAAAGTAATAGATAGTCTGAATTGAGGGTATAAAGGTAATATGGTCAGTTTTGGCAGTAAAGCAATTGTTACGCACAAATAGACCTATAGATGATATGATAGTTTTAAATGGAACGACCATTAGATAACGATGACAGGAGCTTATTGTTAGGCGCCCTCCCTTCGATAAAACAACGCCCCTGTCAAGCGATCCGATAGCTCTTAGCATGGTTTACAAAATCGAGGAAGGTTGATGTCAGTGACAGTAGCTCGAATTGAAGAAATCATTGAAAATATTGAACAAGTAGTGGTTGGAAAAAGAAAAGAGATTGAGCTGAATCTCGTAGCTTTATTTGCCGGAGGCCATGTTTTGCTTGAGGATGTTCCTGGTGTGGGTAAAACGATGCTCGTTAAAGCGATTGCGCGCTCCTTCGGTGCCGATTTTAAACGGATTCAGTTTACCCCGGATTTACTCCCATCTGATGTCACCGGTGTGTCAATTTTTAATCAGCATACCCAGCAATTTACTTTTCGCCCTGGACCGATTATGGCCAATGTTGTGCTTGCTGATGAAATTAACCGAACCTCACCGAAAACTCAGTCTGCATTGCTGGAAGCACTTGAGGAAGGAAGTGTGACGGTTGACGGTGAAACGATTAAAGTAGGACGTCCGTTTTTTGTGATGGCCACTCAAAACCCGGTGGAGTATGCCGGAACCTTTCCTTTGCCTGAGGCGCAGCTGGATCGATTTTTAATGAAATTACGCTTAGGCTATCCGTCAGCAGAAGACGAGCTTGAAGTGTTGAGGAGGCTAGAAAGCGGTCATCCGATCGATGAAGTCGAAGCTGTGATGACGATTGCTGAGGTGATTCGGTTTCAGGAGCAAGTAGAAAACGTTTTTGTCGACGAGCACGTCAAAGCTTATATTATTCAACTAGTTCATGCAACGAGAAAGCATCGGGCTGTCGAGCTAGGTGTAAGTCCGCGCGGATCGATTTCATTAATGAAGGCAGCGCAGTCTTATGCGTTGATTCAAGATCGGGACTACGTTATTCCCGACGATGTTAAATATCTCGCAGTATCCACATTAGCCCATCGTCTGATCATAACAGCGGAAGCCAAAATGACAAACATAACCGGAGAACAAGTCATCACAGATGTGCTTAGTACAGTAAGAATACCTGTCGCCAGAAAAGGGCTAACATCATCGTGAATAAAAGGAAACGATTGAATGTGGTAAAAACGATGCTGAGGCTCATCGTTTTAGTAACGATGCTCGCAGTGGTCTTTGCCTATGCGATGTTTCAAGGTGGTTTTGCCAGTTGGTTTCTCTTTTACGGTGTGTTAACGGTTGTTGTTGTTACCCTGGTTGTTTCGCTTGTAACATTACGTGGCTTCGTCATTGAGAGAAAAATGGATAAAGAGATGATTAAGGCCGGTGAAACATTAATCGTTCAGGTTATCATCAAAAAGCGAGTGCTCCAGCCATTTTATTATGTCAGAGTACAAGATTTACCGCCGGCGAAATTAGGAGAAACTAGCGAATCGGGTTCATTGTTTTTCTTTTCCTTTCAGCGTACACTTCGTTTTTCCTATCCTATTAAAAACGTGAAGCGGGGCAGCTATACGTTTCGTGAGCTGGAGCTCGTTTTTAGCGACTTATTTGGCTTGTTCGAAAAGCGTCATATTATATCGTGCGAATCAGAGGTGCTTGTTTATCCGTATTATGAGAAGCTAGTCAACGTACCAGCAAATAAAAATTTGTATTCAACTGAAGGGGCATTGCCTAACAACTATCTTGAAGAAGAGCGTTCTTTGGCGGGCGTGCGTAGCTATATCCCAGGTGATCGCCTCGCAAGTATTGATTGGAAACAATCAGCGAGAACGACAGAACTGAAGACAAAGGAATTTGAATCCTTTCGAGGCAGTGGAATCGTCGTCGCATTTGATCCGTTTTACAAGCGCTCGTCAGATGAGCTTTTTGAAAAAGCGATTGAAGCTGCTGCTTCCCTGATGGTAACATTTGTCGAAAAGCAAGCAACTTTAAAGGTTGCTGTCTGTACAGAAGATTGGCAAGGGGCGCAGATTAGTCAATATTCATTGCCACTTGGCTTACGTTTATTTGCCAATGTTGACCGCCGGAAAGAGCCCGCACCTGCTGTTCATCGTTTTTATAAGGAATGGCAAGGAGAAACGGTGTATTATGTTTGCGTTGAGCTCGCTCCTGAGATGATTGCAGCGTTGAAAACGATGCGTGCCCAGCAAGCGGCGGTGCAGCTATGCTTGATTTCAAAAACGGAAAAGGATCGAGTGGTGGCAAAGGAACTGGAGCGTCTTGGCATTAAGACGTATACATTGTCTTCCTCGGAATAAACCTTGCTTATCAATTTGAAAGGAGGCGAATGGATGCTTAGGGGACAGCAGGCTGGTTTGGCTCAAAACTTCTTCTTGTACGGTTTAAGTTTCTTATTACTCTTGGAGTGGTTAATGCCATTACCGATTATCTCTTACACCGGATTCATCTCTATTTTTGTCGCCGTTACAGCGCTGTTTTTTTTCATCACGTTTTTTCAGCTTCCGATCGGCTGGTCCATAGGCCTAAAAACAATCGTTATAATCGCAGGCTTGTATTTGATGTTCTTTGACAGCCCGTTGTTCTCTTCCGAATGGCTCTTGCTGATTGCTGAAGACTTCTTTTTTTAACCTCAGTCTTGTTTTGAACGGACAATGGTCTGGTTTAACGGATATGTTTAGAAGCTTACTGTTCTTCATTCTGCTCGCGATCATGAGCTACTTGCTTTTTTATTGGATTGTGCATGCGCGCAGAGTCCTGTTTTTCCTAACAGCGACAATAATTTATATCGGTGTCGTAGATACATTTACGATGTACGATGGCTCATTTGCGATGATCCGTGCTTTTGTCATCGGTTTTTTTCTTATTGGGGCTCGTTTCCATGTATCGAGTGATAGAATCAAAAAAAATTGGCGGTATCGACAAGGTTCTTGCCAGTCAAGCTTGCAGGTTTGACGCTCGGAGTTGTGGCCGTCGCTGTCTTACTAGGTCTGGTGTCTCCGAAGCTAGAGCCACAATGGTCTGATCCGATCCCTTTTGTTAAAGCGTCTTTCGGACTGGAACATTCCGATGGTCAAAATGACGGGAGTGGTACTCAGCGTATCGGCTATAGCCAAAATGACGGGCAGCTCGGTGGAGGCTTTGTTAGTGATGACTCAACCGTTTTTTATGCAGCGGTAACCGAAGCCAATTATTGGCGTGGAGAGACAAAGGATTTTTATACGGGCAAGGGCTGGGAAGCGTCTACCCCTTCCGAAACTGAACCGACCTCAAGGTACGAAGCATTTCATCATCCAGCGGTTGACATTGAACATCGGAGGGCAGAGGTTTCTTTTGAGGAAGGTCAGGCCCGCTTTCAGCACCTTTTTTATCCCGGTGATTTGTTAACGAGAAGCGAAGTGATGAATGCGGAAGTACTAGTCGATCGTTATACGACGAAAGCGGCGACAATACATCTAGGTAACCCCACATCGCTTGATTATTATGAATATGGTTATGCCTCATTGGCTTATCACGTTGAGGAATTGCATAAAATCGATGGCAACGATCCGGATTCTATAAGAAGCTACTATACCCAACTTCCAGAACAGTTACCGAATCGGGTCGGGGAGCTCGCGGAAGAAATTGCGAATGAAGGAACAAGTCGCTACGAACAAGCAAAGGCGATTGAACGATATTTGTCAGGCCCTGACTTTGCCTATGAAACAGATGACGTACCCGTTCCAAATGAGGACCAGGATTACGTCGATCAGTTTTTATTTGAAACGATGCGAGGATATTGCGACAACTTCTCGACGGCAATGGTTGTGATGCTTCGAACTTTGGATATTCCGGCCCGCTGGGTCAAAGGCTTTACCGCCGGAGAATTGGTCGATACACTTTCGGATAATCGCCTCGTTTATGAGGTTTCTAATAGTAATGCCCATTCATGGGTAGAGGTTTATTTTCCTGACGTAGGCTGGGTCCCTTTTGAGCCCACCCGTGGGTTCTATAGCGAGCACCAATTTATCGAGCCGCAATCGGAGCTTGACGATGTGCTCGAACAAGACGATTCCTCTGAAGAGCCTGAGGAAGAGGCAGAAGATGAGGAAACGGAAGAAGCGGAGGATGAGAAGGAAGAGGAGAGCGAAGCAGTCGGAACAGTAGAAAAGGGAACATTTCCTGTTGCTCCGGTCATTATTTTCGGATTGGCTTTACTTGCAGCATAGTAATTTTTCTGACGAATAAAAAAATCGCCCAGCTCATTACCTTTTATCGTTTTCAATTTCGACGGGATGAGCAAACGTTTATTAAGGCGTATGAAAGCTTGCTGAAACTGTGCGAACGATTTGACTACAAACGCCGGAGAGACGAAACTTTGCGGGAATATGCCCAGCGGCTTGATGTCATGCTGAGCACGTCAGAAATGATTCTTCTGACGAAACAATATGAGCGTATTTGCTACGGGGGTAAGGGGATTGGCACTAGTTGGACGGATAATAAAGAGCGATGGGAAAGAATGATTCGCAAAATCAATTCTTGACCTGCTATAGGCCGATTGATAAAATGTATCAGTAATTATCGTTTATGCACGGCCGCTCAGCTTTAACGTAGCAATGCCCAGTTTTTCCTAGTCGTCATAATACTTGCATGCAGGATTAATTAGAAAAAGGATGGTCGAAAATATGAATGAGATGAATCAAGAACTAATTGTCGTACTCGATTTTGGCGGGCAATATAACCAATTGATAACTCGCAGAATCCGAGACTTAGGCGTTTATAGTGAGCTCCATTCACATAAGCTGTCTGCGCGTGAGCTCAAAAAAAATGAATCCTAAAGGTATTATTTTTTCCGGAGGCCCGAACAGCGCTTATACAGATGGTGCACCAAGTTGCGATCCGGAGATTTTTGAACTAGGAATTCCAATACTGGGCATTTGCTATGGGATGCAGCTAATGACCCACTTTTTTTTCAGGGAAAGTAGAGGCTGCCGACCGGCGTGAATACGGCAAAGCCATTCTTACAGTTGAAAATCAATCAAAGCTGTTTCAAGATTTGCCAGTTGAGCAAACCGTTTGGATGAGTCACGGTGATTTAATTTTAGCTCCGCCGGAAGGATTTACTGTTGATGCTTCTAATCCATCATGCCCTGTCGCAGCAATGAGCGATGAAGAGCGTGCCCTGTATGGTGTCCAATTTCATCCAGAAGTCCGCCATACCCAATTCGGCGATCATCTACTTAAAAACTTCGCTTTCAAGATCTGTCGCTGTACAGGCGAATGGTCGATGGAAAACTTTATCGAGCTGGAAATAGAGAAAATCCGTGAACAGGTTGGGGACAAGCAGGTTCTGTGTGCTTTGAGCGGCGGTGTCGATTCGTCAGTAGTGGCAGTCCTCATCCACAAGGCGATAGGTGATCAGCTGACTTGTATGTTCATCGACCACGGCTTACTCCGTAAGGGAGAAGCGGACAATGTCATGGATACTTTCAGTGAAGGTTTTCACATGAATGTCATTAAAATTGACGCGCAGGAGCGTTTCCTAACGAAGCTGCAGGGAGTGTCTGATCCAGAGCAAAAACGAAAGATTATTGGAAACGAGTTTATTTACGTCTTTGAAGAAGAAGCAAGTAAACTGAACGATATGGATTTTCTTGCTCAAGGTACTCTTTATACGGATATTATCGAGAGCGGAACAGAAACGGCTCAAACCATCAAGTCTCATCATAATGTTGGAGGCTTACCAGAGGATATGAGCTTTACGCTAATCGAACCTTTAAATGCCTTGTTTAAGGACGAGGTACGCAAGGTAGGGACGGAGCTAGGTATCCCAGATGAAATCGTGTGGCGCCAACCGTTTCCGGGACCTGGGCTCGGGATTCGAGCCCTTGGTGAAATAACAGAAGAAAAACTGGAAATCGTTCGCGAATCCGATGCCATTTTACGTGACGAAATCAAAAAAGCGGGTCTCGATCGGGAAATCTGGCAATACTTCACTGCTCTACCGAATATGAAAAGTGTTGGCGTGATGGGGGATGCCCGGACGTACGATTACACTGTCGGCATTCGCGCCGTCACTTCAGTCGATGGGATGACCTCCGATTGGGCAAGAATCCCTTGGGATGTACTGGAACAAATTTCTACACGAATCGTAAACGAGGTGAAGCATGTCAATCGCGTCGTCTACGACATTACATCAAAGCCGCCGGCTACGATTGAGTGGGAGTAGTTGTAGGAGAGCCGAGAATCCTTTAATGACAAGGGTTTCGGCTCTTCTCCCTTTTGTCATTGCATTGTTATTGCATTATTT
Source organism: Bacillus sp. JCM 19058 (assembly GCA_001310555.1). The sequence continues at coordinate 19,269 of BAXO01000028.1, forward strand.
GTTTCTAAGTCTTTTTTTTCAGGCCTTTTCTTAGATATTCAACTGTAAATTGATTTCTGGGTGAAGTATCGTTGTTCTCTGTAGATGTTTGATAAGATAGAATACCTTCTAATTTATGAGCAACCTCAAAATTACTATTGGGATATAAATGTCCGTAAGTGCCTAGCGTTGTTTCAATATCTTCATGTCCTAAACGATCTTTGATGATCAACGGATTTTCTCCCATACTAATTAACAAGGAAGCGTGAGAATGTCTTAAAGCATGTAATCTAATTCGATGAACCCCAGCTTTTTTAGCATAACGTGTAATAGCATGAGATAGTGTATGCTTTTGTGTGGGTACTCCGTTATAGCTCATCACAAAGTTCGTTTGCACGACAGATTGCTGCACGACTTTCCAATGGCGGAGCAGAGTTAATGTGTCCCCATCTAACACAATGTGACGAACGCTGGCTTTTGTTTTTGGTTCTACAAAAGAATAATCATTCAAATTCTTATAGTAGAGTGTTTTATCAATAGACACTACACCTGTTTCGAAGTCAATATCTTCCCATTGAATGGCAGTGGCTTCTCCAATTCGCATGCCTGTCATAAATAAAAACCACAACGAGACGAATAAAAAAATGTTGATAATAGTCGTCCATATAGAAAAAAAGAAATGACTTTCTCAAACTCTTCTTTTGTCCAAAACTCTATTTTTGATTTTGTTTTCTTCACATTTCCAACAATTTTTGATGGATTATTTTCGACTAACCCTAAAACAACAGCTCGATCCATCGCAATGGAAAACAATCCTTGAACACCTCTGATATAAGAGGAAGCATACTTCTTTTTCGATAAAGTTAATTGCCAGTTTTGCACATGAAGCGGGCCAATTTCTGTCACCAAGAAGTCATAAAAATAAGGAAAATGCTTTCTGACAGTTGGCAACCGATTATCGTATGTTCTTCCTTTTACTTGGGTTTTATACCATGGTAGGAAAATATCCTCAATAAACTGCTGAAATGAAATAACTTCTTTCTTTTTTTTCCGAATCCTCAGGTTTAGAAAGTAGTAGTTTGGAATATTCTTCTCGTGCTTCTTTTTTTGGTTGCAAAACCACTACGATATTTCTGAATTTGCTTACCAGTGACAGGGTGATAGCCTAAATTCGCTCGAAAATAATACGTTCCATTCTTTGCTTTTTTGATGACATCTTTAGCCATGATTTCACTCCTTACGCAATTAGTGCAAGAAGTACAAATCACTCATCTAAAGTTATCCCTAATACTTCCTCAACAGCTTCTTTTGGAATACGATCTAATTTTTTTGGATTGATAATACGTGTGTCCCTTTGAAATCATTAGTTGTTTACACTCTCTAATGATATCTGCTGAAAAAGAAGGCCCATAACCTAGTGCTATCAAGTCTTTTTTTAGTAAGGGTGACCATGTAAACTCCTTTCCATAGACTAGGATATGCTTTGATATCTGTCTATAATTATAACGCGCTATTATAGGCAATCCAATGCTTTGCATAAATTTACTTCTTGCACTAAAATGAAAAGCTTTTGAAGGTTCGTTTGAGCTTTCTTTCTACAGAGAAATACATTCCTAAAATACAACGATTCACAAATCTATCGGGCTATTTCAAGAAACTTAAAATCAGACGGCTGCTGGTTACAGCTCCACGGGAATTGCACCCCTGCAAGTATTTCTTCCAGCCCTATTCATGGCTTGCGACGCTTTGAACGCTCGAACCATGACGATAGGGGAGTATCATTATCCTCACTGATAGGTTATCGCCAGCAATCCACCACGATTGCGTCAGACAAAGTATGTTTCGCTCGTTCCTTTCTAGGAAGTCTTGGCGTACTTGTCAGGTAGCTAGCCATCAGCAGAATGTATCTGATTTTTGTTATACGGCATGGCGTTATCTTCCATGCTTTCTTTGTCAAAGTACAAACAAACGCTTAAATGAAAAATAACTTTTCGCATGAAAGTGAGATTAATGTAACTTAAACTTTAAAACTGCTGTGATTAATTTAAGCTCTAATCTTCGCTTCCATTCATCATCCACAATCAGAGCAGTGTTTCCATTTTCATCTACTATTTCTCTTTGTGCTAGAGTGATAGAGTAGCCTTTGTAATGGTTCACAACTTGTCCCATTGCTTGCGTATCACCTTGCACCGCCATGAAGATCACCGGGTAGGAAAGTTCAGTAGATTCACTCATTTTCATGCTCCTTTAGATAGTTTTTAATCTTCTCTAAAGCCTTTTTCTTGTGGTAATAAACGGTTCCCCTGGCTATTCCTAATTCTTTGGCAATTTCCGTATCACTCATATCTAAGAAAAAGAAGAATAGAATAATGAGTTGACCTTGTTTTGATAAAGATTGAATAGCGTTCGCAATCAAAAAAATCTTCTACTTTGATGGCATAACCATTCAGATAAAAATAATAGACGTCAGTAATATAGGTGTCGTACATGCTTAGTTCATTGAGTTTATCTTGACTTAAGGCAGATAATATAATCATGGTTTTGTTCTGCTTTTGTGTTTCACGATAAATATCTCTGGCAGCATTTTTCAATACTTTTTTTACAAAATGAATCAAATCGATGTTGAACTACTCTTTGTTGCACAGGTTCGTTTGTTACCATCTTTATCACCTCCTTTCTGTCTGAAAAAGAATTCTGTTGTTTTGCGAGACTAGAACGATAGGAGAGGGCATTTTGCTGAAAAAAAGGGTGGAAATACAAAAAAAAGACCAAAAAAACTTAGAAAGTTTAGTTGATCTAAGACCTTAAAATAGAAAAGTGGTATAAAAACTATTTATTTAACAAAATAAAAAAAGCTGTGTTACACAAAAAAACCCAACTGAATATAAAGCAGTTGGGTTTACAGGTACTAGTTATTATTGGAAATGTTTTATTCGTTCAACCTGATGGAATGGGCAGAGGATGTCATGGATATTCGTGAGCAGTTTCCCATCGACAGGGAAAGCACATTGAAAATTGCAGAAAAAAATGAATATTAATCATCCAGAAGATCAAGACACCAAGACTCCGACTGTTTGTACATATCGGATTTTTTGTTGTTCAAAAAAAGATCATTTTAAATCCACACCTTTAAATGGCCAGATGAAATAATAAAATCTGGATACTTTTAAGGGAGCATATCAGAGAGACCATAATAGTTATTATATTAAATTAAATTGTTTTCTTCTCTCTTCACCTTGAGTCATATATGAATAGCACCTCTATTGTTTACCATATTTGTTTTGAAGAATCCCCATATGAATGATGTCATGCCATTTGCCACCTCTAAACAAGCTCTGGCGACTCGTACCTTCATGCTGAAACCCCATTTTTCATATAAACGGATGGCTTTTTCTTTAAACGAAAATACCTTAAGGGAAACACGGTGTAAGTTCATTTCATAAAATGCATAATCAAGCACTAATTTTAATGTTTCCGACCCGTAACCTTTTCCCCAATACGCTTTCTCTCCGATGTCAATGATACATTCCGCGCTGTTTCGATTACCCCGTGAAGCCTGGTTGGCCGCTCGTTTTCCTAATGGAAAGAAAAGCAATGAATTAATCGAAAATATGACCAAAATCTGGTCAGACCGGCTGAAGGCCGCCATATTGTTGGATGAGTGGGCCAATTAACGCCGCCAATTGTAAGCATCATGCTGCTTATATCGCACGCCCTACTAACGTCCAATTTATACTAATGGATGTGGTGTATAAAGTTCTTCTAAACTCGTGATTTCTTCAGATGTCAATTTAACCGACAACGCTAAAACCGCATCTTCGAGATGGCGAGTCTTGGTTGAACCGACAATCGGGGCTGTGACCTCTTCTTTTTGCAGCAACCATGCAAGTGCGATTTGAGCGCGCGGAATTCCTCGGTTGGCGGCAACTTTCGCAACTCTTTCCGCGACTTTGCGATCAGCCTCTTCGGTTTTAATAAACAACGCCTTTGCCACCTGATCCTTCTCGGATCGCGAGGTCTGCTCATTCCAATCCCGGGTTAACCGGCCTGCAGCCAAAGGCAGGTAAGGAGTGACGCCAACTCCCTCATCTTTGCAAAGGGGGAGCATTTCTCTTTCTTCTTCCCGATAGAGCAAGTTAAGTCTATTTTCCATGGAAACGAATCTTGTCCAACCATTGCGCTCTGCGGCATGCTGAGCTTTTGCAAACTGCCACGCCAGCATGGAGGATGCTCCGATGTATCTGACCTTGCCTGCTTTAACTAAATCGTGAAGAGCCTCCATGGTCTCCTCAATTGGCGTATTAGGATCCCAACGATGGATCTGGTACAAATCAACGTAGTCTGTTCCAAGCCGTTTTAGACTATTATCAATTTCGGTCATGATGGCTTTCCGGGAAAGCCCCATCGCATTCGGGCCCTTACGCATCGGGACAAATACCTTCGTAGCAATGACGACCTCGTCACGACGAGCGAAGTCTTTTAAGGCACGTCCGAGAATTTCTTCACTTGTTCCGTCGGAATACATATTGGCGGTACTGAAAAAGTTGATGCCCCATTCGAGTGCTTTTTTTAATGATCGGTCTGCTTTGCTCTTCATTCAGCGACCATGGGGTATTGCCGCGCTCAGGTACTCCGAAGCCCATGGTTCCAAGGCTTACCTTTGAAACCTCTAATCCGCTACGTCCGAGTTTTACATATTCCATTTGGTAACACACTCCTTATATATATTTCGGAAGGTTGACGTGTCAACCTAAATGCAGGTTAACACCTTGTAGTTGATATGTCAACCATGATATTATACTTGTATGGATATAAACGAACTAAACGAAGATGAAATGCAAATATGGAATATGTGGAAAGGCACCTTTAAACGAATCTTTGGCCGTGTTGTGAAAGAGATGTCTGAGTACACAGGACTATCAGAGGGGGATTTCGGAGTATTAGACCGATTAGTCCAATTCGGGGACGGCGAGCTTCGCCAACAGGAACTAGCTGACTCGATGGACTGGGATAAGAGCAGATTATCCCATCATTTAACGCGGATGGAAAAACGGGGTCTTGTTATGAGGAAACCATTTGACGCAGATCGCGGTGTTCAGGTCATCATTACTTCTGCCGGAAAATCAGCTTTGGATGAGGCCCTCCCCATCGTCTCAAAGGCAATACGCAAGCATTTTCTGGATCAATTAACCGATCAAGACATCGAGTCGATTACGAAGCTGGCGGAAAGAACAAAAAAGCGATCGTAGCCTCGGGGAGAGCCCTGTTGCCGCAATCGCTTTTTTGGTGTTGTAACGGCAAGTTTAATTGGCTCTATACTAAATGTGTGGTGTCCCCAGTTCTATCAATGGATGAAAGGAGATCGGAATGTTCCTGGTCGGTTTGGTGCAGATTGTCGTCTTCGCGATCACAATCGCCGTCTATCTGTTCTTCGCATAATGCGGCCGCGTTCGCGAACATCGGGATTGACTTGTCGCAAATCGATCCGGCGATGATCATTTACAGTTTCATCTTCTATGTACTCGGTTATTTCTTGTACGCGACCTTATTCGCGGCCGTTGGTTCGCTCGTTAACCGTACGAGGGGTTGGGCCATCTACGTCTTCGGCTGGCTGTCGGCCAAAATTTACCGCACGGGCGTATTGATGTACGGCAAGCGTCCTACGCTCAAAGAACTGCGGAAAGCGATGAGGCGTACAAAATATAAAATTTGTAAAAGATGATTCCTGTACTGTACTGAACGGATAGCATCGATATAACCGCCAAAGCTTCAAACTTGCACCTTTACCCACATTTGGTTATTTCAGTTCAGTGGTCGCCTTCTGTTCGTTTCCAGACATTTTTAAGTTTCCCTGTTAATTCCGTTTGAATGACCTGCTTAAGAAATTGAAATAGCCCCCTTGGGAGATCATTTTTTAGGAACATGAATGGAGAGTATTTAAATTTAATTGGTTTGTTCTCAACAATCGCCTTTCCGAACCGCGGTTGGAACAGGAGCGCTCTTCCTATTGCGACAAGATCGTAGCCATAAGAGTGCGCTGCGATCACATCTTCTAGGCTTTTTATTTTGCCGACGCCGATTACAGGTACACGCCGATCAATGAGGTCGATAAGCTCACGCCCAATTTCGACATTTTTAGTTTCAGGACGAATCCCTTTTTGATTAAATTGACTAAGTGAGAAATGAATGTAATCAATTTTTCGTTGAATTAGGGCATCAATTAACAATTTGGTGTCTGACAATGCAATCCCTGTTTGCACGGTTTCTTCCGGTGATAGGCGATAACCAACGATAAAATGGTCAGGCTTCAATTCTGCGACAGCCTTCTGAACAGCCTGGACAACTGCCAGCGGAAACCGAAGACGATTTTGAATCGTGCCTCCCCATTGATCTTTTCTTTGGTTGGAGTATGGGGAGAAAAATTGTTGAATAAGATAACCGTTTGCACCATGAAGCTCTACTCCGTCAAAACCGGCTTGAATTGCACGCTTGGTAGCTTCGTAAAAGTCATGAATGATCCGTTCGACTTGTTCGTTTGTCATTTCCTTTGGAATTGCATAGCCTGGACGTTTCGTTGGAATGGAAGAGGGCGCAATGACGTCATTCTCTCCAATTTCCGCCGGAAGGGCTAACTTCCCTGCATGAATTAATTGTGCCACGATTACTACCCCCTCTTTTTTTTAAATTTGCAGTAAATTCACCAAATCGAGCAACATTCCGATTTGAATCCAATGAAATATGATTGAAAAATCCGTGCCCATCTACTGAAACAGAGAGGGCCGCGGTAATGAGCATTCCAACATCTTTTGATCGATTCTCATAATAACGAAGTTCTTGCTCGCTGAAGAACTCGTCTTTATTGGATGAATAAGTCTCATGGGTGCCATGACAAGCGTATTTTTTATTGTTTTCCCGTTAGGAAAGGTGAACGAATTCATTACAAGTTTCCCCCTAATATAGACTACAGTCTACAATGGATTTTGGAAAGGCGTGGCCGAACCCGGTACCTCCAGAAAAACGTTGGTGGAAAGGTTCGCCGCGATAAAGCCAGTCTCAGATCTTCTCAAGTAGTTCTTCCAGAATGGAGACACCTTTATCTTCGGATACAAATTTTAACAGTGTCTTGATCTTCCGCGGTGCTTATGAGGATTTGTACAAAATGGTTAGGCACGAAATACCGCTGTATTGATATGACTAAATAACTTAACCACAATCAACGTACAAAATGCACACTATGTCGAATACTGCTTAAGCAATCAAAAAGAAGTATTCTTTTGGTGCTTTGACGATTTTGGATGGAACATGCGGTACATCAGGTTAACCAGCGTCCGACGGGGGAGGAGTCGATACGCTTGAGAAATCCAATAGTTGTTTCTCCCGTCAATGACCGTCATCTGCTGTTTTTCCAATGCTCGTAATCCGGTTCGGACGACGTGTTCCGGTGGTACCATCTTGCCGACTCCTGAATCGTTTGTTCCCATCACTTCATAAATATTAGTATCCGTTGGCCCTGGGCATAAGGTGACAATGGAAATACCATTCCCTTTTGCCTCTGCCCATACCGCCTCGCTCCAAGCTATTAAGAAGGCCTTCGTTGCACTGTAGACGGCCCGGTAGGGCATGGGCTGAAAACCACCAGTGGAAGCCACATTAATAATAGCACCTTGACCTCTTTGAATCATATCTTGCATAAAGAGATGGGATAAACTCACAGGAGTATACACATTCAGTCGTATCTCATCCTGCTGGGAGCGCAACGTTTTCTCGGCAAACAATCCATGTGTCACAGTTCCTGCATTGTTAATTAAAAGGTCTACCTGCTGCAGTTTTCTGTTTACAGTACCATAAACCTCTTGAGCAGACTTCTCCCTACTCAAATCTGCGACGACAACCTCCGCCTGTATATTATAATTTTGCCTTAGATCCTCAGCGAGACGCTTTAATTTATCTTCAGAGCGTGCTAAAAGCAAAAGGTTCATCCTCTTATTGCCATTTCATGTGCGAATGCCTTACCAATGCCGGAAGAAGCGCCGGTTATTAATGCCGTCTTTCCTTTATAGTCGTACATACTTTTATTCTCCTTTTCAGTAGTTGAAGTTGCAGTAAATAATCTAGTAACCTTCCTATCTGAATTCAAGGGTACATGTTTAAAAAAAATCCGTGCCCATCTACGGAAACCAAGAGGGCAGCGGTAATGAGCATCCCAACATCTTTTGATCGATTCTGATAATAACGAAGTTCTTGCTCGCTGAAGAACTCGTCTTTATTGGATGAATAAGTCGTCATAGGCGCCATCACAAGCGTGTTTTTTATTGTTCTACCGTTCGGAATAGTAAATGAATTCATACAAGTTCCTCCTGTGCATTTTTGATCCAAGTTGACACCATAATTAATAATAGACTATAGTCTAAAAAGTAGCCGCACTTTTATTATGCTGACGTAAGTTTATACTTGCAAACATCAATTTACAGATGAAAGTCTATTATTCAACGAATTTTGTAGGTCAGTCTATTTAAGGAGGTCATTATGAAAGATCGACGCATACAAAAAAAACGAAAGACGCTATTCAATCCGCTTTTGCAGAACTATTAAGAGAAAAAAAAGTATAGACAAAATGACGGTGAAACAACTATGCGAGGTAGCCAATATCAATAAGAGCACTTTTTATTTACATTATAGAGATATTTATGACTGTGCTGAGTACTTACGGGATACCATCGTTGATGATTTGATTGCCGTGTTTGCTCCATATAACTTTGCAGATATCATTAATAATTTTTCGATTGTACTGGAAGATATTATGTTTACTTTTAATAAGAACAAAGACCTTTATATGCCTTTTCTTAAATCTCCAAGTCTTTCCTACAATTTATGTACAATGAAAAACGCAATCATTGAGAAGATATTGGAAAAGGTGGATGATCAGGATCGAAATCATGGAATGGACCCATTTATTGTTACCTTCATCATAAGTGGAATGATCAGCGTACTTGAGCAACATGATTTTACGGATCTGAATCAGCAAACCATTTCGAATCTGGCCTATAAAGTACAAAATGGGTTTGCAAGCATACCAAGAACAAGATAAAGAATGAGTCACGGTATGCTGTGAGTAGAAGGGGGTGGTTAGTTCCCGTCCTTTTACATCACCGTACATGCCGGTATGCATACGGCGGTTCCAATAGGTTAACCAAGTCACAGATAAGGAGAGTGTAAACTTTTAGGCCTTGTCGCTTCCCAATAGGAAGTCGGTAGGGCATTATTTGTGTTACGAGACATCTCCCATACCCTCGTCTTGGAAAATTTTTTTTGTGAAATGACTCTGAATGAGGGTATTCAGCTCTGAAAATATCACATTTATTGAGGGAGATTTATTCCCTCCAATTGAGATTTAAAATATCTGTTTCTGTCTAAAATACCTCTGGTCAATCTCTATATAGTTTGCCCCTTCCTGCAGGCGTGTGGGTGAAGTTTAAAAATTTATGCTTGCATTAAGTATCTAAATTAGATATTATGTAATCAATCAATAATTAATTTGGGAGATGTTGTAATTGGCAAGAACTACATCGAAAAATCGTAAAGAAGAGATTCTTGAAGCAGGTTTAGAAGTATTTGCAAAGAGGGGTTATTATAATACAACGACCGCACACATTGCAGAAAAAGCCGGGATATCGCAACCCTATGTGTTTAGATTTTTTCAAACAAAGGAAGAATTATTTATCGCAGCTTTAGAGAGGGCGTTTGAAAGGATCATTCAAACACTCAATCATGTACAGTCGAGTCCGGAAGAGCTAGGTACAAAAATTGTTAAAGCCTATGAAGAGTTGATGGACTCACATCCTAATGAATTTGCTTTGCAAGTAATAGGGATTTCAATTAGGGAAGAAGCGATTCAAAATGTTTCAAAAGTGGGGCTGTCCCGCATGAGAAGTAACATTTTGGAAAAGTTTAAATCAGCAGGGATAGAAGATCCAGAGCAAAAAGCAACGGTCTCTATAGCAATGGGAATGTTATGTAATATTTCTTCCTTTTTAGATCTTCCTGAGCTGTTTGGGGTCAAACAAAATAAATAACTGAAGCAAATTGGGTATTTATTTTGTGACTTTTTCACCATTAGTTATTGACTAATCAATAACTAATGACATTGAAAAGATAGCTTTTAAAATTGATGAGCCGATATGTAATAAACCCTTTTTCCCTAACATAGAGCCGTCATTAAGTGCTACAAGCCTTAATAAGGTGCGAGTTATTAAAAATATTTTATCTATTAAATTATTGATTTATCACTAATTTAACTAGTTCAATAAATAAAAAAAACAGGAGTGTGAATGTTATGAAAAGTGTTGTCCAAAGCCCGCAAAATACAAATCAACGTAGCTCCCAACGATGGCTGGCACTTGTATTTCTTGCTTTAGCTCAATTCTTAGTCGTGTTAGATTCGTCTATAGTGAATATTGCTTTGCCTTCAATAGGAAATGACCTTCTTCTAAATACAGATACGTTGACCTGGGTGATTACGGCTTATATTGTTCCAATGGGTGGATTGCTTTTACTTGGTGGTCGTTTAGCAGACAGATTTGGTCATAGACGTATCTTCATGCTAGGAGTAATAGGTTTTATTGTAGGTTCAACTGCAGCAGGGGTGTCGTCTTCCATTGAATGGTTATTATTCTCACGTGCAATACAAGGAGCGTCAGCAGGATTCTTGGCACCATCGGCACTTGCGCTAGTTACACTACTCTTTACTGAGCCAGAAGAACGTGCCAAAGCATTAGGGATATGGGGCGTGGTAGCAGGTCTTGGAAGTGGGGTAGGTGTTCTACTTGGTGGTATTTTAACCTCTTTGTTAGGATGGGCAGCAATATTTTTTATTAATGTCCCTTTAGGGATTCTTGTTATTGCTACAATACCTAAACTCATTACCAAAGATTCACCATCCAAGAATAAGAAAACGGATGTGCTAGGGGCTGTGACGGTTACAGCAGGCTTGGGAGCTCTCGTGACGGCTCTTTCGGCAGCGAATCAAGTGAACGTTACGACTATGTTGTCTCTCGCCGTGGTAGGTATTGCATTACTTATATCCTTTATTTATATTGAAAAACGGACAAAGGAACCTCTTCTGCCTTTTAGTATTTTTCAAAATACGTCAGTAACTAGAGGAAACTTGGCTATGCTGTTACTTGGTGGTGCAACCATCGGACTGTTTTTTGGAATTTCTGTTTATATGCAAAGTGTCTTGCAATACGATGCACTCACTACAGGCTAGCTCAGCTACCACTCGTTGGAGCGTTAGTTGTAAGTGCTGGAATGATTCCGGTTGTTATGAATCAATTCGGTACAGAAAGATCATTAGTCGTATCTCTGCTACTATTTGCGGTAGGGTTGATCTGGCTTTCATTTGCACCTAGCAATGCCTCCTTTATTATTCACTTACTCGGTCCCACCATTGTGATAGGCATTGGTCTTGGCGGAGCACTTGTTGCTACGACTGCATTAGCCGTCACTGGAGTTGCCAAACAAGAAGAAGGACTTGCAGGTGGACTAGTTAATTCAAGCCAGCAATTCGGTGGTGCTGTAGGAATTACTATCCTTGTTGTACTTTCTGCTATCAGGACAGAAACGCTTGCTTCTTCTGGCCATAATTCAGTTGATGCGCTTACCGGTGGGTTAAGCTGGGTATTCATTGGAGCGGCCATTTTTGCTGTCATTGGAGCGATTTTAGTCACCTTTGTTCAACGCAAGCAACAACAATCACAGATTAAATCAACAAAAATTCATATATCAAAATAATTATTGATTAATTACTAATAAGGGGGTTTTTAAAATTGAAAAAAAGCGATTGTTTTAGGAGCGACAGGAGCCACGGGGCAAGTCATAATAACTGAACTATTAGCAAGAGAAGTCCAAGTCATTGCTTTTGCGCGCACTGAAACAAAATTAAAAGCGTTAATGAAAAAGCATCATTATGATCAGAGACTGTCCTACAAAGTAGGAGATATATTTGATTATCAAGCAATTATAGACGCAGCAGAAGGGGCAGAGGTAATATTCCTCTGTTCGGGTGTAGCCTATCAAGATATGGAAGAAAAACTTCTTTTGTTTGGAGAAAGTGCGATGAAAGCTTCAGATATATTAGGAGCTAAAATCGTTGTTGTTGATGGAACTTATGTCTACGGATATCAAATTGCGAAGGGGGATGAAAATCATCCTAAACAACCCCATACGAAAAAGGGAAAGTTAAGGGTAGCATACGAGAATTTAATATTCAGTAACAAATGGAAAAATGCTAAAGCATTAATTGTTAGACTTCCAGATTACTATGGGGCAACCTCCCAAGGCTCTTACATGCAGCCAACATTAGAAGGGATGGCAAATAAAAAAGTATCCATCTTTTTTTGGGAACTTGAAAACGCCAAGGGAATATGTCTATTTACCCGATGCAGGCAAAATGATTGTTAATATAGCTGAAAAGGATGATGCATACGGAGAGAACTGGAATATACCTGGAGGGGGGTGATTTCGGGTAAAGAAATCATTCAGATCGCTCGTGAGGTAACTGGTAATCGAAAAAGGGTCATTCCTTTAACTAAAAATAGCGTTCGTTTTATGGGATTGTTTAATTCATTTATGAGAGAAGTAGTTGAGATCATGTACCTTACGAAGGAGGGATTTGTTTTGAGCGGAGAAAAATATGAGAAACGCATCGGCCCCATACCCGCGACTCCTTTCAGGAAAGGGATTGAGGAAACGTTACATTTTTATATGCAAGGTAAAAATTAGGGTTACATTTCAAGCGCGATTAAAAATGGGAGGAGAAAAACGAATGACAACTAAAGAAATAGGGAAAGAGACGCTAAAGAACACGCTCGATCGAATTCTTGCCAATTCTGTGAAAAGAGCAGGTGGGGTTCCTGGAGTTGTTGCCATGGTAACAGACCGAGAAGGAAATATTTATGAGGGAGCCGCAGGTGTTCGTGATTCCAGTACCCAGCAGTCTATGACTACTGACACTGTATTTTCCTTATTATCAACGACTAAAGCATTAACAGGTACAGTGCTGATGAAATTGGTAGAGGAAGGAAAGGTCCGTCTTGATGATCCTGTTAAGGAGTATGTTCCAGAAATTACTGATATTATGGTTCTCGAAGGGTTTGATCCAGATGGACAACCTAGATTAAGGAAACCAAAAACGGATGTAACAATCAATATGCTGATGCTTCATACAGCAGGCTTTGGGTATGAATTTTTCAGTCCCGAGGATCGAAAATATCGTGAAGCTAAAGATGTGCCTTCTATTATGACAAGCTCTTTTGATTCAGTTAAAAGTGTATTGCTATTTGAACCGGGTGAAAAATGGAACTACGGTGCCAACATTGACTGGGTTGGCAAGGTTGTTGAGGCTGTGTACGGCATGAGATTGGGAGAAGTAATGAAAAGGGAAGTATTTACTCCCCTTGATATGTCAGATATTGGTTTTTCTCTATCACCATCAATGAGTGAGCGACGTGCCACTATACACACTCGTGGCCCAGAAGGCAAGCTTACACCTAATCCATACATCATTTTGCCTCAGCCTCCCGAAATGGACATGGGTGGACACGGGTTATATGGGAGTATAGGCGAATACATGAAATTTATAAGAATGATTCTTAATGATGGTTCAGGTGTTCTAAAACCAGAAACTATTTCGAAAAATGGCTCAAAACGGCTAGGAGATTTAAAGAGCGGCGGATGGGTTTCATCTGATCCGACAGTAGTAAACGATGGGGAATTCTTCCCAGGGTTTCAAAAATCATGGTCGTATACATTCCAAGTAAATGAAACCCGCCTCCCAACAGGACGTCCAGCAGGTCAATTGATGTGGCAGGGTTAGCCAATCTTTATTACTGGATTGATCGCGAAAATGGCATCGGTGGTTTTTGGGCGACTCAAATGTTCCCCTATCAAGACCCATCTTCATACTTAGGATATCTGGAATTTGAATCCGCTGTTTATCAACATTTGAAAAAGTAATTCAAGGGGGATTTTTCATTGGAATCGTCTCTATGACTAGAACGTTCCTTGATACCATCATCGTTTGTTCAAGTGACAGGTTTAGCAATCGTCATGACTGGCATCTACGTTGGACATGGCGCTGGGCTTGAATTAGAACTGGTTTGGGGGCTCGCTGATATCTTTAACGCATTGATGGCCATACCAAACTTAATTGCCCTTCTCTTCCTATTTGGTGTGATCGTATCAGAAACGAAGAAGTTTAGAGCTGTCCGGGAACAAAAGAAAATGCAGGAGGCTTCGTAATAAAATAGGGTGTGCACGATACATGAAAGTGCATACCCCAAATTCTACCTGCGAGTACGCACCTAGTTTAATGAACGGATCGAAATAGAGGAGATATCAACAATGATTAAAACGATTATAAATGTTGCTGTACTAATCTTTGGCATTTTTGGCATCCTGATAAAAAGGGAAAAAGGGAGAAGTATGCAGAGTAGACTATTTGAATTATTATTGAGAGCAAATAAAAATAAGTTTACTACGAAAGAAGAAGTGTCAAAATTCCTTGAAAAAAAAGAAAGCACAGAATCAAAAACCTTACCAGTTACAGGATAACTTAAAACTAACATCAAATGTAAAGCAGGTTACTATTAATGGGATGCAAACGTTTATACTTAGTAACCAGGCTGCACCTAACAAAAAACAGATCCTTTATCTTCATGGAGGCGCGTATATTCATCAACCCCTCGATTTCCACTGGAAATTTCTTGACAAAATAGTTATGGACACAAATGCAACTATAATCGTGCCTATCTATCCAAAAGCACCTGAACATCAATACAAGGAGGCTTTTGATAAAGTATTGCCACTATATGAAAGCTTGCTCAGTCAAGCGAATCCAAGAGATATAATACTCATGGGTGACTCAGCTGGCGGTGGATTTTCTTTAGCACTTTCTCAGGTTTTATTAGAGAAGAATATAGATCAGCTTCCCAAATGATTCTTCTTTCTCCGTGGCTAGATCTAACGATGAAAAACCCTAAGATACCATCATTAGAGACAAAAGATCTAATGTTGGAGTTATTTGAATTATCAGTAATAGGAACGTATTGGGCTGGTAACACAGACCCTAACGACTTTATGTTGTCTCCTATTAATGGTCCAATAAAAGGGCTGGGTGAGATCACCATAATTGTAGGGACTCACGAGTTATTATGGCCTGACGCACAATTGTTTAGAGATTTAGCAAATGATCAAGGGGTAAAGATAAATTATTTTGAATATAAAAAAATGATCCATGCCTTCCCTCTAATCCCAATTCCAGAGGCGAAAAAGGCTATTAAGCAAATTGTAGATATAATAAATCGTTAATATGAGAGGAGATAACGACTCATGCAAACAAACGAAACTCCGAAAAATACTCTATTTACAGATGAATTCATCAACAACCCTTATCCGGTTTACGAAAAATTAAGAAAAAGTGAGCCCATCCTGAAACTTATGTTTCCTGACGGCCAGTATGGCTGGCTCATTAGCAGTTATGATGACGCGGTCACTGTATTGAAGGATCCAAGATTTATTAAGGACATGACTAAACTAGGGTATGAACACGACAGTGTTTTCTCAAGAAATATGTTGTCAGCCGATCCACCAGAACATCAAAGGCTTCGCGGGTTGGTACAGAAAGGTTTTACACCACAGATGATCGCAGGAATGAGGGGGCGTATTCAAGACATTGCAGATGGACTCCTTGAAGCCGTATCTGCCAAGGATCATATCAATCTTATCGACGATTACGCATTCCAACTTCCTATTATCGTGATTAGTGAAATACTCGGCGTACCTGCCAAGGACCAGGAAAAGTTCCGAATTTGGTCCAACTCCATGATTGAAGCCGTATATAATGAAATTAGCGAAGATGTACAACAGCATATGAATGAATTTATAGCGTATCTTAGACATTGGTTTGCTATCGTTCGCAAAAATCCAGGTCATGATATGATTAGTCAGTTGGTTATTGCCGAAAATCAAGGCGATCGGCTGACAGAAGAGGAATTATACGGAATCGTTGCGCTGATGATCATTGCTGGTCATGAAACAACAGTCAACTTGATCGGTAATGGTGTGCTTGCGTTATTGGAGTATCCGGAGCAACGTAAGCTGCTGATGGATCAACCAGACCTTATTCACGGCGCTATTGAGGAAATGCTGCGTTACAATGGTCCTGTTGAATTCAGCACCTCCCGCTGGGCCGGAGAGGATTTGGAATTCAAAGGACAGCCAATGAAAAAGGGCGACTTAGTTGTTGTGGCATTGAATTCCGCCAATCGGGATCCGAAGCAGTTTGAGGACCCTGAAATTTTCAATATTTTGAGGGAGAAAAGCAAGCATTTAGCCTTTGGAAAAGGTATTCACTTCTGCCTTGGAGCTCCTCTGGCACGTCTGGAGGGCGAAATCGCGATTAACTCATTGCTGCGCCGCTATCCCCATTTCGAGCTTCAAGGGAACATGGAAGAACTGGAATGGAGACCAGGTATGATTGTTCGGGGCGTGAAGGAAATCCCGCTTTCCCTGAACCAAAATTAGTCAATTAAGGAATCGATATAAAAACAGAAACTGTTAAGAGGAATCTTTGTGATTCCTCTTTTGTTTATTGGTGTCCCGCAACCGTCGGTGTCGAGATTGTGGCGCTCCACGACCAGATCGACATAGTTGGGTGGGTTGCTGGCTCTGCTTTCTTTGCTGTATGTCCATAGTCAGAAAAGCGAAGTTCGGCTCAAAAAAAATCATTGCAATTTGAAATTGAATCGTGTATTATGGATATTGAAGATCTGCATTAAAGATATTATTATGAAGGGAGGAGGAATTTTGCAGTTCTCCAAAAGTACCGATTATGCTCTACACGCCTTGATTTATTTAGGACTCTCAGAGCGATGCCATAATGTCGGGATCAAGGAATTATCTGAGGTGCTTGGTGTATCCGGAAGTTATTTATCTAAAATTATGTCAAAGCTAAGACAGGATGGAATCGTACGCGCTGTACCAGGAGTGAACGGCGGTTATGAACTTGCCAGGCCGGCTGAACAGATTTCGTTTCTTGATGCAATTCAAGTGATTGAAGGAAGACAGCAGCTCTTCGAATGCTCAAATTCGAGTTCGCAACAGCATCGATTGTTAGCGGAACAGGAAACTGCACCGCAGGATCAGAAGCGTTCGGACAAGAAGGAATGTCTGGTTGAGAAAGTGATGCACGGTGCGGAACAGCAGTTGCACCAATACTTGCGGGAGTACACAATCCAGTCGGTATTGGATGAGGCTTTCAATCGTTGCAGTCATGCGGCAAACAAGAAGTGACACACTTCTTGCGTTTTAATTATAGATATAATAGATCTATATATGTTGTATTGTGGGGTATGAAAAACCAAATTTTTGATGTGGCCATTATTGGCGGCCAGGCTGAAGCGTTTTACCGTCTGCATGGATGACCTGATGAACGAAAGGATATCGAGTGTGAGGAACTTAGGCGGAACCAAGTGCGGTTGTTTGACTCACCGATTCGGCAGATTGACTCTAGAAACGAAATCGTAAGGCAAGTGTTGTTCTTGAAGACGACACGACCGTAGCATGTAGGGAAATTTTTTTTCAAACCGGAACTCGTTATGGGATCGGATGCCAGATGACGGAAACGAGATCGGTTGTTGTCGATGAATTTGGAAAAACAAACATTCCAGGGGTATATAGCGCCGGGGATGTGGTATGCCATTGGAACAGGCCATAGCAGCGGCTTCAATGGGGGCATTTATCGCTGTGGTTATAACAATAATAAACTAAATACAGAAGCTTGGAGGAGAATTTTATGATCGATTTAAACAACTTAAAGCGTGGTCCAATTATGGTCGCACTGATCGTCGGCATGTTTGTGGCCGCTTTGAATGAGACGCTAATGGGCAATGCCTTCCCTGCGTTAATGAATTCATTCAATACATCTGCAACGACGGTTCAGTGGCTCACGACTGCCTATTTGCTTGTCGTTGGCGTACTAGTTCCGGTGGCGGCGTTATTGCAGCAATGGTTCACGACCCGGCAAATGTTTTTGTCGGCCATGAGTCTGTTCTTCGCAGGCACGCTCATCGCAGCGGTTTCGCCTGTATTCGGCTTGCTGCTGGCAGGACGCATCATTCAAGCAATTGGTACCGGTATGCTGCTGCCGCTTATTATGAACATTATCATAACCATCTATCCACCGGAAAAACGGGGAGGCGCAATGGGGATGCTGGGGCTCGTCGTTATGTTCGCGCCTGCGATCGGCCCGACGCTATCGGGCTGATTGTTGATGGGCTTTCCTGGCGCTGGTTGTTCTATCTGGTATTGCCGTTTGCACTGCTCTCCATTCTTGTAGGAGCCGCTGTCCTCAAGAATGTGTCGGAAGTAACCAAACCGCGAGTGGACATTCTGTCCATCCTTTTGTCAACCATCGGCTTCGGCGGAATTGTCTATGGATTTAGCAGTGCCGGTGAACAGGGGTGGTCGGAGCCGTTAGTGATTTGGATGATCGCCGCAGGAGGCGTTTCCCTGGTGCTGTTTATTTGGCGACAATTTCTGCTTAAAGAACCCGTTATGGATTTGCGGGCGTTCCGCTATCCCGTGTTCGCGCTTGTCGCCGTGCTGATGTCCGTGCTTCTGATGACGTTCTTTTCGTCCGCAATCATGCTTCCGATGTTTATGCAGGGTGTGTTGATGATGACGGCATTCCAGTCGGGCTTGGTGCTGCTCCCCGGGGGGATTTTGAACGGGCTTATGGCACCCATTTCGGGCAAGCTGTTTGATAAATTCGGGCCTCGCGTTCTTGTCATTCCCGGACTGACCATAGCTGTCGTCTCATTGTGGCTATTTACCCGATTCGGCGAAACGACAGCGATAGGCTTTCTCATTGCGGCACATATCACGCTCATGGTAGGTATCGCGCTCGTGATGATGCCGGTACAGACAGCAGGCTTAACCAGTTGCCTCGTCATCTGCACCCGCACGGGACAGCGATTCTGAATACGCTGCAGCAGGTATCCGGCGCAATCGGTATTGCCCTGTACATCAGTATTATGTCGAATGGGCAGAAGCAGTATTTAAGTAACGTGAGTGATCCAGCGTCACCGATCGAAATCACCAAGGGTCTGGCCGCTGGGATTAACAACGCTTTCTGGTTCGGCGTTATCGTTGCACTTGTTGCGCTGTTACTTGGTCTTTTCCTCCGAAAAGGAGAGGCGCCAGATCAGGAGCAGGATGTTTCATGATTCGTTACTGATTCAGGGAATCATATAAACTACAAGAAGGAATGGAATCGATCCTACCCGGTCTTTTGACCATAAGGCCAAGAATTTTCAATGAGGAATCTTTTAGCGAAGAGGGGAGAGAACGAAGCAGACGAATCATAAATTGACTTGAAGGGCAAGGGTTCGATTTGAAAACGCCTCTGTGTTGATATTGGCGCTGCATCAGGTGTGTTCTCCGTGCCATTTGCAGAACGAGGAGCTCGAATAACAGCTGAGGAGAAATCTCCACAGCTAGTTGAACTGCTCTAGGAAAATACCTCGAATTTGGCTGAGCGGGCAGGTCAATCTACCAATCGAAACTGACCGAAATGGGATATTTGCGTCATCTACTCTTTCTCAAAGGTTATGCTTACGAATCACTCATTACAAGGGAAGTAAAAAGACAGAAATCTTTTGTTTATTGGGGTACCGCCAAAAGTCAACTGGATCAAAAATGTTGACACATATATAGATTAATTATAGTTAAAGTGGAGTTTAGATATCTATAATAAAAAGGAGAGTTGAAATGAATCAAAAATTAATTAGAAAAATAAATAATTTGGAGAATATAGATCGAGTTCCTGCCGAAGAGTTGTTTCAGTTTTTATCGCTTAACAAAGGGGATAAATTATTAGATCTTGGTGCAGGCGCGGGTTATATAAGTCTTCCAGTTGCTAAGTATGTCGATGAAGTGACTGCACTTGATTATGATGGAGATATTTTAAAGTATTTGGAAACAAAAGCTTTGGAAAATGGAATTGCCAATATTAATACGCTTGTATCAGATTTCAAAGATATACAACTAGGCAACGAAAAAGTTGATAAAGCTGTTGCTGCGATATCGCTTCACGAAGTTCAACCTCTTTCGCTTGTATTAAGCGAAATACACAGGGTCTTAAAAAAAATAAAGGAGTGTTTGTTTGTATTGAATTAGAGAAGTCAGAGTTATCAACTGGTCCGAGAGTTTCATCTGAAAAAAAATGAAAGCTGAAATTCTTAATGCTGGCTTTGAGATTGTTGACACTTTATATCCTCAGACCCAGGTGGCTAATCAACCAGTTTATATAATTATTGCTCGAAAAAAATGAATAAAACGTTAAGGAACTAGTTGTACATTCAAATTATCAAATCAGTTATTGTAAAAGGGAGCATTAAAATGAGCTCAAAAGAAAAAATGAATTCAAGTGAAAAACTTAGAACTGAAAAACCGTCCAAATTAATAGTAAATTTATCTGTACCAGCAATGGTTGGCATATTCGTTATGGCTCTATATAATCTCGTTGATATGTTCTACATTTCACTTGTAGAAGGTGTCGATGCAGTTGCAGGATTGACTGTTTCTTTCCCTGTTATGATGATTGTTATGACTTTAGCAAGTGCTATAGGAGTGGGTACGGCTTCAGTAATATCTAGGCGATTAGGGGAAAAGCGATTGGACGAATCTAATAAAATTTTTGGGACTTTTATATTTTTGATTCTACTCATTAGTGTAGTTAGTATACTAATTGGGATGTTTTTATTAGAAGACCTTTTGATTTTATTTGGGGCAACAGAACATATAATCGGTCATGCTACTGATTATATGTTACCAATCCTTTTGGGTTTCATTTTCGTTAGTTTTTCCATGGCAGTAAACAATGTTATACGAGCAGAGGGAAATGCGAAATTTGCCATGTATGCAACGAGCATCCCTGCAATCATTAACATTATGATTGATCCTATCCTTATATTCGATTTTGGTTTTGGGTTAGGCGTTATGGGAGCAGGTATAGCAACCGTAATTTCACAAGCGATAATGAGTATAATCATTTTGATCTATTATTATAAAGGTTATAGCTCTCTTACAATTTATCTTCAAAATATAAAAATGAGGATTTCTACTATAAAAGAGATTGTAGCTATAGGATTTCCAACTTTTATGCACGCTGCATCATTTAGTATAATAGCGATTGTGATTAATACGATGTTGCTTCAATATGGAGGAGATATGTATTTGGCAGCTTTTGGTGTCGTCCAACGTGTCATTGCCTTTGCTGTCATACCTATTAATGGGGTCATGCAGGGAATGTTACC
The DNA here is from genome assembly GCA_001310555.1 of Bacillus sp. JCM 19058. The sequence continues at coordinate 40,622 of BAXO01000028.1, forward strand.
CATTGTAGGGTACAACTATGGTGCAGAACTATATGAGAGAATGAGAAAGACTATATGGTTATCACTAGGATATGTTGTAATTACCTCAGTTGTAGTAGTTCTTCTCGTTCAATTATTCCTGAGTATGCCATGAGTATTTTCACAAGTGATCCAGAATTTATAGAAATAGGATCAAATGCAATGAAAATCATTTTTTTCTCTTTATTTTGTTGTTGGCGTACAAATTATTGCTGGAGGTATTTATCAGGCTTTAGGGAAACCTAAACAAGCTTTAATTCTTTCTTTTTCCAGACAAGTAATTTTCTTGGTGCCGTTAGTGATCATTTTACCTATTTATTTCGGTGTGTACGGGGTGTTTCTTGCATTCCCTATCTCTGATTTATTATCATTTATTTTGGCAAGTTTTATGCTTTATCGGGATAAAGAGACTATTTTAATAAAAGGAAAAGACGAATAAAGAATACATTCAAAAAAAATTGCCTGAGGGCTTTCAATTGTTTATTATAGATATTATGGATAGTTTTAAATATGAATAATACAATAAATGGGGTTGGAAGCATGCAATTTGCGAAAAGTACTGATTATGCACTACATGCCTTAGTTCATTTGGCTAATTCAGAACGCGAATACAATATAGGCATTAAAGAATTATCCAATATGCTAGATGTATCGGAGAGTTATTTGTCAAAAATTATGACTAAGTTACGGAAAGATGGGATTGTAAGAGCTGTCCCTGGTGTAAAAGGCGGATATGAACTATCACGTTCAGCTAGTCATATCACATTTTTTAGATGTTATTTTGTCTACTGAAGGTAGACAACAAATGTTTAATTGTTCTAATTCAGATTCTAGACAACATACGTTATTGACAGATGAAAGCAATGGCAAATTAGTGGATCAAGAAGAAAATCAAGGTATTTGTAGAATTAAAGAGGTTATGGATAATGCTGAAAGTGCCTTACATCATTTTTTTTAAAAAAGCATTCCATACAATCTATTTTAGATAAGTCTAATAAAGACTGTAAAAATTATTTGCAAAAAGAAAGAGACTGATTTTTTTTGCTCTTAGAACGAGTGGGAGAATGTTTTTATTTACATTTCATTCTCTTGCCAATGTTGATACTGCTTTAATTTCATTTATAGATATTATAGATATTTTAGGTATTTAAAGGATGTGATTAATTAAAATCTCATTTTCTGTTGATGTATGAAACATAAAAGAATATAAATCAAAATATTTGGAGGTATAGAGATGAAAATAGAAGTTTGGACTGATTTTGGCTGTCCGTTTTGTATAATAGGTAAAAGAAAACTCGAAAATGCACTTTTGAAATTTCCAATGAAGGATAAGGTTGAAATCGTGTATCGAAGTTTTCAACTCGATCCTAATGCAAGAAGCAGAACAGTTAGTGTCGAGCAACTTGCTCTGGAAAAGGGAATGAGTGTTGAACAAATGAAAGCCAAACAAGTGCAAGTAGCTAAAATGATTAAAAAGGAATCAGGACTAGATGTTAATTATGATAAAATTGTTATTTCTAATACATTTGATGCCCATCGTTTAATACACCATGCTGACACAATAGGAAGAGAAATGAATTAGTAGAAAAGCTTTTTTATGCTTATCTTTCACAACGCAAGAATATTGCCGATCAAAAAGTGCTTGTCAGTTTAGGAGAAGAAGTAGGATTGGATGAGAACAGTATTGTGAAAATGCTAAATTCTAATGATTTTAAAGATGAGATTAAATTAGATGTAGATAAGGCTAGAACTTTGAATATTACTAGCTTACCAGCCTTTGTTTTTAATAACAAATATACCATTTCTGGTGCTCAACCTGAAGAAGTGTTTTTAAATGCGCTTAATTCAATTATGGAAGAAGAAAGGAAGTCCAACGAAACTAAAAAAAGTAGCTCTATATTAGATAATAATAGTTGCAATGAGGAGTCTTGTTATTTTTAACAGGGTCTGTCATACATTTTGTGTAAACTCGTCTACCCTAAGACAGGTATTTCTCAATCCGTTCCGGAAAATAAACGGATTCATTAATAAGATGAAGCAACATCACCACTTATTCTACATTAAAGCAGGGAAGTGGTGATGTTTTTTATATAAAACATTGTTCTCATTCTATAATCATCCAGTTGGTATCCTTCTCTAATATGAGTTCATATTGTGAAAGCTGTGTGGCTTTTGTCGTCTCATCCAAATATTTCACAGTGACCCATACCTTAATCTGATTATCTTGTTCTTGAAAGATGTGATTAACAAGTTCAGAAAACGTATAGTCTTTTTCAATGGCTGGTAAGGCATTGTTCTTTACATAATAAGCAAGTTCTTGTTCTGTGGCAGTAGGATAAGAAGCAAAGAAGGTTTCTAAAAATAGAGTGACTTCTTCTGCTGTTTCTGATTCTACCGTTCCATTACTTTCAACTTGTTCTGGAATAAAATCAGACTTTTCCGGTCGGCTCCATAGTGTAGGATTTTGAGTAATAACCAGATTTCCTTGTTCATCTTGATGTAGCGCAATGCGATAAGTCGAACGTGTCAACGTACTCTCTTTTTCCTCTGTAATCTTTTGCTGTACGGAGTAAACGACCGAAAAGGTATTTTCCTTTTCTTCTGCTACCGACCAAATGTTTATATCTTGCACACTAGAACTCGTAGGAATATCAGCTCGAATCGTATCAGCATTTAAGGCTTGAAGTTCTTCCGTCAGATAATCGTTGAGCTTTTCGGTTCGTTCTTCCAATGCATCTGATTCGTTTTCCCACGTGTAGTAATCTTTCACAAAACGCTGTGTGAAGCTTTCTATGGCGTTCGTGTCGATGATGGTCGTTTCCACAATTTCTGTTTCATGAACTGTATGCTGATCAATGGCGGTAAAGTTTTTGTATATCCCAAAGGCAAGACTACTAAGAAGCAGTATCCATAAAATAAGCACTGACTTTTTACGTGTACCAACTGTTTTCACTTTTACCTTTTTTTTCTTTTCTTTGGTGTTTCTTGTTTTTCTTTTTTGCTAAAAGGCAATTGCATACGATCCCATCCTTTCATTATTGTTTGATACGTCCGGCTCCAACAAGGTGTTCTTGCCAGTAAGAAGAAGTTAAATCCGCATAGCCAATCGGATTTCCTGCATGAAACATTTGATTATTCCCAACATATATTCCGTTATGGGTAATATAATTTGCAGTGTTGTAGGTGGAGTGAAAGAACACCAAATCGCCGGGCTTTGCTTCCGACAAAGGAATCGACTCGGTGGCGTCATATTGTTCCTGTGCAGTTCGAGGCAAGTTAATCCCAGCTTTTTGATAGACCATTGTGTTAGTCCGCTACAATCAAACGAAGTATTTGGATTGCTACCTCCAAAAACATAAGGGAAGCCCTCATACTTTAAAGCTTCTTCCATGACTATCTGATAGGTTTCCTCATCAAATGATGGCGGTTCCACAAGATAGGGTTGAAGCAAATCCATATAAAACATGTTGCCGTATCCATACCGCCAACCGCCGTTTTTTTTCAACTGCGATTGGATTGCTGTAAGTGACTTTGCTACCGCCTGATCGTTCTTTCGCAAAGCTTTCCGCCAGTTCAAAGGAATAGACTTTTCCTCGTTGAGCAACATAATCAATAAAAGCTCCGCCGTAGTTGTATGCCTGAATGACGGTGGATTCATCGACACCTTTTGTCTCTGCTGCACGCAGTAACTCCGCAAAATATTTGGTTCCTTGTTCAATCGAAGCTTCGGTGTCTAAAGAATTGGGCGGCAATCCTAAGGATTCACTGGATTGCATGACATCTCTTGCATTGCCACCACTTTCTACCGCAATAATGGCTAATAAAATGGGGACATACTCGGCAATCCCATACTTGCTTGCGTATTTTTCCACCATCGGCTGATGGGTTAATACATCTTCGGGTAGCGATAGATAACGAATATCAGGATCTATGGAACCAGCTGATCCGCCTTCTTCATCGGAGATAAATACCACCACAAACATCAATAAGGCTAAAAAGGAAAGCATACCCAAGCCCCCGGCAATCAACATGAATTTCCATTTCATGACGATCATCGGCGGTTCCTCCTTCCATGACGCAACGGACGTTTACCATATTGTTTTAGACGGGGACGTGGTTGGCTAGGAACCGTTGGCTGTTTGCTTACAAGTCGTTTCGTGTTATCTTGGGAGCGTGTTGAAGCTAGGGAAGAAGGTTTATTTCGAACTTGTTTCTTTGCCTTATCCGAATCGCTGTAAAGGTGGCGATTGTTCCTTATTGGCTGGGTTTGCACTGATCCATGTCTCACTTGTGGCTTTTCTAAATGTGCTTGTTTCCTTGGCAGGTTCAGTGGTTGGGATGGTTTCAAAGGTCTTGTATTCTCCGATGTTTTTGATCTTTGATGAGAATGTGTTTTAGTCGAAACAGTCGCTTGCTTTTGCTTCTTCTCCAATGCTTGCCGCTTTTCTGCAATGGTTTGACGATGGATAGCTGTACGTTCCATGTTTGCTTGTTGTCGCTTGTCTTTTGCTTGTGCAATGCCTGTTTTAAAGTCCTGACCCGGTCGTTTCAAGTGCTCTTTTCCTTGTGTCATGGCATATCTTGCTGTTGTCGGTAAGTCATGGATTTGTTCTTTACGATGTTGGATGTTGCCACGCATCCGATTTTTGGTGTCTAGTACCTTTCCCGTTATCTGGCCGATTTTTTTTGACTAAGAGAACTTGTACCACCGTTTGGACGCTCATTCTTCGTTTTGGCTGACGATGTAGTCTGTTGTAAGGGTCGACTAAGAGAGATGGAACCTTTTGCTTTTCCTGATTTTTTTCATCATTGCACCGACGGTAGCCCCAGCAGTTGCGCCTGTAAGTGTTCGACCAATTGACCGTTGTAATCTGCGGCTGGTGCGGTGTAAGATTTGGTTTGGTCGGTGCATAACACGACGTCCGACCTGCTGGGTGTCACTGCTTTGTAAACGAAACATACTCATGATGTCACCGAGTTTCATGTAAATCCCTGCAAAGGTTACAATTTGCAAAAAGGCAATTAAGAAGAACGGATACGTGGCCGTTAAGGAATAAAGCATGGCAGAAATACTAAAGGCAACCGTAATAATCAACGTAATCCCCGCTCGCAACATAATCACATTAAATAGCTTCATAATCGCTTGTTTGGCCATGCCTTCAAAGCTCGGAATCATAGAGAGCAGAAAGCTAATCGGTAGAAACATCGCAAAAATGATAAATAGAATTTGCGAGAAAATCATGATTCCAGCTAGAAGAAACACGAAAATAGAAATCCCGATATTAAACAGAAATAAAAAAAGAGACCATACCTAAACGTGTGGTCGTCTTCGTAATCGTTAAATTTTTATTGTCATGGTCTTCAATTTCGGCCTTGACCGCTTCTTCTCGGTCTTTGCCATTGTTCGCATTCGGGCTGATCGAAACTAAGTCATCAACCCTTTCTTCGCCAATCGCTTCTTTATCCGAATCATCAAACTGCAACAACATCCACGGTTGTTCTACTTGAATGGAAAAGAGATTGTTTCGGATCATATCGACACTATCTTTGCCACGGCTATCCGAGTGCGGCATAAGAATTTTCGTTCCTAAATCCAGCGCAGCTTCGCTAATATCCGCCGAAAAGTCATTGATCTTCGTGATATAGGTGGGAGCAAAAGCAATAAAGGCAGCGGATACAATAAATACGATTAAAAAAAATTTAGGATGGCTCGAATGGCCTTCGTCGTTTCTCGTTTCATTAAACCCGTGTACGCCACATAAATGCCCATCACTAATATAAACAAAAGTAGAAAACCGACATAAAACCCTTCATTGCTAAAACCTTCGGAAGTGATCCCGGCTAAGGTTTGCATGTTCTGTCCAATCGCATTCGCTGTATCCGAAATGAAGTCGAGCGAATAGGCTTGTTGCACCAAATACCCGGTCGCATTGGAGAGATATAAATTGATAATCCAAATAAAGTTAGTGATGGTATAAAACCCGTACATGACCTGTTTGCCAATCCCATCATTCCAGTTCCACGGCAGCCAATCCCAACCTGTATCCACATAAAAATCTAACTGGTAATGATCGAGTGGATAAAGAGAATATAAATTATCATCGGATACCGTATCATCCACTAAACCAGCCGCATGCGTGACAGTGAGAAGCGATACAAGCAATAAAAAATGACCGTACTAGTTAGTACCGCCATGAGTGCTATCTTTTTCCCTTTTTGTTTGTTCAAGGTTATCACCCTCTTTCTATAACAGGTGGTCTCGTGTCAAAGGCGTCAAATAAATCTTCAAACACAGGGTGGACTTGAATAATTCCGACCCGTCCATACAAATCTTGCATGAGGCATTGTCCATTTTCCAATTCTCGCAAGCGTCTCTGATTCGCTTCATCTTCAGAATCGACGCCAAAAAAATTGTAAGGTTTTCTTGATTTCGTTGATGTCCCTAGAACGAAAAGCAAATTTTAGCCCAATGTTATTTTTCAATTTTTCGTCGGTTAAATCTGCCGCATTTTGCGTTACGAAATACACCCCAGCATTCATGGCACGTCCTGCACGTACCAGCTTGTTAGATAATGTTTTACCTTGTGATACTTGCAGGAAGCTCCATGCTTCGTCTAAATCGACAATCTTAAAGATACTGCGGTCAGAATGGATAAAGTCTAAGGCAAAGGTAGAAATAATAATTAACATGGCAACACTTAATAGCTCCATGGTGGTGTATTCTTCAAAACTAGTTTCAGCGTCAGGTAGCACCAAATCGGCCACTTGAATAATATTTAACTGCTTTTCTAAGCTGATCGAGTTTTGTACGGTTCCATCTGAAAAGAGAAGATGTGCAAAGTCATAGTCGGTAAAACTTTCGATATGGTCTGCGATCGTGGCAGCTAAAGGGTTCGGATCACTTCGTAATTCATGAATGACGAGGAGTAAGCCCTGTTCTTCCTGTTGGCTGACGGCTCGTATCGCTTTTCGTAAAATAGGAAACTTTTCCCCGTCCCGACTGGATATGCCCGTCAAAAAGGTAAGAATATCTATCGCCAGACTTTCCGAATCCTTTTTGTTTTTCATAATCACATAGGGATCGAGCAAACCTTTATTGGCTTCGTCACTGGATAGATTAACGATATTAATTTCCTCTGCAATATCGGGTAAGGCTTTTTTTCCAACCGCCACGTTCCGACTTCGGGTCAACGACAAGCGCTTGACCGCCATAAAGCACCGCATAATAGACAAGTAGATTATTGGAGAAGGATTTCCCACCGCCAAGCGATCCTAAAAAGGCAGAAGCTAAAGCATTGGTGACGGAACCTTTCACACCTTGACTGGCTAGGCTCGGATTCAAATACACATTTCTTCCGGTGTCCAAATTGTAGCCGAAATAAATACCCTCGTTTTCTCCCAGCATTTGTGTTGCGCCAAATCCAAGTCCTGCAAGAAAGTCAGACGTGACATACTGGATATAGTCATTCATATAGCGTTTGCTGGCAGGAATAAATTCACTATGCAAGCCCAACATATCTCCGAATGGACGGATGAGCTTCACATTTAAGTCATCGTAAAAATCTTTCACCTCATTACACCGTTGCTTTAACTCATCGAGGTTAGAAGCAGATACCCGAACCACATAGCTTAACTTATACATGGATTCTTTCGTTTGATCGAGCACATCTTCTAATTCGTTCACCTGTTCTAAAGCTTCCAGCACATTGTTTCCGGTTTCGTTATCCGATTCCAATGCATGATTGTCTAGGTCTTTTAGCTCTTTCTTTTTGTTCCGCACCGTTGCCAGTGCTTTTTTATTGGTGACAATCTCGACATGCATAGAGGTGTCCATCGGGAAATCAAATTGTTGTTGTTGATAATAAAAGATTTCGTCTGACGGAAACTCCAAATCGCCAACAATTGAATTGATCGTAAAGTAAGCGGCATAGGTCGTTTGGTCATCCTGTTCCAGCTTGATATAGCGCTGGCTTTCAGTAATCAGGCAACGGGTTGGCTTGATAAAGTCATATTGTTTCACCCATGTTTCCGTTTCTCCCTTTTCATAGGAGAGGGGATAGTTGTAATCTTCAAAAGCAATGCCCGTCTGTCCATGAAGGTGTTCGATAAGATAGCCCATATCATCTTTGGTTAAGGCTCGTACCTTAAAGCGCCGCATGATTTTGTTCTGCAATAGCTGTTCCATTTTAAGAAAGCGAGCTACTTCACTATGTGGCATAGAAACAAAATCCCCCATCAAGTGATGATTCACGTCACGCACAAAAGTAGAAAGAGTAGTTTTTATAGATGTTCCCATCGACTTGATACTGACTTCTTCTTCATTCAATAAAAGTTTAAAACCGATGAAAAAGCGATAATCGACTTGATGTTCACCAATCATGGAAACAAGCGCTTCGGTTTGATCATCGATTCGGTTATAAGCTGCTTCTTGTAATCTTCCTGTGACTAGCTCCTTACTATTTTCCTGTACCGAGCGGATACTGCTTTCGGTACTCATTTGTAGGGCGTGAATCTTCCCATCTTGATTTTGTGCGATGAGTTGGCGGAAATGTTCATGCACCTGTATTTTTTCATCCTCCGATAAAAACGAATAATTATAAGGAAGCAGTTCATAGTAAGCAAAACATTCCCCGTCACGGTTAAAGACAAGGTTGTTCTCGATATACTTAATCGGATAGCGCATGCGCTTCACTCCTTACTGCGGTGATATTCTCATGAACCGTTTGTTTTTGAAGCTTGACAGCTTTTCCCGCATACGTTACTTTGGGACGGATAAAATAGGTCAATACCGATTTAAGAAAACCATATGGCTTTTTGCATCAAAGCTTTTTTTTACTCATAAACCATGTCAACGCTACTGGAACCCCGACATATTTTAATAGCGCACCGTCTATCAAAGAGAGAGGAGGGAGATTTCCGAGTAACATTACCGCCAAAAGAGAGAGCACAAACCACGTCATTTGATTAAAGGTGACGGGAAAAGGCAGGCGAAAGTCATTAATCGCATAAATCACTTTTTCCACTGACCAAATTCGAGTGTAGCTTTTTAATTTCTTCACATTTCATCTTCCTTTCCAAAAGAAAAAGCAGCCTGTCCTAAAACAAGCTGCTTTACCATTTATTGAGCGTATTCAAATACCCCATGTGACGTAACAAGAAAGCTGCCATTGATTTCAAGATCACGCCCAAAGGCTTCATAATCAATATAGTTTTGTAAATTGGCAGGCACTTCTCCCAACATACCTGTTTCCTCTACTAAATATCTCGCTACATCTTCCATTGTGTCACAGTCGGGATAACAAATAATATCGTCTTTATTTTCCAGTAATTCTTCTAAACTATTAAACCAGTAGCCTTGTACTTCCGAGAGTGCGTCATACAAGGGGGAGCCTTCTAATTCTTCTACCATCGCACACAAGCGATTGATTTCTGCGATAGACGTGTATTCACTTATTTCAAAGGGAAGTTCAAAATCATGCACCGCATATTCTTCATATTCTCCATTCAAGCCAATGCGTTCTTTCACGTCTTCCATGTCAATCGGTGGTGTAAACCAAGCACCAACAAGTTCACCCTCATTATACTTGCCGAGATTCGCTATATAGACTTGCATGTCCATGCGTTATCACATCCTTTTTATTAAAATTAGCCATAAAAAAAGCAACAGCGTTTGGACTGCTGTTACACAATTAGGTGGTTCATCCCTACCGCACTATCGTTTGGTTCACCATTTTTTTTGTAGAACATAAGAAGACCACTTATCTTCCACAAAAAACGGTACAATTTAAGCCCCAATAATCCGATTGAATAGGTTTAACAACACATCTTTCACACCACTTGCATTAAAGACTAATCCCACTGCCACTAGAGCAATAATCAGAAAGCCAATCAATTTGGAAAACTCTCGCTTAAACCCTAAATAAATCCCAATCACGACAATGGCCATCAACACTAAGGACTGCGCGTTTGTTAAAAACCAGTTGTAGAGGTTTTGCCCAAAATTCATGTGCCTATCTCCTTTCTATCATTCGTTATTTTGTGAGGTAGGGTAAATGATTTCCTCGGTCGCAAGTGCTTGTTGCATAAGTAATTTCTGATGACGCTTTGTTAATTTTGCCTGTTTCAGCATATCTTTAATGACACTGGTTTGATTGACTTCATCTAACTTCATGGCAAGCTTCCAAGTAGGTGCGACTTGACGAGCCAGCCATCTTAACGTCTTATCAAAGGTATACGGTTCGGGCTTTGTCGTTAAAGTGATTTTCCTGTCTGTTCCCAAATCTATAAACCGTTGCCATTCGGCATTGATTTTCCAATTGCTGCGGCGTTTCTTCTCATCCTTATCCACAAAGCGGATGTAGCGGTTAATAATGGAGAAGGCGGTTCGCCCAGCGTCCTCATATGTCATTAAATCGACAACCGCATGATAGGCACGATCATTTTTTAAGCGAATTTCAAAACGATTTTTCACATCTGTATCTTCGAGTGATGTGCCATGTTTCACGTATTGTTCGTAATCTTTCTCGTAGGCACAAAAGTACACGTCACTTTTTAAAGAGCCAATATATAACGTATTGCCCATATCTCGTTTTTCTTCACCATGGATCAGTTCACCAGAACGATAGCTTTTAAAACTACGAAAAACAGAGATACATTCTTCATTACGACATTTGTTCGTCAAAAACGGAATATCCAATACACTTGTCTTGTCATTTATTGCAAGGTCAATTCGTTTAAATACACCGCCAACACGAAACACGTCCATGAAAAAATCAAACCATGTTCGCTGTTGGGCTAGTAGGAAATTTTCAAATTGGCGACATCCGTTTCCTTTGAGTTCGAGTAAACAACCTTTGTCCTCATCAGGTGAAACCATGACGACAATATCACCAAAAACGTATTGTTCCATATACGAGTAAAACGCATAATCCTCATGTAACATATATTCAATTTTCAGTTTCAGAATCTTTTCAATAACAGGCTGTGGATTGGTTGTTAAAAAGCGAATCCGCACATAGTCAAACAAAATTTCCAAAGGATTATTTGGATTAAATTGTTCTAAAATATGGAACATCGCATTTTGTAATGTTTGAGTCGGAGTTACTTTTCCTGTTTCGATTTCACTCATATATTGCCTTGAAATGCCAATATGAACAGCCAATTTATTTTGCGACACACCATATTTCAATCGTTTTTCCTTTAATTGTTGATACCAAGGTACTTGATTCATGTGTGCATTCCTCCCAACTAAAAAAGATGTCAACTAAAGTGTAAAAGTTGACATCTTTGTAATGTGCTTCAGACCGTTGTGCCATCAGGCTTTGTTGGCTTTTGAAACAGTTTCCTGTTGCTTTTCTACCCCCCTGTTAGAAATGGGGGGTAAAGCGTGGCTGTCGCCACGCAGGCTTAGCCCAGCACAGCGGCTTTCGCTTCGCACGCCGCCGCGCTGGGCAGCCTTTAGTTTGTAAGTTTTTCTATTTCTAATAAAAAGTCATGTCCTTTTGGGACAAGGGGAGTGTAAAATTCAGAGATCACACTATCCCCTTTGTCGACATATCCACGGCCTTTAATCTGTTTTAAGAAAAACTGTTTTTGTACATCGCTTCCAAAAAGCATACCGTAGCCCAGTTCACTCATTCTGCCTAAACCAACCCTAAAATTAAAATTATCACGAATCCCATCCCCAAGATATTTGGCGTCTGGTCTTTGACAAGCGAGGATAAGGAAGAAGCCTGATTGTCTGCCTAACATAACAATCTGTTTCAGTTTACTCATCACTTTTGTGCTTTCTTTACCAATCATTTCCATAAAAGAAGTGTACTCATCAAATATTAAAAAACGGGCAGGCAAGCCTAAATAGGCATAGTTTTCTCCAGTCTTATAGTTCGGCATGGTTTTCATTTCTTCATTTCGTGTCATCATGTCCTCGTAAAATTGATCGATACATGCTATCATATCTTCTTTTTTTATAGTACACGTCAGGCATAACGGTCGCCAGATCCGCTAAATCAGCATTTTTGGGATCTAAGACATACAGTTTAGCATTTGTTTTGAGTAAGGCTTCAATGAGTGTGAGAATAAAATAGGATTTACCGCCACCTGTTCCACCAGATATAAGCATATGCGGAAGCTTATCGTATTCCCAATAGAATGATTCCATGAGTTTTAAACTGCCATTTTGTGCGATAACTTCATCAATGGAAATACGGTTTGCAATCATGTCATAGAAAAGAACATACTCCACAAATGAATCATGTAATTCTTTGGATACTAATTCACAGTACAGACCACTTTCTAATTTTTTTCTCCAAATTTAAGAGTGGTTCTTGGAACTTTCCAAGCGTAATTTCCACTTGAATATGCAGTAATCCTTTATCAAATCGATAAAAGATTTTCGGAAAATGAGTGATTTTCTCCTTTGTTTTGTTAGAGGGGATGTCCTTAAAGAAGCTCTCTTGTGTGATTTGTTTGGTTTCGTACCAACCATTATCAAGAATCATTTTAGCAAGTTTTTGACGATGAATAATCTGTTTGATCCTATCATATCGAAAGCGATAATAGATATAAGCACAACCAGCGGTTATAACTATACTGATTAACAATGTCACCAATCCATAGGTGCTGAAAAAATGAGCTTGAAACACATCAAGCTGCCATGTTGCAGACAATAAAAATGACAGATGAAAAGGTATGAAGAAGAGCAGCCATACTCCAAATAGACGGATGAATACAAATTGAAAGACGAGGGAAGTGTCTTTTTCTCGAATCCGTTTCCCTCGTCTTTTAAAAATCTGCATTATTTACCCTTATCAGGCGCAGCTTTTGGAGCATTGCCTGTTGATGTAACTGCCTTTCCTTTTATTACTAAATCATCTGCCTTGATATACCAGTCAATATCTGCTCCACGAAAAGTAGCATTAGCAACTGTATCCGCAACAGGATTAATCATTTCTACTTCGGCATTATAATCAAATTCTTTTAGCGGAATAGAGGCAGGGATGCTTACTTGAATCATTCTTCCTTGTTCCTTTGATTTTAAATCATAGGTACGCTCCTTGACTTCAGATGACACCGTTCCATCCTCATTTTGAAGAAAAACCTCACGTCGTAATGCCGAAAATTTTAACAATCCAAATGTCTTTTCTTTATCAATCACAATTCCTTGAGCTAATCTCATTTCAATTCCTCCTTATCCTTTCATCATGTCATCAGCATGTAAGATATAATTTGTAAACCCTCGATCTCCAATTTTAAAACCTTCTGCGGTAATCTTTGCATTGACTAATTTAACTTTGTCTTCATGTTCAAAGAATTTTTCTCCTGCTTCTTGAGGAAGAACCACCTCAATATCGTCCGCACGTTGAATATCAGAATACAGGTTATAGCTGCGGGATAACGTTGTCATTCTTCCATTAATCCGGCGTTGTTCAACTTTGCCTTCTCCTGCATACTCTAAATTTCCAAACGTTTTTTTCCATATTGGGTATCACATATTTTAATTCCATCATATAGACCTCTTTTTCTTGTTTTTATTTTAAGTGCTATTTATATAGAAGAAACACAATCAAAAGGGAAGGGGGGAGGGGAACGGGAGTAAAACATCTGCATGGTTCATCACTCCTTATGCGTCTTGAAAACGATAATCTACACGGCCATAAATGACACACCAAAACACAACCATTGTTTCTCCTTTTTTTATCACGCACCAGTTTTCCGTTAAGAAAAAAAGGGGTAGTCTTCAATTTCAACCTCATTCCATGCAAAATGATCATCAATCCATTCCATTACCTTATCTTCGTATACTTCTTGTTCTTTCAAAGACATCATCTCCATTTTTCCTTTCCAGTTATTTAGTCCATAAAAAAAAGCAAGTCAGATGAGAAGAACCCAACAAGCTAAAATGTTAATTTCTATAAACCTTCTGCAATACCAGACATAATATATTCCGCACAAGGTACAGCAATTGAATTACCAAGTGCTTTATACCTGGCATAATCACTGATTGCCTTGTCTTGATCTCCATAAGCTGTCCACCCTTCAGGTAATCCCATCAGACGTTCACATTCTAATGGTGTGAGCTGACGGATAAAGCCTTCTTTTTCTTTCCCTTCATACCAAAAAGAAAAATAATTTACGGTTCCTGCAAGTAAAGTTGGGAAAGGGTCTCCTGTCTTTCCGAAACTTCCAATGAATCCTGTTTCGTTTTTATCTTTTGCGGCACTTCGCATACGTCTTTCTTGAAAGGGACGGACGATGGGTATGTTCCTCCTTGTTTCTTTAACAGGTATTCCACTGGTGTTGGGGGAGGACAGCCTGTCTTTTCCGCCAGACGTAGGAATCGATTGCAGATTGCGGGCTTTAAATAATATTTCTCTGGCACGGTTTCCTCTAAAATCTGCCACGAGGAAGATACGTCTTCTTCTTTGAGCGAGAGTGGGCCTTCCCCAATATCGGGCGTCCAATAATCGCCAGCACATATCAATCTTGTTCCCTCGGACCATTCCTGCGTTTGCCCATGTTCCAGAAGCAGGCATTGGAATTTCGGTATTTGTGAAAGATTCCAGCACGGCTTTAAAATCCATCCGGTTATTTGATGAAAAAGCTCCCATGACGTTTTCCCAAACAGCGATAACTGGATATAATCCATTGGTTGCGCACCTCATTTCTTCAATGATTCGTAGGGCTTGGTAAAATAAACTGGATTGTTTTCCTGCGAGGCCTTCACGTTTTCCGATATTGGATAAGTTCTGACAAGGGGAACCGAACGTAATAACATGGACAGGAGGAATTTTCCCGCCATCTATTTTTGTAATGTCACCGAGATGAAACATATTAGGGAAATGCCGTTTGGTAATGGAGATAGGTGCTTTTTCAACTTCACTTGCCCATGTTGGTGTAATTCCATAACTGGAAGCTGCGAGAGGGAAGACCCCTATACCATCAAAGAGACTTCCAATTTTTAAACTTGTATCATATTTTTCTTCAATCATTTTCCCACCTCTAATTTTGCACGTAAAAAAAACGCCATTTATCGGTTAGATGACGCCTAAATTACATGAAGTATATTTTATGGAAGATAAGCAAAGAGCTCCTATATAATTAGTTTCCATTTTCCCATAAAAAAGACGCTTCGATTGAAACGTCTTTTCAAGAGATATCAAATTTTTTATAGTAATAACTTTATAAAATGATTTGCATTTATTGCATTGAAATTGCATTTTTTTTAATTTTTTTTGTTAGATTATAGTTATTCATATTTCTTGAAAAGCCTTTAAAATCAATGTTTTTGTTCAATACCTTGAACCCTTAAAGTAGAGTGGGAATGAAAAAGAGCTTTAAACCCTTTATTTATAAGGGTTTAAAGCTCTTTTCTTATGATCTACAAACCCTATTAGAAAAACCACGGTTTATATTCAGGCACTATTTTTTTCTGGAAATTTGCTTTCTTTATTATGACAAAAACTGAAGATTTCCTCATCTCTATTTATTTTTATGGACTCAATGATTTTATCTATATCATCAAAGTTTTCTTCTCCATAAATAAATAGACCTGGCAAGGCCTCAATTTCTTCATTAAGAAACAAACTTAGAGATACCAATCCGTCAAAATAACCTAAGTCATAAAAAGCCATATCATAGTTTTTCTCCTCTAATCTTTTTTTTATACATATAATCATATGAACGAAGATATGGAGGTAAATAATCCGTGCGCAAAAATGAACCATATTTTTTTTATCTGCAAGGCATCTTTCTAACGCATGTATAAAGCCGTCTTGATAAGCGATAGATAGTAGTAACTCAGGGAATTCTGATAAGTTTTTTTTCTGAAATTATTTGTTTCAAACCAATCAACATGAAATTCTTC
>BAXO01000029.1 GCA_001310555.1 Bacillus sp. JCM 19058
CGCCGAACGCACCTGCTCCTTCGCGTCACCGTCCGTGGAATCCGGGTGGAGCCCGGAAAAGAAGATCAACTCATTCGTCGCCACCACTTGGGCCGGCGCGCCCGTCCAGGTTCTCAATATGCCATCTTTCTATCATCGCGAACATCGCCTTCCTCTCAAATGAATATAATACTGTTGCAAGATCGACTATACACTCCACGACATACTAACGCATTCGCAAATCGCGTCCATCCAACAACAAAAAGAACTTTGTCAAAAGATAGGCTGTCCGCTTATATTCATTATGAAACCCATTATGAAAACAGTGATTTTTGACAGCGTTTACAGTAATGAGCCGCAACCTTATCAATAAGGATGCATAAGAATCCTCTCCGAAAAAAAACTTTACTAGGGACTATACACAGCAGAGTCCAGCGGACCGTGGTCTTTGACTTCCGCTTGTCTGTGTTATTCATTCTTTCTCGTAATAGAATAGTGTGCGGAGACAACCTCTTCTTTTGTCAAATTTTATCATATCATCGATCCCTTAAGAGTTTCAAGAATTCCCTCATCTTCTTCGAATTCTTATCTCAGTATACATGAGTCAATTTCATAAGTCCTATTCTAAAAAAGCATAGAGGACACCGGTGTTGAAACGAACGTTTTAAAAAACGTTAAGCGACTTGCTCTAATAAACGTTCAGTAAGACGATCACAAGCGAGTTTTACTCCATTTATTCCCCAATTTTACTCTACAGCAGGAACCCTGTCACTAAGCCAATAGCATAGAAGGAGACTTCACGACCATACCAGTCGCCTTTGTCTTTTAAATTTGTGAAAAAGCTAGACATGCTTTTGCTTGCTTATAATTACGTAACATACCTTTTGTGTGTTTGCCTCATTTTTGTACTCAACTTATTCATATTCTACTCTTGCGTTCTCTCTTCCTGTTTTTCGTGAACCATAATCAATGCTTTGGCGGCCATACTTAGATAGCGCTCCCGGTTATAGGCAAAGACTAGTTTACGAGTAGGATTGGAATCAAGTTTGGCATACAACAGGTTGCTTTCAGAATCGTGGCGAAGGACCATATTCGGTACAAAGCAATTCTGCACGCGAAAACAATGAACAGTGCTATTTAATTGAATAAGAGGTTACATAAAGCCCCACTTGTTTATATAGCTATCAGGAAGACGCCCCTCCCCTACCTGCTTTGCTCCGTAGGGCTATTATCAAACGGGTCGAGCACCCCTATTACTCATCTATCGGTGTAGCATAAATAATGTAGCGATCTGGGGCAGGGCCGATATAAGAGAAAGGGTAGCAGGTCGATAGCGTTAAAATCTCGTCAGGCGCGGTCGAACGAATGACTGTCGTATCGTCCGCATCGACAATTTCGTAATCGACCATTTCATACGTAAATGAGCCATAAGGCATTTCCACGACAAAATGGTCGCCAATTTCGAGCTCGCCAAAGCCGCGGAAAACGGAGTCGCGATGTCCTGACAATAGGATTTGATCGCTTTGACCCGGCAATACAGTCGACGTAAAGTGTCCGACTCCCCGGTCCAGCTCTTCCTCATCCGTACCGGAAATGATCGGCAGCTCCTGCTCGAGACGAGGAATTTGCAAGACACCGATGACGTCGCCATCAGCGAACTCCATCTCATCTGGCGTTTGAATTTCAGCTGTTTCGCTCGTTGAAGAATCCTTGTTCAGCAATTCATGAGCTCGGTTAATGACTGACTTTGCTTCACTGTCGATTGATAAATTTCATAGCGCCATACAGTAGAAAGCCGATACCAACAATTAACAACAGCTGGGCAATCCTCTTCATTCAAGCACCTCACTTTATTTATTCGTCAACTTCTTAATGATTCGAGCTGGATTTCCTGCTACGACAACATCGCTAGGGACATCCTTAGTGACGACTGAGCCTGAGCCGACAACGACCCGATCACCGATCGTAACCCCAGGATTAATAACCGCTCTGCCTCCAACCCAAACGTCATCACCAATCGTGACTGGTTTGGCAAATTCAATTTCTGTAATTCTCTCCTTTGAATTTAGAGGATGGCAGGCTGTATAAATATGGACTCCGGGAGCAAGCATACAATTTGTACCGATTTTTACCGGAGCGGCATCAAGGATAATACAATCAAAGTTCGCATAGAAATTCTCACCAACGAAAATATTATACCCGTAGTCGCAGCGGAAGCTTGACTCAATATGTACCTTCTCACCAGTATCGCCGAGTAACTCCTTTACAATACGGAGCCTTGCCTCAACGTTTTCCTCTGATGTATCGTTGAGGCGCCGCAGCTGCTTTTTAGCGGTCAGTCGATCGTTCGTCAGCTCAGAATGGTATGGGAAATACAGTTCCCCAGCAATCATTTTTTCTTTTTCGGTTTTCATATGTTCAGACTCTCTTTCTCTATAGAAGTTTTTATCTGTTTTCCAGCTTTAACATGCTTTAATTGGGCAACGATAATGATACTAATTACGACGAGCAAAAACCACGAACTGATTTTGCCGATATGAACGATATTCCACGAGCCTTCTTGATTCGGGTATTGCCATGCTCCGAAAAAGGTTGTGATATTTTCTGCAATCCAGATAAAAAAGCCGATGAGTATAAAGGATAAGCTTAACGGCATTTTAAACGTTTTACCGCCGAGATCATAGTGAACAAACGTGCGAAGGAAAATAAGAAACAACAAAACCGTTAGCACCCAGCGGAAATCGTAAATAAAATGATGCGTAAAAAAAGTTAAAATAAATGAGCAAGCAAATGGTGACTGTTGTCCATCCTCGTGGCCAACGAATCATTTGTAGATTCAAGCGTCGCCAAATTTGGCAAATATAGCTAGCCACACTCGCATACATGAAGCCACTGTACAACGGAACTTCGAAAACTTTTGTATAGGCTGGCTCTGGATAAGACCAGGAGCATCTGCGTTTTAAACAGCTCTAATGCGAGTCCAATCAAGTGAAAGACACAAATGACCTTTAACTCGTCGTAGGTTTCCAATTTCGTCCAAATCAACACAATTTGAGCTAAAATACAAACGATAAGAATGAAATCGTATCTTGGGATAAATGGAATAACAACATACTGTGAGATAGCCAATGCTGCAAAAATAATCACTGGAAAAATACAAGAAATTGCTTGAAGATAAGTAAAAATCAGTAATTTTTTCATTTGGCTTCCTTTTCTATTGGAAATTCTTCTCCTGTCGCCTTCCCTTACTAGCGTCTACTCTTGCCACTCTAGCAATTCGATTCGGTTGCCGAAAGGGTCAGAAACGTAGCAGCGATTGGCACCAGGTAGCCTGTCATCATCGGTATAATCAATTCCCGTAGCTTGCAAGTGCTGTTTTAGCTTTTCCAAGCCATTAATTTCAAAGGCAGGATGAGCTTTTTTTCGCTGGGGTGAAATCCTTCTGAATTCCAATGTGAAGCTGAATACTGCCAGACTGAAACCAAACCCCACCGTTCTTTTTTAAGGACTCCGGCTTCTCAATTTCGCGAAATCCTAAGGTTGTGGAAAAAAAATGCTCTTGCCTTTTCTTCACTACCTGCTGGAGCAGCTAGCTGAACATGATCGACCGCTTTAAACGTAAACGACATTGCTTTTCCTCCTTCATACTACATTCTTTTTGTTATGAAAGCCTCAAGCAAAGGCCAAGGGATGACCGCTTTTAAAAAAAATGAGCAATCGTACCCCTTTTCCAACTGGATATCGAAGCTTCGTTTTTCTTTTTTTGCTCAGCTGAACAATGAGTTCAGAAACGTCCCGTGGATCAGCTGCCCCTGCTTGTGCTTCTTCAGCCTTCTTATAAAGAGTATTCATTTGTTTATTATATTCTGGTATTGCCTGTTTCCGAGATACGGCAGCAAGCCCTTTCTCCCAAATCTTTGTATGATAGGAGCCCGGTTGAATTAAAATGACCTGAATGTTATGAGGTAGCAACTCGAATCGCAAGGATTCTGTAAAGCCTTCCAATGCGTATTTAGACGTGACGTACGGTGCCAGACCGGGAAAGCCGAAACAGCCACTAACACTACTAATGTTTATAATTTTGCCGTTTCGATGGGCTCTCATCAAAGGTAAAAAAAGCTTTAGTTACGGCAATCACGCCAAATAAATTCGTATCCATTTGCGCCTTCCAGTCAGGAAGCGCAACGCCTTCTGTCATTCCGCCAAGACTGTAGCCGGCATTATTAACCAAAAGGTCCAATTTTCCAAACTGTTCAACGATGTTTGTTTGAACTGTTTCAATATGCGCTTCGTTAGTCACATCCAATTCAACGATTTCAATGTGTTGACGTACACCTTGCTTTTTTTGCTGCTGCTAAGAGCTCCGCTTGCTTGTTTAAATCCCTCATGCCTGCGTAATAGCCAAATCCGCTGTTTGTTCCTGTCACTAAAGCAATGTTTTTCACAATCCCCTCACCCTATTCCCTGTAGCTTGTAACACCTTCTCGTGTTTTCGCTAGAGTTCTTTTCAATTCGTTTTCATCGGTGCCTTTAATCTCTGCAACCTTTCTTAAAACATCAGGAAGGAATTTCGGTGTCGTGAACCGGCCAGCAAAATTATGCTCAAACGTCCAAGGGCCATCCGTCTCAATCAAGAGCTGGGATGTAGCACTGCCTTAATAAGCTCCTGATCACGCTGGCGATAACAAACTTCGGGAGTAACTGAAACGTAGCTGCCATTAGCAATAATATGTTCGACCACGTTCTCGGGCGCCTTTAGCCAATGGAAGTGCGAGTTTCTGATGTGATGCTTTTTTAACAGTTTCAGTGCGAGTACCGCTTTATCATGCACTGCATGGAGGGCAACCGGAAGCTTGTTTGCTTTTGCAATGGACAGACAACGGGAAAGAAATTCCTGATAGGCCTCAAATGGCTCAGAGAGTGTGGGAAGAGAATAATGAGGCAAACCAACTTCGCCAATGGCACTAATTTTATCGGCCTCTGCTTTGAGAAGTCTGCACCATTCAAGAAAATCACGGTCAGAAGGTAATGGGAATTCGGGGTGAAAGCCAATAGCTGCATAAACAAAATTCGGATGCTTTTGCTGGAGCTCCAAGGTTCGATAGGAGGATGCTAAATCCGTAGAAACGGCAACTACTCCAGCTACACCAGCCGCACGCCAATCCTCGAGCATAGCTTCCGTCAAATTGTATTGCTCCAAGTGAATATGGGCATCAATCAGCATCGTCTTCCCTCCTCCTTTAGTGTACCATGCTTTTAACTTTTCGGGAAAAGGATTTTACTATTTCCCGGGTGAGCGCAGGATATGACAGATTTAGGCTGAAATCGCTTTTAAATTGCGCTTCATTCGACAAAAATACAGTCCCAGCCTTTATACAAGCGCTGGGACTGTATCCTTTTGTCGATTATTTCGCAACCTTTATCCGGTTTTCCAAATTAAATTCTTTTTCTCCTGGCTCAGCGACTGGCTTGCCGAATGGCATTTGCGCCAACAGCTTCCAATTAGCGGGGACTCCCCACTCTGCTTTCACCTGCTCGTCGATAAGAGAGTTGTAATGCTGCAAGGAAGCACCTAGCCCTTCTTGTTTAAGAGCCGTCCAAATAACAAGTTGAAGCATACCGGAAGATTGGTTTGACCAGATTGGGAAATTGTCTGCGTACAAAGCAAAATCCTTTTGTAGAGCCGCAACACCATCTTGATCCTCGAAGAAAAGAATCGTTCCGTAACCATTTTTAAAAGCATCCATCTTTTCTTGAGTTGGCGCAAAATTGTCAGCAGGGACGATTTTTTTTCAACGTTTCCGTAGTAAGCTCCCAAAACTTATCATGCTGTTCCTTAAGCAAGATTAGTACTCGTGAGGTTTGGGAATTAAACGAAGATGGGGTATGCTTTACCGCAAATTCGACTAATTCTTCAATTCTTTGATCGGAAATCACGCTCTCTTTGCTAATGGCATAATAGGAACGCCTGTCTTTAATTGCTTGATAAAAATCAGTCGCCATTGGTTTCTCTCCTTTTATTTATATATTTACTAAACAAATGTTAGTTTATCATTTTTGTGGGCAACAGTCTACTATTTCATTTTTTTATTGTGTCACTGGACATTAACTTATACTCTGAGGAGCTGAAAAGCGATGGAAAGACGAACAAGGAACGCGATGCCTCCAACAAAATAAAGCAGCAAAACGTTATACTTATGAAGGAGGTGTACAATGAATTATAATGACGCGATGGACGCTGTTGCTGAAGGAGATGTAGCAGCGCTTGAAACGTTGTATGAGGAGTTTCGTTATATTGTATATTCATTAGCACTTGCAATAGTAAGAAATCATACGGTTGCCGAAGATATTCTTCAAGAAACCTTCCTAAGAGTCTATGAAAAGGCGGAAACCTATCAAACGGGAACAAACCTGAAAGCGTGGATTGCATCTATCGCACGGAATTTGGCTTATGATGTTTTACGACGAGAAAAAAAACAAATTAGCGGTGTAATGAACGAATCATATAACACTATCGAGTCCTTAGTTGTACAGAGATTAGAGCTAACCGAAGCGCTTCTCCGACTGGGAGAGGCTGAAAGACAGATCGTCGTCCTCTACTTAGTGGCAGGACTTAAACATGCTGAAATTAGCGTATTGCTTAGTATTCCTGCCGGAACAGTACGATGGAAATATCGTCAAAGCCTGTCTCGATTAGCTGAAATGTTAGGAGATGATAAACATGAAGAATAGACCGTTAATCTTCGAGCTAAAAGATGAGCTCACTCAAAATACTCCTGATGTGTGGGAAGAAATTAGAAAAAAAAGTCGCTCGAAACATTGCTGATCGGCTGCTTCAGGAACTCGATGGAACCCCTTCCCCTCAAGGAGATTGTTTGCTGAAATAAGGATGGTGTGAAACACCATATTTTAAAGCATGGAGCGTGATAGATCAATGCAATCAAATGACTTTAACCTTAAATGGGAAAACGACGAAAAATCCAAATTACTGGAACAAGTTGAAAATCAGTATGACGAATCAACCTGGATGGAAGCTGTTAAAAGGTATGAGGAAGCCTTGGCCAAACAGCCGGATCATCCCGAATATTTACATTCTTACGGATATTTGCTACAGCTGAAGCCAAACGATTGCTACGCGAAGCGGCCAAATGCTATCAAAAAGGGATAGAAAGTGATTTAAGTAAGGAAAAATATTCTTGGATAAGCGATAAATTACACGCCCAACTAATTCAAGTTCGTGGACAGCTTTTTGAGGCTCATAAATCTATTGAGTTCTACAAGAATCAGATAGGTGAGTCGCCAGAGGAGCCAAAAAACTATTGCTTTTTAGTTCAATGCTATCTTCAAGTAGATCAAATTCATGAGGCAAAGAAAGTATTTCAGGCAGGAATCAAGCTTTTCCCAGTTCATGCTTTGCTGACTTACTTCGGTGGTGAAATCCATGCACGCTTCGGTCACATAGAGGAAGCGTTAATGGCATGGGAAAAGTCCGCCACTCTCGATCCACAGCTTGTTGATGGGCGATTTAGCCGAGCATTCTTGCTTGAGCGAGAGCAGCGTCTTGACGATTGCGCACAGGAATGGAAGAACATAATTGAATTTATGAATAAGTATGGCTTAAATGACGATCTCCCGCGATGTGAGCTAGATCGAATCGAAAAACAAATGAGAAATAATTAAGCTTAGTTAGGAGCATTACTTCTCTCTCCCTACCTAAAGCGAAGAGGAGCATAGGTGGGGGCAAATTCCCCCTAATTCAGGATTAAAACTGAAACGAACTCGCCCCTTGCCCTGTGCTTCCGATGCTCTTCACTTTTATCATGATCAAAGTATTGATGCTCACGTTTTCAAGTAATGACATCGGCTCCGCTTAGATTAACCTTTAACAGAGCCAGCCGTCATTCCTTTCACAATTTGGTTTTGGAAAAATATATAAACCAAAACGACTGGAATAATTGTAATGACAATTCCTGCGCTGATTAAGCCATATTCGCTTGAATATTCGCCTTGAAAGTTTGCAAGGCCAAGCGGTAAAGTCCGCCATTGATCGGTGGCAATTAAAACGGTCGCAAAGATATATTCATTCCAAGCACCGATAAAGTCTAGGATGCAAGCGTAGCCAAGGCCGGTTTACTAATAGGCAAAATAATAGAGAAGAAAATCCTCCAATAGCTGCATCCATCAATGATTGCAGCTTCTTCTAATTCTTTAGGAATAAGCTTCATAAAGCCGACTAGTAAAAAAAACAGCTCTAGGAAGCCCAAATACTGTGTACACAATGATTAAAGCCCATAAACTGTCGCGCAGCCCTAGATTGCTCATTTTTAAAAAGGTAGGCAGTAACAGTGCCTGCATCGGGACAGCAAGTCCTAAAGCAAAGAAAGCCCACAGCAATGAATTCCCACGAAAAGTAAAGCGTGCGATAACATATGAAACCATAGAGGCCAGAATTAATGTAAAGACGACAACTGCAATGGCTACGATTAAACTATTCCAAAAATAAGAGCCGATATTGGCGGAGCTCCAAGCTCTCACGTAATTGTCCAAGGCAAAAGACTCTGGTAAGGAGAAAGGATTTGCGAATATTTCTCGATTGGACTTAAAAGAGCTAATAAATACCCAAGCAAATAAAGCTAAGGAGAGTAAGGCATAACCCCATAGAAAGCCGTATTTCGTTATAAATACAATGGTTTTTCGAAGCTTTTGCTCACGCCCTGAATGAACAGAAGGCTCAACGTTAAGCAATTTTGGTTCTGTTTTTTCTTTCATGCTTGCTCTCCTCCTACTCTTTCCTTGAAGTGAGGCCTTTGACGATCAGCGTGATGGCAATGGCTATACACATGATGCTCATCGCAATGGCACTTCCAAATCCGTAATTCAACCTTCTGAACCCCTCGTTATACATATAGGTTCCTGTTACTTCCGTTCGATGTGACGGTCCGCCCTCCGTCAAAATCAAGACAAAATCGAACTGCTTAAAAGCATTCGTGATCGCTAAAACTAAACAAATCACGATAATATTAGAAATCATAGGGACGATGACACGAGTTAACTTTTGCCATGCGTTTGCTCCATCTATTTCGGCGGCTTCGAGCACTTCTCTAGGCACTCCTTGCAAGCCGGCCAGTAATATAATCATCATTAAGCCGACCTGTGACCATACTAGCGGCATGGAAACAGCTGTCATCGCAGTGGATGTCTCCTGAAGCCAGCTCTGGGTCAAATGCCCTAATCCAATCGCTCTTAACAAGGAATTAAGAATACCGAAATTCGTTTCATAAATAAAATAAAACATTAAGGCAATCGCAACCGTAGAAATGATCACCGGAACGAAATAAACGGTACGCAAAAACTTAAACCCTTTCACTTCAGTAAACAAAAGGTAAGCAAGTATTAATGCAATCGGTATTTGAATAAATACTAATAAAATCAATAAATAAATCGTATTAAATAAGGATTTGTAAAAGACCGGATCCTTTAACAGCTCGACATAGTTTTGCATGAACACAAAGTTCTTTTCTGAGATCGCATCCCATTCGAATAAGCTGTAGTAAAAAAACTTCACCGATTGGGCTGACAAAGAAATACGTATATAACAAAATAACAGGTGCCGTAAAGATAACGATGACCAATCTTTTTTGTTTTTGCATCTCCATTGCGCTCTCCCCTCCCTCTAAAGAAAATTGGCTTCACCAAGCCTCGACTTGGTGAAGCCGTTATTAACATCTTTTATTCATAGGCATTGTTTGGATGCTCTGAAATTGTCTCATTTAATCGATTGACAAATTCCTCAGCTGCTATTTCCCCTAAGCCTAGTTGCACAACAAGCTCTTCGAAATCTCTCGCTGCATCTAGCGACAGCAAGTCTTGGTACATCGGCGTCGTGACATCAACCGATTGCTGTAGCTCCAATGCGGAAGCTACTGCTGGAGGAACCTTAGAAAAGTCATAATCGGTTTGAACCGGACTCGGGTTGGATGCGAGTTCCACGAGATCTTTGGCGACGTCTGGACCTGCCAAATATTTCATCAGCTCCCAAGCGGCTTCCCTTTTGTTTTCATCATCAAATGCATCCTGACTCATATAGACAAAATATCCGACACCAGTAGTCATATACCCAAGTCCGTCTTGCGTGGCAGAAGGAAACGGAATGACTTCAACGCTATCGGAAAGGCTTTCATCTACTTCGCCCATCGTCCAGCTATGCTGAAAGTACATTGGCGAGTTCCCTGAGTTGAATAGCTCCAATGCTTGGAGCGTCTCCATCGTCTCTTTCCCTTCAGGAAACGCCTTCATTTCTTGCAGTTCCTCTACCAACTGTACAGCTTCAAGTAGTTCATCGCCAAAAGGAGTACGTCCGAGCAAGTGCTCTTCGGCATTTCCAGCATGAAGCTGATCACTTAAGCTCATAATGACATAACGAATCGACACATCATTAGCAGCAATCGGAATAAATCCCTCTCCTTCAAAAAAAATTGAACGGCTTCCTTTAATTCGTCGATTGTCTCTGGTATTTTCACATCGTGCTCGGCAAACATGTCTGTATTGACCACGAAAGGAATATTGTAAGCTTCGATCGGCAACCCATAAATTTTTCCTTGAAAAGTAGAGGCCGCATACGCGTTATCGATATATAGCTCTGCCATATCCGGATCATCGTTTATCATCTCTGTTAAATCCGCTAATTTATCGTTTGCTATATACCGCTCTGTATCTCTTATGCCCCAATGCAAAAAAACATCCGGTGCGTTGTTTGCCGCCATATCCGTCACAATTTTATCCCTGATGGCATTGCCTGGCGCTGTTTCCACCGTCAAATCGATATGTTCGTTTTCCCCAATGAACTTTTCGACGCCAGGCTCAAAAGCTTCGGCCATAGGGACTTCTCCCGTCCAACCGTGGGCAAGCGTAAGCTGTACGGAAGCAGAGCCATTGGCATCAGAGCCGTTATCAGAAGCAGACTGCTCTGACGAACCTTCACTCGAACAGCCGATAATGAGTGCGGATAAAGCAAAGATCAATAAAAGTAAACATTTTGATTTCATCTTCATGAATCAATCCCCCCTTTTTTTATTTCTTGTTCCCTCTCAGAATAGCTCGTTTTTCTTTTCGATTCCTTGATTTTCTTTCGCTATACCTTTAAAAATTATCTACGGTTCATCCTCAGCCCCATTCAGTTAAAAGAGCCTTTGCATCAGCATCAAGCAAATCCTTCGCATCTGCTGAGATAAATTTTTGCATTGCCTGATTGTGCAAATGCTTCTGAAAATCCTCGAGATGCTTTAACACCTGCTTATTTCGCCCTTGAGCTTTATGGTGTTCAGCTTGATCGAGCCGATTGCTCAATTGTTGATATAGCGCGGTTTGCACGTCTTCGCGCTCCTTGAAATAATCGAGAACCTCGCGTATGACCGAGAGGTTAATCTCAACTGTAAAGTCAGATGAAGCGGATGTAACCGTGATGCCGTTCAGCGTGACTTCTGCCCATACTTCAAATGAACGGACATCCAAAACTTGATCCGTCAATTTGAGCTGACCTTGTTGCACATCGAACTCCGTCAGCTCCGGCTCGTTGCTTGCAAAAACGACCTCTGCATCTGTCAAGTCGGCAGGCTGACCATTTGACATTGTCCCGCGCAAGGCAAGCTCGGTTGACTCACCTGGCTGCAAGTGCTGAGCTTCTGGTGATAAAACGACTTCCTGCAAATGTGCAGGTTGGTCCCCTTGAGCAGCGTACACTTGAAAATCATCATAAGCAAAAACACCTGTGCTGCCTGAGAAAGTCCCGATGACGAATTGTCCCACCGTATTTCCCGAATTTCGAAATGGAACTGCAGAACGCTTCAGTTCTCCGTCAATATACAAATCAAATTGGTTATGATCCGTATTAAACACTAGCGTTAACTCAACCCATTTGTCTTGTTCATACGGTTGCACGGAATCCATGCCACCACCACGGTCAATCGTAATAGTGCCGTCAAGGTGCAAATTAATTTCCGCCAAGCTCGTTCCTGTATGATCTCTTACCTTCAAATAACCGGCTGCATTTGCTTGCTCGGCTAACATCATGACGCGAACGACCGTTGGCCCGGTTACTTCAGGAAAGCCTTTCGTTATCAACAAAGAGCTTTGGGTGGAATCTTTTTTTCTCAACTTGCAATACTTTTGTCAATTCTCCGTCAGCATTTTCTCTTTCCGCGATCGTCGCCTGACCCAAATCGGCATTATACTCCCAACCCTCAGGAGTTTGGCCGATTTCATCGGCTTCAAAATCTTCCTCGAAAACAGGATGTTGACCAGTTAAATTGATCAGCACTCCGACTTCATCAGCTAACGTGACATTTTCTCCAGGAATGTTGAGCCCAAACGTAATTTGGTGAAATCCAGAAGGAGCCGAGAGCCTCAACGGTATGGTTACGCCTTGGCTTGTTCCTAAATCAGGAATATCCGCTAGCGTAACAGGTTCCCCGAGCAAGGCTCGTCCCTCTTCGTCTGTCGTAACCGTTTGACCGTCTTCCCCGTATTCGATTACAAGATCAGCGAGGTGCTCTCCACCATCAATAAAGTACTGTAGCTCCGTATCCTTTGAAATGCCTCTGACCTGATTGATACGAACTCCGAACTCACTCACTGTCTCCTCTGTAATTAATTCTAAATTGTCAAATTGTATATTCGCTGAAGCGGGAAGTAAATCCTGATACTCGTCCTCTAGTCCGGCTCGATTCATAATCTCAAATGCTTCCTGTGGCCATTGATTCCCCTCGACTAGCGTATTATGCTCGATCGTATTGTTGGTGCTTCCCGGAAGTGACGTGTTCTCTGAATTCACAAAATTATGAGTGATCGTATTATGGTGTGCTTTATGGGCGTGCAGCACGGCAATCCCGGTTCATCTATCACATTCTCAGTAATGGTATAATAATGTGTCCATTCGTCTGGATAAATCGAGCCATAGGATTGTCCAGCATCAACAATATAATTACCGCGAATCGCTGAATCGGGTTGAACTCCTAACGTATAGATCGGTGCTCCATCATGAAGGACTGTCATCGAATGATGAATATAGTTATTGAGAATTTGGTTATTTTGAGCCACATTCGGTTCTTGCCTTCCCCATCCCCAGCCTACACTAATTCCCGAATACGGAACATCAGAAATCTCGTTATGCTCAATAAGCAGGTTTTGTGGGAATCCTGCAAATATTCCGACAGCCGAAGCATATTCTACCCCTATGTCGTGGATATAATTGTTTGTGACCCGAACATCCCGGATAATTTTTCTCTCATCCTCGGGGTTATAATGCTCGGTATTATATGGCTGATTCGTATGATTCGGTCCTCCGTCAAATTCGTAGGAACCGTCAGCCCAGTCAACCTCTCCAATTTGAATGCCGCTTCCAGACAAATCGTAAAAATGGTTGCCGATGATATCAATTTGGTTACTTCCAGCCATTATATCGAGACCGGCCTGACCGAGTTTTGTGAACGTATTTTCTTTAAAGGTAATATTTTCAGCGTGTTTTACGGTAATATGACCTGAATTAACAACCTGTGGGCAGATTTCTAAATCCATTCCTGGCTCACATAACCTTAGAAAATTAGCTTGGATATCAGGATGCCCTCCGTAATCGCTTTCATTTTCGCTATAGCTTGCTTGGAGCCAGCCCGCAAAAGAAAACGTGAGCCCTTCTATGCTCAAATTTTTCACAGGATTATCAAGGCTTCCCTCAAGCGCTAGTAATTGCTCCAGCACCGGTGCAACCACTTCCGCCTTAGCCATGTCTTCGTCCGGGTGTGGAATGTAATACATGTCACCGTTTGTTCGATCTAAATACCATTCGCCCGGCTCGTCCAGCAGCTCGTATGCATTTTCAATCCATACAGGGCCTTCATTCGTCGAAGTCATCCCTTTGTTGCGATTATAATGCCAGCTCGGCTGCTGCATCGTAATTTGCGCCTCCCCTGACACGACCTCTACCGATTCAACTAAATTTCGCGGCTGTGTCCAAATGACCTGATACACAAATTCTACATCCTGAATGTTTTCCCACTTCGAAATGTCTGTGTATGAAGTCGTATGGCCAGTATCATTGGTCGTTACGTCGCTAAGAAGAGCGCCCTCTCCCCTTGCTCTAGTTGCCCTCTCTCCATTGACATACAACTGCCTAGTTTGCAAATCACCAACGTTGGCTTTATAAATTTGTTTATCTTGATCGTGCAGCTCCCACTCCGTAATCGATTGTCCACCACTGATAACCGGTTTTTCTCCCGGATAAGCTTGATAAATAACGTTAAACCCATTCTGACCGGAATCTCTTTCATCAAATACCACTGCTTCATCGAGTACATACGTTCCTTCACGCAAATAAACGATAATATCACCGGTCATATCGGTATTTATCTCCCTGATGATTTCCTTTGCTCTTGGAATACTTGCTAAAGGCTCTTCCTCTGTTCCTGGGTGATTGTCATCCCCAGTTGGAGAAATATACAATATTTGTTGGACTGTCTGCTCTTCTTCTATGCCTTCTGCAGCAACTTCAGCTACATTAAATAGCAAGAAACTGCTGATCAAGCTCAAAATAAGGATCGTACATACATTCTTTGTATACGTTCGCTTTACCATTTGCCCTCTCCCTTTCAAAAAAAGTAAGTTACCAGCTATTTTTCAAGTCATTCCTCCTCTCCTTTTCTAGTTAGAACTTTCCACTCCCAATTTCCTAGCATAGTCAATCGCTAATTCATTTTCCTTGATTTTTTTACAGAAAAACCTCAAATGAATCAAGATATTGCATTTTTAAGTCATTCAATGGTAGAAGGGGCTTGCCTTGAGTAGCTAGCTCAGACGATGGTCGTAGAAAGAGGTCTAAGTTTATATATGACCATTCCAGTATACGTAATCTGGACATTGGAACGATGTGTTCGTATGCCAAATCTTTAAAATTAGAACTATCAAGTTGATTTAACATAGGAGGAGAGAGACGATGTCATTCATTCAAATGAACCTTTCCCATAGAGAAAGTTCTCTAAAGACAGTTCTAGAGATTTCGAGTAAACAGAATAACCCTCAGATTGTTCACAAATATTTTGAAGGTATAAGTATGACAGGTAAAAAGAAAGCTTTTGCTAAGCTGGGAGACCTTCAAGGGGTAGCATTCAACTTGACGGAAGCTGCTGAACAAGCCATTTATGCTAGTAATTTATATGTGAGTGAAAGCACAATGGCCCAAAATATACGGCAGCTTAAAGGACGTTTGGAGGGCAGGAAAGCCCCCGCGAAGCTTCTTGAAGGCCAATGGAGGGAAGTATAATGAATAAGTACATTCCGAAAGGCACATTATTAAGAAATCATTCGTTCGTATTTGTTTGGGTAGCAGGGTTATTTGCGATGCTTGGCTTTTCAATGTTCTTTTTGTCCATCTCCTGGTTTATCGTCGATGTGTTGAATCAACCGGCTATTTTAGGGATTGTGCTCATGTCGATGTCTATACCACGGGTGATTATGATGATTTATGGTGGTATATTGGCTGACAAAATCCGTAAATCCTTGATCATGTTCGTGACCAACCTGTTGCAGGCGGTCATTATGATTGCCATGGTTGTTCTTTTTGCAAATGACTGGTTAAATGTAACATCGTTAATCGTCATTGCGGTTTTGTTTGGCTTTCTTGATGCGTTCTTTT
Source organism: Bacillus sp. JCM 19058 (assembly GCA_001310555.1). The sequence goes on from BAXO01000029.1 coordinate 15,662, forward strand.
ATCCTGCTGTATCGTCATTAATCCCGATCATTGTCAAGGAGGAACAGCTCCAGCGAGCCAATTCGTTGTTTCAGGGGTCGACCGAATTAATGTTTATTGTCGGACCGTTGGTAGCAGGAGTTTTATTAACCGTGGGTGATTTCACTCTTACTTTTTCCGCTTCGACCTTGTTGATTTTCCTTTCGGCTGTCTTTGTCTTTCCCCCTTTCATACAAGACCCAAAGGCAGAGCGCTCCGATAAGAAACAAAGTGCGATGCAGGATTTGCAAGAAGGCTTACGATACGTTTGGCGATCCCCTATCCATCGAACAGGTACATTTTCTATTGTAATTTTTAACCTGTTCATGCTTGGCCCTATAATGATGAGCTTTCCTATCATCGTAGATGTTCTTGGGGGAAGGCCGCTCGAGCTCAGTATACTTGAAGGAGGACTATCTATAGGAACATTTATAGCGAGTATTCTCTTTGTCGCCTGGAATGTGAAGAAAAAGCGTGGACGGCTCGTATTTACTTCGTTAACTCTTAGCTTTGTTCTGCTTATTATATTTAGTCAATTAGAGGTATTTTCACTGCTCGTCCTGCTAGCCGCATTAACTGGTTTCGTATTGATATTCGCCTATTTGCCTACGATGACGATGATTCAGGAAAAAACAGACAAAGATAAACTCGGTCGTGTGATGAGTATAGTTTCCCTCGCCTCAAGCGGTTTGAACCGATAGCGTTTGGACTTATTTCCATCCTCATTGCGATAGCTATGCCGATTCAAACCGTTCTGGCAATCTCAGGAGGAGCAGGTCTCGTACTCAGCCTCTTGCTGGTTTGGAGGAGCAAGTCCTTTCGTCAAATGGACTAAGGCTAGAAAAAAAACGTTCGTTGAAACAGTGTATACCTAGATTTATAAGGCGATCCCATTTAAGGGGATCGTCTTATTGGCTTTTAGAATCATAGCAGCGCTCAACATTATCGGACATCCAAAATCGGTCGTCCCATTATTTTCCTTGCAGCGTGAACCCCTCCTTGGTCCGTTTAGAAGTTAAATGTCTTTAGAAAGAACATTTCCCGTATTTTCTAACCGAAAGCATTATTAGATTACCCACGGTTGAAATAAAACAGTATCCTTGATTATTACTTTTCAACCCTATTCAATAGGTGTATTCTAGAGAAGAAGCGGGCTATGAAATGTATTGGACTGAATTGCGAAGAATCTTCCCTTAGGATCATGGGTATCGTAGTACAAGACGTCACATGCCATTTCGAAAAAATAGTTGCCTTTAGGAAAAATTAAGATAGGCTTAAAAAAAAGGAAACCAATTTAATGATTTCTATTTTTAAAGAGGAGGTTAACATGACAATGAGCAGCAATAAAAAGGAGTTATCGCTAGACCAACGCGAAGAATTACTTAGCGCATTGAAAGCCCGTTTTGAGAATAACATGAACCGCCATACAGATCTTGAATGGATTCAGGTTCAAGCAAGGCTGACTGCTAATACTGAAAAACTGTGGTCGCTCAACGAAATGGAGAGAACTGGCGGTGAACCAGATGTTGTTGGTTATGATAAAAAGACAGGCGAATATATATTTTATGATTGTTCAACGGAAAGTCCTACAGGTCGCAGAAGTGTTTGTTACGACCGTGAAGGGCTGGAGTCTAGGAAAAAAAATAAACCAGAAAATAACGCGATTGATATGGCAGCTTCCATGGGAATTGAACTTTTAACGGAAGAACAATATCGAGCGTTGCAGGAGCTTGAAGATTTCGATATGAAAACGTCGAGTTGGGTGCAAACACCTCCTAATATTAGAGAACTCGGCGGTGCCCTTTTTTTGCGATTTTCGTTTCGGGCACGTCTTCTTGTATCACAACGGTGCGTCCTCTTACTATGCTGCTAGAGGGTTCCGCGGCTCGCTTAAGGTCTAAATTTATTGTCAATGATCGCTGCAGTATGCAGCACAATTAAGTGAGTTGTATGACAAGGAGAGCTGGAGTCACATCATTAGAATAAGGATCGTCTGGTGTATCTCTACACTTAGTCAGGCAACATAAATCATGTACGTGATCTAGGTAAACTCAAGTTTCTAGCTGTGCTTAATCAACTGTTTCCAATTTCCAAACTATTATATAAAGGTATTAGGCCGGTGTATCGTAATCATTTGCTTTTGGAATTCTCTACACTTGAAACGGTTATGACTAGAAGAGTTATTTGGCAACGTAGCCAAATGCGGACGATAGAGAACGCTGTACAATAACTAGAAGCGGCTGCTCGCACACGGTCGAGTTCTTACAATTCCGATTCTGAAATTGGGATAATGAACATTTTGCCCATTCCAAAAAACTCGTGGCTTTTTCAACTTTTGTGTAACTCCAGCGACGAAAAAAAAGAATAGACGCCCTCTCCTTAAGGAAAGAAACGCCTGAATTCCTATGCTCGGTTCACAATGCTGCAGCAAGAAATCGTTTATTTGTTGAATATGTCAATGTCGAGTTCTTGAAGGACTGCTAACGCTTCTTCTACTGGTAGTTTAGGAAGGTTAAATTCATGATCGATCACGTCTTTAAGCTCGTACTTATCGTTTAATATCCGCTTTTCTACCTTTCCGTCGATATCCCGGATACTCAATATATTATTGACCAATGAGAGCGAACGTTGTTGCTCTAATTGCCAAATTTGGCAGCGCAAATTGGATGTAAATAAGTCATTGGGCTGAAAATACTTTTTTATCGCGGATTGAAAATCTTCAAACTGATACGTTTTCTTTATGTCGAAAGACCAAATCAAATCAGTGAGTAATTTACCGTCTACATACCTGTAATACGTATACGTTCCCGGTCCATCTCCTGGACGCAATTTTACTTCTATATCACCATACTGTGAGACATTATTGTGATCGGTTTCGAGTCGCACCGGCTCGAAAAATGGCGCGCCGTTGCCACAATCGATGTACACTTCTTCCTTTTCATTCGGAAGATGGACGAGCAAGGCGACATGGCCGCCGCCAAGGAAAGCGTAGCGACTACGGAAGCCGAGTTGCTCCAACAGCTGATGGAGACTGCTGTTAATCATATAACACGTTCCGCCCATGTGCTGCTGAACGAGCTGCTTGACAAACCTCCCTACATCCGGTTCGAGCTTGCCTTTCCTGTGATATTCCTTGAAATGCAACATTGTACTAATATTTTCGAACGGAATACGCTGTAAATGGGCTGTGCAAATTTCTTTTAAATATTCGTATGAAGGCTCTTGGATCGGAACTCGAATATAGTTCAAATAGTGAATCGCCCATTGCGGTAATTTCTTCTGTTCAGTCATTTATTTCACTCTCCTTTTTCCCACTCACGCCAGGTGATCTTAGGATCGGCTTCTTTAACAGATATGCTAATTGTTTCTAAGCGAGTGCAATCGTCTGAACATTTCCTTCCATCGTAATTTTTGTGAAAGAAAGTCCACTCCTCCCTCGATGCTTGTGCATCACTTCTTTTATAGCTGAGAAGCATGATACGAAGGCGAAGCCGGAGGGCGCTGAGTATTCGCCCTCCCAAATTATGAGGGAAGCAAATGGCTAACGTAATGTTTTTAATACACGGCTCCAGGCAATCGTTTGATCTAACATTAAGTTAATTTGCTGCAAGTGTAATTCAGCAGGCTTAAATATTTTAAAATCGACAAAATCGGTATAAATTGATAACGTTGGATGTGAACGAACGTCTGCGATTTGTAGTTCTCCTAAGATCCCACGTAAATGTTCGGCTGCACGAGCTCCGCCTGTTGAGCCATAGCTGACGATTCCGGCTGCTTTGTTCGCCCATTCATCGCGGGCTACATCAATAGCATTCTTTAATACTCCTGTAATGCTGTGATTATATTCTTGAACAATAAACACGAAACCGTCTAGGCTAGCGAGCTTATCTGACCACGCGACTAATCCCGGTTCATCTTCAGACCCTTCCCCGAAAAATGGCAGTTTATATTCCGCGATATCGACGATTTCATAGTTTGCATCACCACGTTTATTGGCAACTTCTTTTACCCACTTTCCTACTTGTGGCTAAGCCGTCCTTTTCGTGTACTCCCTAAAATTATCCCAATATTCAATCTTTTCATTCTTTTATCCTCCTCATTATTTTTAATCCTTGTTACCTATTCCTCACTCGAATTCTCTTTCCAAATAGTTAATAATTTTGATGTAAGTAACTTGAGGTTCCATAAAGACCACCAATTTCGATTGAAGGTACAGTGGTCATACATGTTCGGATTCAGCACTGTGATTTGAAAACGCACCGCCTCTAAACGAGAATTATTCCAAATACATTTCATATCGCGATGCTTAATTTTGTCAATTCTTTTTCCCTCCTTATTGTCTAAGCGGTTATTTTGTTTCTAATGATATTGTGCCACGTACGTTGTTTGTTTAAATCACTCCATTGTCTAAACTTTCTTTAAGTAAATAGATTTAGTAATTTTAAGACCTCCTGCTACGACTATAGTCTTAATCGTTTTCAAATCCGATGTCGCAGCGACCTTCGATCAGGAGTTTTTTTGTACGCTGTGATCAATAGTAAGGGATAACATTAGTTGCCTTGCTTACTTTCACCCAAAACATATAAAACTGATTATTTTTTTTCAGGTATCACCAGTGCTGAGGGCTAGAGCATAAGGAAGATATGTTGGTTCGAGGTTTGGAGATGTTAAACAATTGAATAGCGAATTTATAGATGAAGAAATATTGAGCAATTACCAACTGAAAAAAATAGTCTTGCCCTGAATCTATTCATAATTTTACAATCGAGTAGCTATCTTAAGCTTCATATGCGAAAGGTAGTTACTCTTTTATAGGTTTTACACATACCTTTGCTTGATTAGCTTTACAATAAAGACAAACAATTTCGATAGGACAACACCCAGCAATGCAAATAAGCTGTAAACTGAACTCCATGCAGCATTAGCACCAAGAGGAATAGCAAAACTCTGAAAAGTTACCATGACGTACATGCTAACCGGAAGTACTATAACAGGGATAAGAAGCCAATTCCATTTCCATTTAACAATGAGAAGATTCGCTATGAAACCAATACAAATGTAAAGAGCGGGGTTTACAAGTTAAAAGCATATCTAACGTATGAAAGTTCATTCGCGTTCCTCCTTCACTTTTCTAATTGTGCTCAACACAGAAATCATTTTCTTTGCTTGGGACGATTATGCTGCCGCCTAAGCGCTCCTGCTTCTCAAGGAGTACCGTTTGTTTTCCTGCCTTTGCTGCATAGATCGCCGCTGTTAATCCGGCTATCCCGCCACATCATAATTTTTCATCTGAATCGTCCCTTCCCGTTGTTGTACACGTATGACAGGCAAGGGATGCGAAGTGTGACAAAAATAAAAAAAAGAATTTTTGTTTCTGCCATTTCGGGTCTGTTAACCTACTTGTTCCTAAAGACTTTTACCGAATTTCTTCATTATGGTGGAGCCGATGGGGTTCGAAGACAACACATGAACAGGCAATGGGAACGAAGAACGAATACAAGGATAAAGTCATGCATATGTGTTTCGCCATTACGAGAGAAAATTACATCTTTATGGCGGACTCGATGGGGCTCTTAAATCGGAAGACCGTTGTTTGACAGTACCGCGTTTAAGCAGACCTCACTTGCTATCATATTCTATCTATATTTTTACTTCGACGAAAGATAACCTTCTATGCCATCTAATATACGTTCCAAACCACAACCAAAGTCCTCATTTATACCTGAGCTTGTGTCGACGAAACAACCGGTTTGAATGACTTGATAAAAATGCTGAAAACGATCAGCCGTAATTAATATGTCCAACATGGTACCATATACTTTACCACTAATCATTCCTTATATAGCAAGAGGTGCGAACCTCTCAGGAGTCTTAAGTGAGCTTGGGGTTCGCACCATAAAATATGACCTATTCCTGTCAATTAGCAATAGAACTCTACTTCATGTTCCTTACAGGCAAGACATCATTTCATTTAAAAGCCGTTATGTTGAAGTAAATCGATTCGATTGCCATAAAGGTCCTCAAACACTACCTCGATTCCCCAAGGCACCTCATTCGGTTCACCTAGAAAATATACACCAGCCGATTTCATCGCTTCATAGTCGCGACGGCAATCATCCGTCTGAATAACAATTCCTACATGATCAGCAAACTGATTACCAACTCGGGCTAGCTTCTCATCCGTATCTGCCTTGACCAGTACGATAGCCGTTTCACTTTCTTTTGAAGGGGCTATGCTAACCCAACGCATACCATTGCCAAATTCATTGTCTGATAGCAGCTCGAAACCGGCTTTCTCTGTATAAAAAGCTATAGCCTCATCATAATCTTTAACTAGAATAGTAAGGTGTCCTAACGTTTTTTTCATTGTTTTTCCACTCTCCCTTTTTATTTTCTTTTCTATACTACTTCATGATAGAAGCTCGTTATTGTATAAATCCGACAAAAGATTTCTGTTATTGAGATATTCCTTTGGAGTGGACCCTACCGCTTTCATAAAAGAGCGGTTAAAATGGGCTTGATCATAAAACCCTGCCAGTAGAGCGTGATGGACTAGCTTATCTGAACGATCTCTCATTAGATTTAAAGAAAAATGAATTCTCTGTATATCTGAGAATTGCTTCGGACTTATGCCAATAAAAGCTTTAAAATATCTCTCAAATGATCTTTCGCTTAAATTTACATGATCATGAATTTGTTTGAGAGCAAGGGTTCCTTTATGCTTAATTATCATTCTACGGAATACATAATCTCATTTCGTATTGGCTTAGCTGAACTCATCCATGTAAGTAAGCTCTTTTCTAAAATAAGAAACCTTTCTTGCTTCCTCCAGCAGCTGCAAGCTGCTCCTCCAGTTCTCCAATTCTATCTCCAATCAACTCTTCCATGTCCTGAACTGATCCTTCTACTTCATTCATAGGAAAATTAAGGAATGGGTAGAGGCCAAAAGGATAAAAAACAACACCCATAATCTCTACTCGCCCTTTACGTGGATGGTAACAAATTCCGTCTGCTTCGCATTGATGTGGCTACTTTTCGGATTTACAAGATTACCTCTACTATCCATATAGAGATGAGGAGCGCTGAGATTAATGACCATGTGATAATGTCCGTCAGGAATCATCTTGGGGTTTGTTTCTACAGCTTCGTCACCAGTCTGAGATATATACCAAATTTGTTGTACATATTTTCGTAATTCCATATGACGGGGAGTATATGCTTCAAAGATCAATACGCTCGCACCCCTTTTTCGTTTAAATGTACTAGTTCTATCATTTAGGCACTACTTTATTTTAAAAGTCCTTTATTTAGAAAACCGTCGTTTAGCAACGATTACCTTTTTTGTGCACACCTTACTTCCAATAGGTCAATCTAGCTTCATCATTCAGGACAATCATAATAAAATTATAGGCATACCTGACATGGAACATCAAGCTATTTCAATTGTGCTTCAAACAGGATAATTTGGAAAAGTAATACGAGGTAAGGACTCTTTTGGAACTCGACTGTGGTGAAAATTAAGAGTTAAAACGAAATGAAGGGGGTACGTAACATGCTTTATATCCCTTTAAGGTTCGGGGAAGAAACAATAACAAAAAAACGGCCTCTCTGCCATTTCGATAGTTGTACGTTTTGGTGGAGTTGTAATGATGACGTTTCTCGCCTTTACTTCCGTTCCGTCTTTGCAGAGCACTTGTTGTACGATTCCGTTGTGATGCTCGATAGAGGTCACATTCTTTTTCTTTAAAAAGTCTACTCCAGCAGCGGTTGCTTTGTCCCATAGTTCATCTACCATGGTCTCTAGCCCCGCTCCAGATACAATACACCTCTGATCGAATGGTTATGTTGTTTGAGGACGGGACCAGCCACTTGCAGGTCAGGCGCCACCATATAACTTGTTGTACGTAGCAGCGAGTAGAATATATTCCGTACCATCGGATCGCGCACATTTCCTTCGAGCCATTCTCGGAGACTGATCTGATCATACAGATGGGTGTCCAATTTCCCTAACTTGAACAGACCAGCAAGCCTACAAGCACCATCTTTCCTTTCCAAGATAAGAGAGGAGTACTGAATAACGATTTAATCCCCATCGGCAACGTGCTTAGTTTTCCTTTCCAGATTCCATAAGCATCGATTGTCGGTTTATGTTCTTACAAGCTCAAGCCTAATTCGCGGAAGGTTCCATAAGCATCTCCAAGCATGCCCGCCTAAATTAAAGTAAGCCCCCTGTTTCTTGTTGGTAATCGCCCGGCCGTCTAAACACTCCTGCTTCTCAAGGAGTACCGTTTGTTTTCCCGCCTTTGCTGCGTAAATTGCCGCCGTTAAACCAGCTACTCCACCACCAATAACCGCCACATCATAATTTTTCATCTGAATCATCCCTTCCCGTTGTTGTACACGTATGACGGGCAAGGGAGGCGAAGTGTGACAAAAATAAAAAAAGAATTTTTGTTTCCGGGAGATGATTGTTCTTATGCCCCTTTTCACAAGAAGATGTTAAAAGGGGCATGGCCAATAGCCATACCCCGATGTAAAAAACTACTTTTTGTTTTTGTCTGCATAGATAGCCATCGCATCTCGCATGAATTTTGCTAAACCTTCACCGTACTTATCGATGTTTTGAGTAAAGCGATGATCATCGACGTACATTTGACCTAATCCACTAAACGCTTCTAGTGAGTAATTGCCGAAGTTTTTGCCTAAAAAGTCATACCATTCTTTAATAGCTGCTTGTGCTTCCAATGATTCAGGTGAATCATGACGAAGAGCTGAAAGCTTTATATATATTGCATCCGATTCTTGAGCTAAAGCATTCTGTTCATCTTTAGACAGGTTCCCAATTTTAAAGTTCGCATTGTCTACTGCTTTATCTCCCCAACGTTCACGCGCTTCTTGCTCGTATGGATTATGACTGAAGTCAAACCCGTCGAACTTTTCTTTGTTCGACATTTCAATCTCTCCTTCCATGTGTTGAATCGTCTTATTGATTGTCGCAAGCATTTTATCGATGCGGCCGCGTTTCTCTAGCAGCATTTTCTGATGGAGCTCCAACGCTTCCCGACGCTCAAACGATGGACAACTGACGATTTCTTTGATCTTTTTTTAAAGGGAAGCCAAGCTCTTTAAAAAATAGGATTTGCTGTAACGTCGCAAGATTTTCATCGGAGTATAAACGATAACCAGAATCTGTTACCTCACCCGGTGTCAATAATCCGATGTCATCGTAATGATGTAGTGTGCGCACACTAATTCCAACTAAATCGGCGACTTCTTTCACCTTCATTTTCATCGTGATGACCTCCCTGCATTGATTACTATAAAGTATAACGCAACGTGAGAGTCAACATCTTTATAACCGAATTTGCAAAAAAAGATGTCGCAAGCATTTTTGAGGTAATGGCCTTTTGCAACGCCCCTTTTCTATCACCATCTATTTGACTTGTTTTAATACATACTAATTTTTTATTATTTTGCTCAAGACATTGATAAACCGCCATCATCTCCTGTTTATTTAACTCACGAATACGACTGAAGATTGGAATATTAGCAACGGCCCCAATAGTTAAGCTTTCAGCAACAACATCACTCACGGTTCCAGTTAACCATGTTTTTACTTGTATGCCTTCAACAAGTTCTTTTAGGCCATCCTCATTGATGCCACTTGCATAACAACTTACGCATGGAATTGTTAATTTATACACGCCGTCATGCAGATTATCTTCTGATATAACTTTCCTTCCTTTACAGAAAGGACATGGTTGGCTTTTTTTTAATTTTATTCATTTGGGTAACTAATTTTTTGTAACCAAATGCTTCATAAACATATGTTAGTTTTTTGTATTTTCCATTGATGAAATACTGATCTAAAATCGTTTCTCTTGTTTCATTGATAGTAGGAAAATCGCAGATAGTCACTTGATTATTGTTGCTAATGGATTCGATCTTGTCCTTGATTATGTCCCAGAATGGTAAGACATTTTGTAATACCATTTCATAACCCGTGAAACTTGCTTGTTCTAATTCAAACATTTTCAGGGCAACTTGTGTTTCTCTAGGCAGTAGGGAGACATCTTCAGTCAAAATCATATCACCACCTACAATAGACTTTAGTTTGACGAGAGCAGGTAAATCGCCTACTATTTTCAATACTTGGTCAATCGGTTGATTGATCAATTCCCGAATATCTGTATCTCCAAATGTCAGTGGCTTATGATGGTTTAAAACTGTCCCCTCGCAAATTGGACATGTAATCTTTCCTTTAGACGCTTTCATCTGCTCTTTAATTATTGATTTTGAAACGATAATATAGCCACCAACGATCGTATTAAAGCTACCCAGGTTCTGCGCGCCTTGCCTTTCTTATCATAAAATGACTTTTCAAAGTACCCATACCAAAATGTATGTTTTTCTTCATCTGACATCTCGTTATAGCTTTTCGTCAAGTCATGACCGAGCTCATTCTTAATTTCTTCAAATAGAAATTCTAATTTAGGGTATTGAAAATATTTTAATACGTCCATTATTTCTGGATAGAATAGTCCATCCCAGAATGGAAGATTTTTGTCTTGAATCACAAGCTCTTTATTAAATATTTCAATCTCAAGACGTCCCGAGCATGATGGACAATGATTGTCCTGAGAAAAGAAGTCAAAGTGTTTCGTATCCTTATTGGTCGGATGCGACGCTATAATATGGTTAATCATGCCACCAACTTCATAAAGGAAACTATATTGACTATACAAATGTCTTTCAAGATCAATGGCAATGACGGGGGCTATTTGGTTAGAATCGTATTCACCATATATTAAACGGGCCATTGGTGATAAGCTTTTTAATACGCCACCTTTATAGACATTTTCTGCGTTTTTATAATAGTCAATATGATTTTCTTTTAAAAACGTAATGCCATTTTGTGATTTGAGTGTAGACGAAATAGGCGATGGTAGCGCAATATCTTCCCTATTTTTAGTCTCGTAATATTCATGATGGTTAACGACATCAAGATGTGTGACAGGTTTATCCTTTCTTTTACCAAAATCAACGATGAAATCAGAGCTTTCCATCATGTAGGCATTATGTTCAATCATTATGATCGAAACTGATTTATCTTGGAGAATATCTCTAACACTATCAATGAATTGATTTAAAATATTTTGCGATAATCCTTTTGAAGGTTCGTCAAAAATGAAAAGTGTATTAGGATTTCGAGAATTTGCAAACAGTTCCGAGACTAAATGTACACACTGAAATTCACCAGTCGATAAATCCTTAGTTTTTCTATTTAATGTCAAATAACCTAGTCCAAGTTTGTCCAATAAGCTCAAACGTTTATGTGCGATATCTTCACTTGGAAGTTCATCAATGATATCTTCAATAGAGCGATCGAAAATATCATCGATGGCTTCCCGATATTTTATGATTTTCCTTTTAACATCAAGAAAAGTCGCAACAGTTGATCGACTCGTAATGGATTGGTTTCGAGCTTGTCCGACCATCACAAGTTTATCTTTTTTGTATTGCTTCTGAAAATCCTTGGCAATACATTCGTTGACAAGTGTCGATTTACCACATCCAGACTCCCCGGTAATGGTTACAAGTCTATTTTTGGGGATTTTCATTTCAGCCATTTGAATATTACGGCAATATAAATCATGAAATTGATAATAACCTGCCGGCTCTTCTTCATTTCGTTCGTAGTGAATCGGCTTTGGACGCGGTGATTCATCTACAATCTTCCCGCCATATTTACCACTGCCAGGCCCAAAGAATACATGCGTCTCAGTTGTATCGAGTACTATGTCAGAGTGGTCAATTAGCCAAATTTGATTCGTGTTGCCTAATTGTTTTATTTGCTCTAAAATCTTTAGTAATGTTTCGTGATCAATACCGACTGATATTTCATCAATGATAATAACGGTATTTTCACTTACAGCCATGAATTCTGCAAGGTAAAGTCGAGTCAATTCACCACCAGACAATGTACCCATAATTCTGTTTAATGTTAAGTAGCCCATATTCATAGTAAGAATGTTTTTAAGTATATGCTGTTTTTCTTCACTAATATTTAAATCTGCTGATAGTGAAAGAATAGCTTCAATACTTAAGTTATTAATTTCTGATATGCTATGCAGGCTGCCAAATAAAGAGATTGTATATTGCTCTACTTCTTCGTTATAACGTCTTCCCCTACATTTAGGACATTCGACATTTTTGTTCGTGCCGCGACCTTTACACTTAGGGCACCAGCCTAATTCATTATTAAATGAAAAGACTTCTGGGGAGAGCTTAAATTTATCTGCAAGGCACTCGCGAATCTCTGTAAATACACCAGTATGCGTGCCAATTGTTGAGCGTGGTTGGAAGAAATTGATGATCTGCCGAGAAAAAGTACTAAAGGCACCTCTTCCATCTCGATGGCACTGAAATTAGTTTCCATAATATTTGGAAATAAATACTGATATTCAGCCTTTGGCAATAAGGAAACGAGACGCTTCTTTGATTCTTCCCCAATTGTTTGGCAAAAGGTTGTTTTGCCAGATCCAGACAAACCAGCAATTCCTAACGATTTATCTACTGGTAGTACTGCATTTAATTTGTTAATATTGTTCGCAATTAATTGATTTACTTTCATCGTGATATCCTCGCCTTTCTTGTTTCAGAAAGAAAGTGCACAATTCTTGCTATGAAATTGAGCACTATCGTTGAAGTAGGTATATTTGTATCAAACGTTTTATTCAATTGATATATTCAAGTATTCACTCAAAAGGTGGTCTTATTAAAGCAGACAATGAAAATCTGACGATACATCTGCTTTTATTTTTCTTTCGCCCAATAAAAAAAATTTAATTTAACCATTCTTTCTTTCCAGAACCTCTCATAAAAAGATACCCACCTTGAATTTTTCTTAAGGGAGCTGCATTTAGCCGATACCTTGTTTCTCTGCCAGCTTTTCGGTGAACGACTAAACCAGCTTCTTTCAGGATAGCCAAATGTTTAGAAACAGCGGTACGACCCATTTGAAATTGAGCGGTTAATTCGTACAGAGGTAACTCTTCCGCATCTGCCAACAACGTATTAATTTACGTCTTGTTGTGTCAGTGGTGACTACATAAACATCACGCTCTTTATTTTTTCTTTCAAAATCACCCCTCCCTTTATAAATTGGACAGCAATTAGGATTTTTATTATATGACACCGATGGGTGTCAAGTCAATTTTTATTTTGCACATTGCTATTCTTTATTCTCCTTGACAATCTTTTTTTTATGCACTATTTAAAGTTGTTGAAGACTCTATTCCCAAATCGCAGAGGGAGATCTGGCTTCGAACCCAGTTTATGGAAATAATGCCGTACATGCCATGGAAAGGTCTAATAATGAAAAAGCTCGTACAGGATTTCCAAGGAGTGGCTAAAACGATCACGCTATGTAATTATGAAGAATTAGTAGAAAGTCAGTCAGTAAATAAGTAAGTAAGGAGTAAATACAAGCAACATCACTTACACACAAAAAAAGATGGATAGTTTACAAGACGAATAATTGATTAATTTTTTCCTCTAAACCTTCTAGCAAAGGCTACAGGGTACCGTGATTGACTCTAGACCTTCAACGAAAAAAAAGGAACGTCTAATGCGCTCTTGGTTCTACGTATAATAAGAAAGGGTATGACGTTAATCCAAGTCGTCTTTTCCTATACAAACAAACTTGCTTTTCGACTTGAACAGATCATGAACGCATGACCAATTACACGAAAAATAATCATCATCGGCGCACCGTTTCCATCCCTTCTATTTCTATTAGGTCTCGTTCCTTCAATAATTATCCACATTTGATATAATTACGAAAATGGAGGAGATTGCTATGGTGATTTTAAGAGCTGGATATGGCTTAGACGCTAATGGGTTTATTGTAAGCGAAGTTAGTGTTGATAAAATTGATACTGTCTATTCGCCTTGCATACGAGAATCTATCGAGAGTCTTAAACATTTGTTTCATCAGCAATTGCACAGTGTTTATGTGTACGGTAGCGTGGCTAGAGGGGAAGCGGTTACTCTTAAATCAGATTTAGATCTTATCGCGATGTTCGATGGCAAACTGTGTTCCGATACGTTGGCCAAATTAAAGAAACTTGCTGGAGAACTGTCTCAAAAGTATCGATCTCTGTTTCGTGATGTTGGCATAGCTGTTGCATATTACGACTATACGGTTGACCCCGCAAATTATTACGAAAATGCATTTCTTAAGGAGATCTGTGTTTGCGTGCACGGAGAGGATTTAGGAGAACGATTTGGTCCGTATAAACTGACATCAGAGATAGCTATTCGCTTCAATGGTGATATATGTGAGGCTCTTACTCGGACGTTAAATAGGTTAAAAAAAAGCTTCTAACGAAGAGTTTAAAGCATTTTCACAAGGCTTCGCTCGAAAACTCATTCGAACATACTATTCAATGGTGATGGTGCGTTCTCAAATTTGGTCGACACGACTTCTCGAGCAATCTGAAGTCATAATCCACCACTTCCCAGATAAAGAACCTATTATTCGTACCCTGCTAAAATGGATCGATAAACCGCCGACGGACCGTGCGGTAGTATATGAGCTGTTTAAAAGCGAGGGTGAGTGGGCGAGTGCGAACTTTGTACATGAAGCCAAAATTTCTTCTTAAACTAATAGGATCATTAGTTGAATTTCGGTAGGCTGTTTGCCGTATTGTACACGACCAATATGGCAAACAACCTATTTTTTTGGATGCCAACGGAAGCGAGAAACGGCACCGCTCTCCTTTTTACCCAGAGTCTTATTCGTTAGACAACCTAGTCAGTAAGTTATACGTCGGAGTAACTTCCCATGTTTCATATGGAATAAAACATTTTGATTTCATAGCATCAAGCGTTCGAGATTTTTGTTGTGGACGAGTTATATATTGATCTATATTAGATTCGCTCAATTCAATATATCTGGCTTCTTTTATTTCATCTGGTTGAATTTTTATTTCCCCTCTAATATATTCGGCTTTAAAAACAATCGATAAAACATGCTTCGTTGCATTGTAATACACACCTGTTATCCCAACAGGGCGGATTACAATTCCTGTTTCCTCTAAAAACTCTCTACAAACCGCTCGGTCTAACGGTTCCCCTACTTCAACATTTCCTCCTGGCATTTCCCAAGTATCTGACCGCCAATGAGTCCTTAGTAATAAAACCTCACCTCTTTCGTTCAATAATAAAGCGGAAACTGAAACAGTCTGTTTAGGTGGTTCATATACCATTGAATTTCACCTCGATCTATAAATAAGTCCAATGAGTGCAGATTTCCTTAGCAATGTTTGGTTGCACAATTTAATCTTAGTATGCTTGTAAGCTTGTTTGTAGAATGAAATCATAATGCCGAACGAACTTTTATGAACTTCCTTTTACTGTTGACTCTAAAGCTTCGTTTTTTTTACTTCTAAAAAAATATTCCTTTATAACATGTTCTTTTCCACCATTTTTTTTCATACCAGTCATTTGCACGTTTAAGATGGGCTATATCACTTCGAACTTTGGATTCAATTTCAACGTATGCCTCATAACTGTCATATTCCCATATTGCGAAAATTTCAACCGTATCATCGTTATTTTCTTTCATCCAACGACCTACTAGACGCGAACCGTATTTAAGCTGATTCGGTAAGTTTGTATTATTGAAATGATTGTTAAAAGTCAATTTCCCACCACTGAAAATAATTATTCCTATCTCGGGTTCTAAATCAATTTTAAGGAAGAATAGAAATGAAAAATCAAATGACCTATAGATAGGTAGAGTTTTCCCCTGAACAACATTCGTTTTAAGTACTTATCTTCGGAAAATTAATTAGATATTCATGTTAATATAGAGAATATATTGTGGAGGAATCGCGTAAAGTAACGGGCGTTTTAGTTACAAAAGGATTTATTCACACCTTTATACTATAGAAAAGAGATGAATTCTTATGGAGACTTCACTGATTATTTTTTTTCTTTGATTGGCATTCTTATTGGTATTTTTTTCTAGTATGTTCGGTTTTGGAGGAGGCTTTATTGTTGTTCCCATCTTATTCACATTTCTACCGGATACGATCCCTGCAGAATATTTGATGCATACTGCCATTGGTACATCACTTGCTGTCATGATTATTAACTCATTGAACTCAACATTGAACCATGCAAAAAAGGAAATGTGATATGGCCGGTTTTCAAGCTATTAGTTGGCTACATTGCATTAGGCGCTTTACTTGGTGGAGGTATTGCTGTTTTCATTGAAAGCGAAATCCTTAGAATTGCTTTTATCGCCTTGCTGGTTTATGTGATGATTACTAATATATTAAAAAAAAACGTTCACAAAAGAAGTAGGAAAACAAACATTTCATTTTCCCACCCAAAGATCAAGTGCCTTGATTGGAACAGGAATTGGATTTATCTCAACATTGCTCGGTATTGGTGGGAGCGTCATGACGATTCCTTATCTTAGAAAAAGAGGTATGCGTATGCTAAATGCCGTGGCTCTTGCTACACCATTAGGATTACCGATTGCTGTAGTAGGTGCTATTACATATTTAATGACAGGCATCCAAACAGAAGGAATGCCCTCTGCGACACTCGGATTTATTTATTTGCCTGCTCTTCTCGGATTTACGGCAGGCGGATTCATCGGGGTACCTATCGGAAGAATATGGGCTCAAAAAATGCCTGATGCCTTGTTTTCAAGAATCTACTTACTTCTTCTATTCATTGTGATCGTCATGATGATTATTGGGTGAATGAATAGGTGTCCTGCGGCAAAATACGGATAATATCGTTAAGCAAATTTTAACCTAAAAAGAGTCGAATTCCTTATGCGTAAAAGAATCGACTCTTTTATTGAACAAGGATTACTTGACTACTTTTTTTTAGATACGGTTCGATGTAGTTGCGGTTTACTTCTGTTAAGCCTTCAGGCAATTCATTAATATTAAAATACCGTACATCAATAGACTCGTCTTTATCAATTTCGATGTTCCCTTTCGATTCATGGGTTAAATAAACAGCGGTTACTGAATATAATTCATCTCCATTAGCTACCTTTAAAAAGTACTCAGGTCCAGAGAAAACGCCTAGTAACTCCAATTCTCCAACTTCAAGACCGGTCTCTTCTTTAACTTCTCTCCTTGCAGTATCTTCTAAACTCTCACCTAATTCCATTATACCGCCAGGTAATCCCCAACCCCCATCCTGTCTATGCTGTAACAGTAATTCACGATCTTCATTGATGATTAAGACAACTGAACCTGGTAAAATTAACGGTCTTTGTCCCACTAGTTTTCTTAATTCCATTACGTAATTCATTTAAATTCCCCCAATATATATTTCCAACGATACGTATTTAAAATATTTTTCTTCAACTCATCTCCACTTTAGTATGTTTTTTTCAATATTAACATAAATATTAGCATCCGTTATTAGCTCGATTAAGGGCGAACGAAAGAATAGTTGCTAATGAAAAGGCAAGCAGAGTTGCTAACCTAGTAACAAGTGTAAATCATGGGAAGAATTCTATCCCGATATAGTTACGTTGCCTCTCAGCTACCAGATCCCGGTTCTCTCCTATTGTTGAGAAAGAGAATGATCGAGGGAAAACAATGTGGATTGGCACATATTGCAAAGGCGTCGGTTTTTTTTCCATTAATCGTTTGTGTAATGCGAAAGGAAAATTTGAACGTTTTGCTTTTCGAGCTTGCTTAATATTTGGAAGAATGATGACAAATGTCACTATAATCACGATACGTTTTTCAATACGATTAGACCTATTAAGAAGGGAATGATGACATTGGGAAATAGTGGGGGTTCAGCGCCGCATCAGCATTCACAAATGGTGACGAAGTTTCTGTTAGGATGCGGAATCGTTGGTTCTATCCTGTTTGTGCTCGTATTTCTAATTGATGGGACAACACGTATCGGCTATGATCCGATGTACCACCCAGTTAGTGCGCTTAGTCTTAGTGACAGAGGGTGGATCCAGATTACCAACTTTATAGTTGCTGGACTATTGATGACTGCTTTTGCCGTGGGCCTGAGGCGTTCGCTATATCCTGGACACGGGGCAAGATGGAGTCCGTTACTGTTAGGGTTGTTTGGAATAAGTCTGGTGTTTTCGGGTATTTTCGTTATGGATCCTATGCAGGAGTATCCACCAGGCGCACCGGCCGGTACTTTCAGTGAAGGCGTCAGTTGGCAGCACGATGCGCATGATGCATTCGGGATAGTTGTGTTCGCTTCACTTCCAATTGCTTGCTTTGTCCTTGCTCGTGGATTCGGAAAGTCTTCGAGACGCGGATGGGCTTTGTACAGTATACTCACTGGCCTAGTCATGTTTGTCCTGTTCTTTATATTTGGAACAATGTGGGAGAATGACTCTCCGTTTGGTGGCTTTATTCAACGTATTATGCTCATGACTGGCTTTGTATGGATCACTTTAGTAGCTACGCACTTGTTCAGGAATGTAAGGAAAGGAAATATGATAGGTAACATGAATAATACTGGATTAAAATCGATGTAACGATGGCATTGATTTGCGCCATCTATTTGGCTAAGACCGGTTAATGGAATGTTGATACAACCACCAGCCATCACTACAACGGTGCCATAGGAATATAAACGTTCAATTGTTAGTCAAATCCAAGGAGGCGGATTAAATTTCGCGCGCAGACACACCGTTGTTCATCTTCTGCGCTAGAGTCATGTCAAAATCTACTTGGCAGGAGTTAGCCTTTCAGAAAAAGATTGACTTATCGAAAAAAATTCTATTACATTTTATCCAAGTTGATGCGTTAGATTTGGAGGAGATAAATGTGTTTGGTGCTATTGAGGCTGGAGGAACAAAGTTTGTATGTGCTGTTGCGGATAACAACTTGAACATAATAGGGAGAGTCACGTTTCCAACAAGTACACCAGAGGAAACATTTACCCATCTATTTGACTTTTTTGATCAGTATCCGATTCAAGCGATTGGAATCGGTTCTTTTGGCCCGATTGATGTAGACAAGGAATCTGAGACGTACGGATACGTAACAGATACCCCGAAAGCGCATTGGAGCCATTTTAACTTCGTCGGCACAATAAAAGAGCGATACGATGTGCCGGTATATTGGACAACCGATGTCAATGCAGCTGCTTACGGCGAAAAAATGAAGGCATTGCCAAAAATAGCAACTCATGTCTTTATTTAACGGTCGGAACAGGAGTTGGAGGTGGCGCTATATACGGAGACACCCTTCTTAATGGATACGGTCATCCCGAAATGGGACATCTCATTGTTCAACCTCATAAAGACGACCCATTTGTCGGCAGCTGCCCGTTTCACCAAAATTGTTTAGAAGGCTTGGCCTCTGGTTCTGCGATTGAGCAACGGTTTGGGCATGGGGCTAAAGATATAGCAACAGACGATCCGTTTTGGGACATCGAAGCGTTTTATTTAGCACAAGCCCTCATGTCCTACACCTTGATTTTACGCCCTGACAAAATTATACTTGGCGGGGGTGTCATGAAGCAAACGCATTTACTAGCAAAAATTCGCATCGAATTTAATCGACTATTAAATGACTATGTTAAGACTGATCATCTCGTTGAATACATTGTAACACCTGGACTTGAAGGAGATGCTGGAATCGTTGGCGCGGTGCTCCTAGCAGAGAAAGCAGCAAGCACCCAAAGTCATTGACGGCCCCAAAATTCAAATCTTCATACTTTCTACCTATCGTCGAAGTGATAGACTGATATAGTATTAATCCTAATGGATCTCCATTTATCGGTATCTTTCGATTTAGACAAGTATTATCTTCATAAGGCTCAGAGTCAAAAACGCGAATTTTGACTCTGAGCCAATTTGAACATTTACTAAACATGAGTTAGGTTAACAATATAGATAACAAGTATCTGAGTAAATTGATTAAAAGTTTTTATAAATAATTAAGGCTTTATTGCATCAATAATTAATGATGGAAACAAAAGCTTATCTCCATAATTTCTTGGATCATACTTTTTTGAGCGAAAAATAACTCCATCTTTTCCATCCCAATCGTTATAATGGAATACCCCATCTTCATCGCAATATTCGAGTAATTCGACTTCAAACCGAGCGGTTTCAAACAGTCTCTTCAACGTTTGATAATTATAAACGATTTTATGACTTGCGGCCGGATGATTTTGGGGACCAGGCCCTCCTACCTGAACCGTATTTTGGTAACCTTCATCTGGAAAAAATGCGTCAGGAACTGCACAGCGGATATATCCAGAAGGCTTCAAGTATTGATAACACACCTTTGCAGCTGCCATTCCTTCTTCATATGTAAGATGCTCCCAGACATGTTCGGCCAGAATAGCTGTAATAGAATTTGGATTGAACTTGCTTTTCCAAGTGCTTGCGTCTATCAAATTGAGGTCTTCCTCCTGTGTATGCATCCAACCTGGATTATTCCGATATTTCCCTGCGCCTATTACAAGCTTTATTTCATTAAGATTTATACCCAATTCTTTCACCCCTTCCCTACATTTTAGCAAGATAAAAGAAATTTCGGGCAATAGTTATGATAATCTTAAAATATTCTAATCAAAGGAGTGTTTTAAATGAAAAATCAAGCAACGCCATATCTTACTTTCGAAGGAAATGCTAGGGAAGCATTAGATTATTATACGGAAGTATTTGAGGCCGACGTACTAGAGATTCAAACCTTCGGCGAAGCTGACTTCCCGTCTCCTCCTTGGTTAGGTTTGTTTTTTTCAATATCATTACCGGGACCAACTAATAAGCATTAAACTGTTCTTTTCAGTTTCAATTCAAATTCCGGTTTTGTTACATAATCCATATAAAAAATCTTCCCTTCGAAATCCAAGTAAGCTTGGAATCTTGTTCTAAGTGCAGGGAATTTTACCATATCCAGTACTTCATTCTTTTTTACCCACCGACTTTCCGATGTTTCATCTGAAGAAGATAATTCTCCTCCGATGGGTTTGCATACATAATCAAACATTACTTTCGTTGGTACTATTTTCACTCCACTATGTCCTTCGTATGTTCCAGTGTTTGAATAAATGCTAGTTAGATGGGAGATTTCAACAACAATACCGCTTTCTTCTTTTACTTCTCTAATTAATCCATCCATCAGGTTTTCACCAATTTCCACTTGACCACCGGGAAAAACCCACTCACCACTTCGGCGTTCCTTAACAACCAATATCTCTTCCTGATCGTTCTCCACAAAACCTAAGGCTGCAACAAGATGTACAGGCATTTGCATTGAACCTACCTCCAACAAAAATATTGGCTTGAAACCGGTATAATGAATAATACTTCATAAAATACTAATCATCGGATTATTCGCACACTCTATTTCATAAATATCATCATGTCAAAGATTCGTTTGCCATCAGATATAAAAAAACTTCGACTTACTTGAATCAATTTCATCATTCAATGATTGATTGTAAGATCCGAACACGATCATGTGATCATTGATTTCCACTCTAGGTGGTCGCTTTCCGCGGGCGGCTGGTAAGCCTTCGTCGGGCAAAGCCCTCCTCGTCTTACCGGGGCCTTTCCTCTCGCAGGAGTCGACCATCTGCCGTTCCAATCTTTCCAATGGCCATTTAAAATAGCGAACCATTCTGTGTATGTCGGCTAATGATATTCGCATTTATTTCTGAAATAGGCATTTATGAAATTCACTCACTTACAAAATTCTCTTTCTCTTTACTCCAAAAATACTTTTAAAAAACGCCTTATCATTAGGTTTGGTAGCCTTGTCAAATCGCTATTTAAAAGGAGCTCATATATGGACGACAAGGATAACACAAATTCACAAAAATGAACGTTTAAACCTCATCGATGAACAAAAATTTTTCAAAGCTAGTGAACATCATTGATTTGACTTATTTGTGTGAAGAATTTTGAAGAAATGTATATGTAGCAAGCAGGATATTTATGTCCCATAACGAATATTAACCGTTTATGATCGTTCTTTTATGAAGGAGATGAAAGCGTGAATGAACAAAGCTCTAAAAACAAAATAGCTTGGGAACATCGAGCGTATGAATTTTGGAATAATAGATACGGGTCACCAAAGAATAACGCTAATCAAATATTAGAAAACCCTAGAGCCCATTTGAAAAAAACATAAACAGTACTTTGAGCACGTTAAGGGTAAAAAGGTTGCCAACGTTTGTGGATCAAATGGGAGAAAAGCAGTTCCGTTAGCGTTATTAGGCGCAGAAGTAACAGTCTTTGATATTTCAGAAGAAAATAAAAAAATATGCATTAGAATTAGCAGAAAATGCAAACACCACTATTCATTATATTGTCACTGATATTTACGATATAGACTTAAAAACGTTTAGAGGTCAATTCGACATGCTTTATTTAGAAGGAGGCATTTTGCATTATTTTGATGACATTAGTCAATTCATGTCTATTCTTTTTTTCAATATTAAAAGAAGACGGTGTGATGGTTCTTAGTGACTTCCATCCCTTAAGAAAGTGTATAGTTAAGGGATCTGAAGCTCAAAAATATCAAGTTCAGACTAGTTACTTTGACAGTAAATTGCAGGATGGTGACTTAGCGTATAAACATTTTTTCGATGAACATGAGCAGCAAGATTTTCCGAATGTTTCTATCAGGTCATATACCTCAGTGAAATAATAAATTCGGTCATACTATCCGGCTTTACGTTAAAGAAGTTTGATGAGCATCGCGGTTGGCAGAACGAAAATATTCCATGGGAGTTTACGATTGTAGCTACAAAATAATACACCTACTCTTTTCAAATATCCAAAATTCAACAAAAACAAGCTTTTTTTAAAGACTGCTCCTAAGTAAGGTTTATGCTAACGTAGCTTACAACGGTGGTAAGCTCTTTATACATTGATCCTAATCCAATGATATATGCAGAAAGATCCCCTTCAAGCATATTGAAACCTTTTTGTTATTCTAAACGATCAATTCAGAGCGGCGAAGAAGCTATTCTTTTATATTTTTCAGAAACTCTCCCATTCTCCGGTTGACTTCGTCTGGATTGTCCAGATTCGTCAAATGATGCGCATTCGTGATCGTATGCATGACAGCTCCCGAAATTCGTGTAGCAAGCTCAGCTTGTTGGCGACCGACCATATTATCCTTGTCACCGTGCAAAATGAGGTCGGACATGTCACTTTCTCTAGATCACCTTTGCTTTCCATCCGCAGATTACCCGCCCAATGACGTACGAAATTGCTGTGTGTCATCAGTCCGAACGCATCCATGATAAAGTCGTGATTAGAGGGCGTGATCTTCGAGAGCGTGGTTGCTGTCAGCCTGGCTGTTGTACTTAGTGGAATGAGTCGCGTGGAGAAACGACTGAACGGAGCGGTCGACTTCTCAAACCAATTAAACGTATTCGTGAACGGCGTGCCGATGAGTACAAGCGCCCGCACACGTTCCGGGTAACGGATGGCCGTTTGCAATGAAATATGCCTCCCATCGACAAACCGCACAAAATAGCAGACGGAAGCTGCAACTTCTCCATTAATGCGGCCAAATCTTTGCTGAATAGCTCGGGGTCTACTTCGCCCTCCGGTAAGGAGGAATACCCGTGCCCACGCACGTCCCATACAATCGTCCGATACGAATTTGAGAAGAAATCGATCTGCGGCATCCATTGTTTATGATACATCGAATGGCCATGCGTAAAAATGATCGCGGGACCGCTTCCCTCCTCCTCGTAATAAATGTCGGCGCCATTTAATTTCAACGTAGCCATATGCTCACCTCTCCGATATAATTATGAAATATTTATATTTTATAATTTCATATTTTAATTAGAGTATATCTCTCTTCATGCAATAAGGCAATAATTTTGAAATAATTTTCTATTTATATTTCATATTACAAAATGCTGTAGTAATCCTTCTTTTGCAGCGAGATGCAGTATAAACGGATTCGAGAGGCGATGAGTACGATAGCGCGAGGCGGTTCATGGAGTGGGATTAGAGAAGCAGCACGGATTCCGCAATACCGACATTGCGGCGATTCCGGAGGTTGCGGGTATTGAGGATTTACGACTACTTTTGGCAGCAAGGACGCCGGAACCGAGATGTTCTCTCACATTATCCGGATTAATAGTTGACGGCATTCGATGTTTTCTGCGAGAGGAATTTCATTATCAAGAGAAGCCGGAACAGCTGCTACCCTGCCCCGGAATGTTTGATAGTCTGCACATTCAGTTCATGGATACGTTTCTTTTTCCACTGCCTCTAAGATGGCGGAGGGCGCCGGAAACGATGAAGTTAAGCTCACTTGCATAACAAGCAAAAAAAGACTTACCTTTGGCGGACTTGATAGATCCTTACATATTATGATTACATTTACTGAAATCGATAATTCTATCGCTAATGCTTTTTAACAGATGAAGATCATGACTAATAGCGAGTACGCCGATTTGGTATTCTGATACTTTTTTTTCAACATAAATTCCCATACTTTCGCCTGCGTAACCGCATCAAGCATAGTTGTCATTTCATCAGCAATTAAATATCGGGTATCTGGGCCGAGCGCACGTGCTAGACACAAACGTTGTAGTTGGCCACTGGACAATTCGTTAGGCCATCGCCGCAACCAAGTCCGTTCAATCTTTAATTCATCTAAAATATCATCGTCTGGCAGCCAACCTTCTCGAAGCGTTTTATCTAGCCTCCACCTTGGATTCACGGCTTTTTCTGGATTTTGAAAAACTAATTGAACCGGGTGGGAGCCACTCGCGGAAATGTCTCTGTTATCGATACGGACAATCCCTTTTGTAGGTTTCTCATAACCAGCGAGAATTCGTGCGAGTGTGGTTTTTCCTAAGCCGCTCTTTCCAAACAAACCAACCACTTCTCCGGGATGAATGCTCAAATTAACGTTATTTAAAATCGATATTTCTCTCTTTCCTCCTCCGTAACCAAAACAAATATCTTTTGCTTCAAGTTTAAAATCACTTCCCGTCTTTTTATGAATTTTAAACGCCGGAGTTATACTTTGCGAATTGTCGCTTTCCTTCGTTGCTTTCTTGGCTATTGAAGCATCAAATCCATTCTGGGGTAACGCATTCCAAAGCGCCTTCGTATACCAGTGCTTTAAATGGACTCCTTTACCAGAAAAGTCTTTCGACTGAGCGATCTCTACTATCTTCCCATTATAAAGTACAGCAATCCTATCCGCTGTTTTAAGCGCAGATTCGATATCGTGTGTAATCAACATTACAGCACGTCCACTATCCGCAAATTGACGAATATGGCCAAGCGTTTCTTTGAGAGAGTCATCATCCAAACCAGGAGTCGGCTCGTCTGCAATAATTAACTGAGCCTTAGTAGCAATGGCCGTTGCTGTCAGCACTCGTCTTGCCATTCCTCCAGAAAGTTGAAATGGGTATTTCATCTCTGTTTCAGATGGTAGGCGGAGCTGAGAAAAAATTCTTCGAACTCTCTCCATATTTTTAACTCTACTTTTATTATCGATTGTGCTTATTTGCTTCCAAGTCTTCATCAAGGGATCGAGACTATTAATGGATTGCGGAATCAAAGCTATTTCTCTACCACGTAGTTGTGCTGTTTTTTTAGGGCTTAACCCTTCTCCCTCACAGTAAACTGAACCTGTTACGCTAGCGTTTTGAGGTAAGATACCAAGGATGGCGCTGGCAATCAGACTTTTTCCTGACCCGCTCTCTCCAATGACTGCTAATACCTCTCCTTTGTGAATAGACAGGTTAATATTATCGATCATTTGCAAAGTGACTTGATGCAATCCACGAGTATACTGCGTAAATGATATAGAGAGATCTTTGATTTCTAGTACAGCTTCATTTTCATTAACGCATAGAGGATTGCTATCGTCTTGCTCGGTCCATTTAGACTCTTGATTATAATTGTACATATGCTCCCCCCTTTTTTTTCGCCAAATTCTTACTGATGTGCATGCCGTGGATCGATTAGTTTTCGAATTTGATCCCCGAGTATATTGAAGGTTCGCGCCATAATAATAAGGGAAAGGCCTGGAAAAAAAAGCAAGCCACCACATACCTGTTGATAAATATCCCATAGATTCTGATAGGATGATGCCGATCGCCGGTTGCTGGGGCGATACACCAAAGCCTAGAAAAGTAACAGCTGCTTCATGCAAAATGGCGTGAGGGAATAATAGCACAAACCCGATCAATAGTTGCGGAAACAAATGAGGTAATATATGATGGCACGCAATCCACCAAGGCGATTTGCCGAGCCGCTGTGACACTTCAATATACTCCGCGCTGCGCAGCTGGAATACTTCAGCTCGAAGCACGCGAGCCAAGCTTGGCCAATGCGTCAGCGCAACACCGATCACCACCGCTTTAAACCCTCCACCTAGCGTGAAGGTAATCAATAAAAGTGAAACTAAATGAGGGATACTGAGAAACAAATCGATTAACCATGTCACTAAACGATCGCAAGCCTTGTTCATTGCCGCGATAAGGCTCAGTAAAAGTGCGACGAATACACTAAGGGAACTTGCTAGTACGCCTATTCCAAGGCTTAATGTAAGTCCTTTAAAGTCCTTGCTAGCATATCTCTTCCCATCCAATCGGTTCCAAAAGGATGCGCAAAAGAAGGAGGGCTGTTTTTATTGAAAAAGTTGGTCGCAAGCTTATCATCTCCTAATAACACAGCACCTACGATAATGCCAATCAGAATGGCAAGAGCGATAATCATATATAGCAAGGTCCGTTGCCTAAGATTCAGCCGAACTCCCTTTTTTTTCTTTATTTAAATTTGCTTTCATCCTGATTCCCCCTTCCTCATGCGGGGGTCAATGATTTTATAGATAAGATCTGCAAGCAGGTTCCCAACGAAGACAAAAATTGCACTGAAGAGGACAATGCCAAGTAACAAAGGTATATCTCCCTGCAATCCCGCTTGAACGGTCGCTTGGCCTAAGCCAGGGTAAGAAAATACTTGCTCTGCGAGAACAGCACCACCAAATAACTCGCCAAATGACGCAAAGTGCAATGACACCGCTGGCAGAGCAATATTCCTTAACCCATGCTTCCGAATTAGAGTAAATCCCTTTTCCCCTTTTGCCCTTGCAAAATGAACATAATCGCTCTCTAGGACGTCTACTAACTTCTGGCGAGTGTGCAACGCGATGTTCGCTACGCCTATTAAGCTTAAAGTAAGTGCTGGCAATATTAGATGCCGTACTCTATCTAGTAATGTTACATTTTCTTCCAATACCCCTAATGGTGCTCCCAGTCCAATAGGAAACCAGCCAAGCCATACCGAAAATAAAATTAACAGTAATAGCCCGAACCAAAATGTAGGGGTTGAGGCAATTGTAAGGCAATACCATTTAATGATGTTATCCAGCCATGTCCTTTGCCTCATGGCAGCCAGAACCCCCAGCATAAAGCCAATTATACCTGAGAATACCCATGCAATTCCCATCAATGCTAACGATGCCAGAAAACGTTCCGCAATCACACTCGACACGGGACTGCGAAATATCATCGAAGTCCCTAAATCTCCTTTTAGTACCGCGGTCAGCCAGAGCCAAAATTGGACCATTATAGGTTCGTTTAGCCCCCAGTATTCAGCGATTTTTTTTCTCGTTGCTCGGGGCTTACCAGCGTCAAATCAGCCCCTATATACGCTTGGACTGGATCGATTGGCGAATGACTTAACATCCAAAAGGTGATCAGACTTAGCGAAAACAGTAGTGTAATTAGCTTGAAAACTTTCCCTGTCACAAACCGAATTATTTTTAGGCTGTTCAGCACTTTTGGTTGCTCTCCTCTTCCTTTATTCTTCCCAATGCCATTCCGTAATTACATCCGTTAGCGGCCAACCATGCCCGTGCGGATGCAGCTTCTGTTCACCAACGTTCAAGCCTTCTCTAATAAGATACAGATGATTCAAATTGACAAGCCATGCCCATGCGGCATCACCTCTCCAGCTATAACCCGTTTCTCCATCCCATTGAGCCATCTGCCAATATTGGATTGCCTCTGCCTCACTTGGTGCTGTCAATGCCTGGTCCATATATTTGTCTACCGTTTGATTTGTATAAAAACCAGCATTAAACCAGCCTTTCCCTCGTGTATCACTATTGAAAAGATTGAATGATTCCATTGGATTGTAATTTCCAAATCCCATCATAACAGGTGTTGAGTGTTGCATTCTTTCGATTTCATTCCAACTTTTTCCTTCTGTAGTTATTTTGATGCCTAGTGGCTCCAACATATCCGCGAGCGCGATGGATAGAGATTGACGGATCGTATCGCCGGCAGGATAAAGAAGCTCAAATGCAGCTTCTACACCGTCTTTTTCAAACACACCATTATCATTAATATGCCAGCCTGCTTGCGCTAAAATTTCCTTCGCAAGGTCAAAATTGCCTTCCTCTATAACCGTGTCGTCATTCCACCATGGAAGTCCATCATTTTCCGTATAGGCAGGTGTACCATACCCTTCTAAAACACCGTCGGCAAGGCTTTGACGATCAACAGCTACATTGATCGCTTGACGAATAGCGACGTCTGCGGTTACATCATTTCCTATAGGTAAACCTTCGTCCGTCTCCCCCCTGCAGGGAGAACCGGAAACATTACACCACGATTGTCTACGCTTTCGAGAGCAAGCAATTCCATGTTATTCACTTCTTGGTTTGCCAAAGCTGGTGATATTGCGGCAACATCGACCTCCCCGGCTTTCGCCGCAGCGAATGTCGCCTCTTCCGAAAGAAATAAAAAAGTAAGTTTTTTTTAAAAAAAGGCTCTTCCCCATAATATTCTGGGTTTACTTCAGCTATTAGCTGTTGGCCTTTATTCCACTGAACAAACTTGTAGGGACCTGAGCCAATTGGATTTTCATTATAGTTCTCTCCGTAAGCATGTTTAGTACAATTCCGGTAGCAACCAGTGAATTAATAAATGTCGACTGGGGTTGTTTTAGAAAAAATTGAACCGTATTGCGCTCAATAGCCTCGACTCTTTCTAATATCGTTAAATCAATAACTGAACTGTTGTTAATCGCTGTCTCAAAAGTAAAAGCAACATCTTCGGCTGTCAGCGGCTCGCCATCCGAAAAGTTACATCGTCGCGGAGCTCAATTGTCCAAACTAATCCATCATCGCTTACCTCATAACCCGTGGCAAGATCATATTCTATATTAAACTCTTTATCACGCTTTAATAGAGTACTTTGAAACAAAGGCGATCCGTAACGCCCCCAACCAGTCGTCGGATCAAACCCGTCATCCGGCTCACCGCCAATCGATAAAATTAATTCGTCCTTCTTTGTTTGGTCAATTTCAATCTGATCTGTATTCGGTGAAAAACATCCAGTTACCATCAATCCTACGATTATACAAATAATAATTGTAAAAAACTTATTCATTTCTCCAGCCCCCAATTCACATAAAAAACTGTCTAATATCTTGATTTAACTGAATTTATTCCAAATTTTATTTATTTCGCTCTTTAGTAGCAATAAATCGGTGGCGAGCACCTTAAATGAATCCCTTTCCCATCAAGGGTTGTAATCCCAGCATTAATATTTTCTGAGATTTTAAGTTCATCGTGTATATCTTTCATGCTGATCGAATGAACCGCCGGGGAAACAAACCATAAAGAGCCAATATATAAAGATTCACCAAGTAAACCGATTTGCTGTAACGGCATGCTTGCGGGAGAAAGGGTAAGAGTGTCATAAGCAAGACACTCTTCTTCCACCCATATTTGAAAACTTGTCCTAAAATCTTTATAACGAAAACATTCATTTCCCTTTTCACGGCCTGGAGATATAATCTCTCCCCATAGCAATGTTGAACCTTTTTTCATCCGAATCTGTGTATTCCCGTAGAATTGGGCATCTTTGAAAGGAATGATCGTTTCAGGCAACCATTCTAAGCGTGTGTCCTGATCTAGTTGTATAAAGACGCGTTGAGTGGACCTCTGCTCATTTATCGAAGGATAAACTTTCAATGCCGATTGTTGTACCAGAGAGACATTAGCTTGATTAGATAAATGAACCTCGTATTCATTGCAATCGCCAGCCACGAGTCCGCCCGACGATTCCATAAGGTATACAGTGGCTTTTTCATTATTATTACTAATATATAGTTCGCGGCTCGCTTTTAATGGCGATTGCTGATAGCAATCCGTTAAACGAGTCCGCCCATTTTTCTTCTGAAACTTTAACAATAGCTTCCCGTGATGATTGATTTTAGGCGGTTGAAGTATTTGTGTCAGTGGAACTCTCCCCCTCTAAAAACAAATCATGTTTAATCCAGTTGATGACTTCATCCAGACCTTTTTTTACTTTTCAAGTTAGTAAATACGTAAGGCCGTCCACTACGGAGTCTATCTGTGTCGGATTTCATTTGATCCAAATCAACACCAACGTGAGGAGCTAGATCGATTTTATTAATCATAAGCAAATCGGAACGAGTTAGTGCCGGTCCCCCTTTACGTGGAATGTCTTGTCCCTCTGCTACATCGATCACGTAGATATATGCATCAACCAATTCTGGCTAAATGTTGCCGATAAGTTGTCGCCGCCACTCTCCACAAAGATAATATCTAAGTCGTTAAATCTGGAGTTCAATTGATCGATCGCCTCAAAGTTCATCGAAGCGTCTTCACGGATAGCCGTATGTGGACAGCCTCCTGTTTCGACACCAATGATCCGATCTTCCTCTAAAACACCGTTCTTTATCAAGAATTGGGCATCCTCTTTAGTATAAATATCATTTGTTATGACAGCAACTTCATAATCCTTAGTTAATTCACTTGTTAATCGATCGACAAGTGACGTTTTTCCCGATCCCACAGGTCCACCTATTCCAAGTCGTACTGGTTTCATGTTCATCTACTCCTTAACTCTTTAAATTTATATATGAAGGAATTGTATATTATGAAATAAACAAGCGTGAAAATAAAAATTCGTGCTGCATTGACGCCATTTCGATCCCGATTGAATTATTGCTAATATCGTCTAATGTTAGACTTTGTACACTTTTTGCTGCTTGCTCGATAGCTTCCAACAATTCATACATTGCCTGTACTCCGCTATGTTGACCTAAAGGGATAGCACGAACCGCATTTTGTACAAGGCCATTGACGGATGAGTACAAAAACGTCAAGACTGCCTTTTCTACGTCAATATTAAAGCTTGTTGTATATATCCCATACAAAATGGCAAAATGCCCTTTGATCTGTTTGTTATCAAGTTTGCCTTTCCATTCTTTCATTATTTCTGATTCACTCAATGGTAATACTGTTTGCAAGAATTGTTTTCCCATTTTTATACTGCCGTCCCTTGCTTCCCTTGCCAGCTTTATTCCATTGCAAATCTGCTCAAGATAAACAAGATTTTCCATATCTACATTCTTTGCAGCTCGATGCGACTCTTTCACCAGAATCGCATCGCCGCTTACAAGATTATGGAACAAATAAGATTGACAGTAATCAATTAACTCTTGTTTCGTTTGGATCCGATTTTGCTGTATATACGTCTCCATTCCAAAAGATTGGGTATAGGTGCGATCGGAAATGCTGAGTCATGGATTTGAAACAAGTGGAGCAATTGCCGATTAGTGTCGGTGTCCTCGGTATTTAAACGGTTGTTTAAATCTTCTTTCCGAACGTTCATAATTGACACCAACCTCATCAAGCAATTTATTTAACGTATGATCATCTCTTACTATAATCTCATTTTCGGTTATTAAACACGGTGTATGGCGATTCCCTAGTTCAAAAGCTGCTTTTCCCATTTCATTCATCGTTTTCGGGTGGATGACGATGACCTTTTCGAGCTTTGTCCGTACAGCGATTTGTCTCACTTCATCTTCATAAATAAGGTCACCAAATTGAAGGGCTTCGTCCTTCTCCAGTGAAATGGACACATCTGTGCCTAAGTCGGTTTTTTTTACGCAATATGCGTTTATTTAATTCTTCCCAATCTAATTCAACCCACTCGCGTTGTTTTGGTGTTTCTTTCTCATTGTCAATGTTGCCTATAGCTTTCTGAACAATCATAGTTCACTCTCCTAGATTTAAAATAAGAAATAACGTTGTGCCATTGGAAGCTGGCTTAATGGTTCACAACGGATTAATTCACCGTTCACTTTGACTTCATATGTTTCGGGATTTACGTCTATAACAGGCGTTTCAGCATTTAATTTCATATCTTTTTTTTCCAATGTTCCGGCAGTTTTTACTATGCCGATTTGTTTATGCAAACCGAGGCGCTTCGGTATTGCATTATCTACAGCAATTTTAGGTAAAAAAAGTCATGCTAGTCAGCGCAGTAGTCTTACCATTAAAAGCGTACATCCGACGAGCATCATCGGCTGTGGCGTTGGAATGGAGGCGTTTGTATCACCCATTTGGCATAAGCTGCAAGCCCGCCTTTAATGACAACTTCTGATTTAACCCCAAAAAACATCGGATCCCAAAGGATAATGTCTGCCAGCTTCCCCACCTCGATTGAACCGATCTCGTGGCTTATACCATGAGCAATAGCCGGGTTGATTGTATATTTTGCAACAAAGCGTTTAGCTCTAAAATTATCATTGCCGTTCCCTTTGTCTTCCGGTAAGGCTCCCCGTTGTTTTTTCATTTTATCTGCCGTTTGCCATGTACGAATTACGACCTCTCCGACGCGACCCATTGCTTGAGAATCGGATGACATGATACTTAAAATACCTAGATCATGCATGATATCTTCCGCAGCGATTGTTCCGGTCGGATCCTGGAATCAGCAAAGGCAACATCTTCAGGCACATCATGTGACAGGTGATGGCAAACCATTAGCATATCTAAATGTTCATCGATCGTATTCGTCGTAAATGGCTTTGTCGGATTTGTCGATGCTGGCAATACGTTTTGGTATGCGGCCATTTTTAGCATATCCGGAGAATGGCCTCCTCCAGCGCCTTCAGTGTGAAAGGTATGAATGACCCTACCGTTAATTGCTCTTAGCGTATCTTCGACGAATCCTGCTTCATTCAACGTATCAGAATGCAGTGCGACCTGAACGTCGTATTCATCAGCAGCACACAAACTTTGGTGAAGTGCTGAAGGAGTTGCCCCCCAGTCTTCATGGACCTTGAGCCCAATGACCCCTGCCCTGATTTGTTCGATAAGTGGTTCTTGTGTAGAAGCGCTACCTTTGCCTAACAGCCCAACATTGATCGGGAAATCTTCAACAGCTTCTAACATTTTATAAATATTCCATTCACCTGGAGTAACGCTTGTAGCCTTGGATCCTGCAGCAGGCCCAGTTCCCCCTCCAATCATTGTTGTTGTACCAGCGGCAAGTGCAACGTCAACTTGAGCAGGGCTAATAAAGTGGATATGAGTATCAATCGCTCCAGCTGTTGCGATTAACCCTTCTCCGGCATAAACTTCTGTCCCAACCCCGATGACCATGTTCGGGTCAACGTCATTCATTGTGTCTGGGTTCCCAGCTTTTCCAATTCCGGCAATCCTTCCATCTTTTATGCCAATATCGGCTTTCACGATCCCGGAATAATCGATGATAACAACATTTGTTACTACAGCGTCAAGCACGCCTTCAAGTCGGGTTTGGGTACCGTTCTGCCCCATCCCTACACGTATTGACTTACCTCCGCCAAATACACCTTCATCCCCGTAATGCGTGTAATCCTTTTCGATCTCAATCCAAAGGTCAGTATCGGCAAGGCGTACCTTGTCACCGACAGTTGGTCCATACATCGTTGCATAGCGTTCTCTGGAGATTTTCATTCAACATCAACTCCTTTAAACCCTGATTTATCAGCCTTTTTAATAATCTTTTCCTTATTGCTGATCGAACCGTTAGTTAGATTATTTAGACCATAAACATTTTGTCGTCCACTAATATCGATTAACTCTACTTCTTTTTCCTCCCCGGGTTCAAACCGCACGGCCGTGCCTGCAGGAATGTTTAACTGCATACCGACCGTTTCTTTACGAGGAAATTCCAAATATTTGTTTACTTCGATGAAGTGATAATGAGAACCGACTTGAATCGGGCGGTCTCCGGTATTTGCAACACGGATACTCTTCGTGTTTCTTCCAGCATTAATTTCAATATCACCACTGGCAACCTTATATTCACCAGGTATCAATTGAGTTGCCTCCTTTTTTTTATTGATTTCATTGTATTAATGATAGGTGCATGGACGGTTACAAGTTTTGTACCATCAGGGAAAGTTGCCTCCACTTGTACATCTTTAACCATTTCGGGGACACCTTCCATAACATCGTCCAGTGTCAATACCTGCTTGCCTTCGCTCATCAACTGGGCGACCGTTTTTCCCTCTCTCGCACCTTCTAAAATAAAACGACTGATAAGAGCCACTGCTTCTGGATAATTTAATTTCAATCCTTTTTCTTTACGCATTAAGGCGAGTTCACCGGCAAAATATAACATCAATTTTTCTTGTTCAACCGGGTTTAGCTTCACGTAGTTCCACCTCTTTCAAAATTTAAAGAACTGATAACTGAACATTTTGATTTAAGAGATACTTTAGTAATTCAATATATAGATCGGGCCCGATCTTTTTTCCAAACTATAGTGGACGATATCAGCCATTATGATCATATCCTTCTCAAAATAAACATGTATCGTCTGAATGAAAAAAAAGCGTCTTTGAACGTATGTTCGCCAAAAAAAGCGAAACTAAGTACAATGACATAGTAACCTCTTAATTTAAACCGATTTAGTCTTATAGTTTGGACGAATTGGAATATCACCGCCAACTACAGGGCTGTAGTGGAGTGAATATGCTGATAAAGGAAGGAAATATAGTTGTCATCGCCGAGGATGGTGATGACTATCGAATTATAGCATAACTTGTAGAAGTAATAAAGAATTATTTTAGAATATTTTTTTTGCACAGTCCATCTCTACCATATAAACAATATTTTAGTTTAATTAAAGAGATTGATACACATGCAGAAAACAGTTTGGTTATTGGCATAATCAAATCAGACAAACCCCCACCCCTACATTGGCTTTTAAGTAATAGAAGTTGAACATAATCTAAAAGCGTTCGAGTTATAGAAGAATCCCCCTCGGGAACCAGGGGGAGCTTATTGAAGCTTTACACTCGGAATAGCATGCTACGTTATATTTCGAATGACGGATGATGGTTATCCCCTTATGGACTACCCCGATCGTTTTAAGTGATAAAAGTATTTTGATCATAAGTCAGAAGCCAATGCCCATTTTCATTGACAAACACTAGATGAAGATA
Organism: Bacillus sp. JCM 19058; assembly: GCA_001310555.1. The sequence goes on from BAXO01000029.1 coordinate 50,979, forward strand.
ATAGTCTTGGTGGTACGGTAATCCTTCTGAATCCAAGTCATCATAATGAATAAGTAATACAGCAAAAGACATTTCTGACGTCTCCACTGTTTTGACAACTTCATAAGATAGCTTCCAATCACGATCCGCAAACCAGTCCCGATTAAATTGGACAAATTCATCACGGGTTTGAATAAGCTTACCATTGGGTAAGACTAATGTGATGTTGGTCGCATGAATCGTATCTTCATAGCTTACTAAGTCCTTTTCAATGATAGCTTGCATATGCCGTTGTAAGGAACGGTTAAAATCACCCATAATATTTCCTCCTTGAGTTCACTTCGGATTTAACAGCGAATGTTCCTTCAATCTTAAACTACTACTAAATAATTCGAGATTCGGGCGAGTTTTCCTTTTTCGAATAGCGTTAGAATGGATTTACCCCATATAAAAAGGTGAACCCCTATCTCATGGATCACCTTTTTAACCTATCAGCCACTTATTTAGCGCGCTGTTCCTTAAAAACATTTCGCACAAATTTGCACCAATGCTAAACCTATTGTTCTATAAAGAAATGATGAATAGATTCAACTATAAAAACACGGCCTCATCAAATGGTCGTTCGGGGGTATTCAGTTAATTTGCTAACCAACCTTTAACGTTGTTGAGAATAAGGTTTTTTAGGTGCGCTTATTTTTTCTTTTATCGATCAACAACAAAACTGACAATATGGCCACACTAAATACCACTATAAACAGAAATGATAAGTATAGATTCATGAATCCTCCAAACACCTCATCAAACTTTAACAGAGCAGCATCTGGGTCATACATGCCGCCACTAGAAATGTATCTAGCCACTTCAAGATAAACAACATGGAAGATAATACTCATCCATAGTGTTCCAGTATATTTTCTATATAGCTGTAGCGCTATACCAAAAGTGAAGAGCAAAATAAAATAATCTATAGTTAGTCCAAACGGCTCACTAAACAATATTGACGACAATGCCATCACCACAACCGGCACACAGATGAAGATTAGCGGTTGCAGAATCAACGAGATGTTAAAGCGAAATTTCTTATTCAATTCTTCAAATATTAGTCCACGGATAAAAATTTCTTCTGGAAATGCCTCATACATAAATGCTGTTATCGAATTGATTAAAATGGAAATAATAACATTTGTCGTAAGGTTTAAGCTAACATTTTCAATGCCGCCAAATAAGTAAGCTGTTAAAATTCCTGATCCGAGCAAAATAAAAGGCAACGCAATTCCGACGATCAGCTTAGATGGTGAATGTACATGCTTCAAGCCAATATTTTTAAACACGTCTGGATTTTTTCTTTTCAGTATGTAAAGGACAACAAGCGTTAACCCAGTAAAAATAACTCCTTGTAAAAGCATAGCTCCCTGTCGATCCATCACTTGATTTTCTAACAAGTATCGTCCGACATGACTCGATACAAAGAGAAATAATGATACGAGTACAAAATACAAAAGCAACCGACTAAAACTGAATTTTGACGAATTCAATGGAATGCTCCTTTATTAGTTGTTTTTTTAGTAACAAAACTTCAATGGTTTAAAATACTATTATCAAGCGACACACCCATAATATGATAAGTATACGTATGAAAAAAATACACCGATTATGTGTCGGGCTCCTCCGCTACGCTAGAACTAAAAAAAGCACAGCAAATAAATGTTCTATACTCCATTTATGCTTTTGATTCGAATGCTCCAAATGCTAAAGATATAAAGTCATTGATAGATCGGGCTTTCTTCTACATGATCTCCTCTGTCCGGATCCCGAATTTCTAAAAACAATAGCCATTTAAAATAATACTGTTTGTAGCGTCGGTATTTTCTAATCCTTCATAATTTATCACCTCAATAGAATATTTAGTATTGTTTATTTATTACGTATCTACCAAGGTTATAGTTTCAATTTTTTAAAACGTTAGTATGCAATTAAGAACAACCCTACATGATCCTTTACGCTGCCAACCCTTCACTAAACCTTGTTCAACTCATGATCGGGACAATGTAGTATACAGCCCCCTATAACTAAATTGAGCTTGAGTTTAACAAGCCAAACAAAAAATCGATTTCCCGAGCGATCGGGAATTCGACTTTTTTTCACTGAAACAAGCGTGTCTAAGTTTGTATACTAAGAAATGCATTCCTTTTTTTTGAAGAGGCGCATTGTTCAAATGATATTCTGATGGTGCTTTACAATAGCTTCCAGGTAACCTTCTGCTTCAAATATAAGCTGCCGTTCTCCATAATCCCATTGCTCTCGATTTTTATCGACTGCTAAAAAGGCAGCAAGGATCTGCTCATCCCCATTTGTCACTTTTTGAATCATCGCCTTCCATTTTTCTGCTAATGAGGCAGCTAAAGTCGATTCAATTGGAACATTTGATGCCTTATATGCAGCAGCATGTAAACATAATTTTCTAAATGTATTGTAAAAATCTAAAGCCAATTGTTCAGATGTGAAGACTTTTTGGAATATTTCCAAGTCTTCTTCTCGAAATTTGTACTCTTTCCAAGTTGACATATTGACTTCATTCAGGGAATGCAAAAGATGTGATAGCAACTCCCATGGAGCCTCGTAACCGTTTTTTATCAACTCTTGAGCAACATTAATCCCATCTAGCTTAGCTTGTATACTCTCTTTTTGAGAATAGAGAACAGACTCCTGGAATTCAAGAACCTTTGTTACTTCCTCATTTTCTGTACCAGTATTTATATGCTTTTTGATCTTTTTTTAATGAATAGCCGATCGCTTTATAAAAAGTAATCTGTTCAAGTAAATAGAGCTGTTTTTCAGAATAAACCCTGTGCCCTCGTTCATTTCTTTCTGCCTTTAAAATTCCTTTATTGTCATAATACTGGATCGTTCGAGGCGTTAATCCTGATAGCTTACTAATTTCTTTAACAGAATAGTTTCTACCCATAATCTCATCCCTTAATCAAATTGTTCTAAAAAAGCTTCGATCGTTTGTGTTAACTCTTCAGGATACTCCCCATTGATTGCATGAGAGGCATCATCAAAGAGCTCCATCTTACTAGTTGGATTTTTCAAGTTTTCTACACCGGTTTGAAATGCCTTGTCGGAATGATGCATCGTCGATTCTCCAGCCAAAATACCGAGAACCGGCATCTCTAGTTCGGCCAACTGTTCCGCATTGATTTCTTCAGGCATTGGAAGTTTACTTTTGAATGTCCGCATTCCCGTTTCGATCAATTTGGCAGTCGGCTCACTATCATCAACTTCCGCGCCACCAGAAATATAGCTTAGCATACTTTCCCTTATAGGTTTTGGCACAATCGGAATTGATGCTGGAATCGATGCTAAAATCATTTTAAGTGGAATAGGGCCAAATACGTAAACCGGTTCTACTAATATGAGTGATTGAACTTTTTCTGGGTACTTGATTGCTAAATTCGCCGCACTCCATCCACCAAATGACAACCCTAATAAGTTGATATCCTCTTCCGGCAGTTGTTCTAACACTTGCTTTAACCAAAGAGCTTGATCTGTGGAAGTTTCTATACGTTTTGTTTCTATGCTTAACCCTGGCTCACCTATTAAATCAATAGTGTAAATAGGCCGATGTTTTAGAAAATCATCTAGGTTTGCTTCCCACATCGGTGAAGCAGACCCTTTTCCAGGTAGGAGCAACATCGGTGTTATATCTGGTGTGTCTTGTTCTTGAAACTTGTAGAGCTGCACTTCGCCAAAGTCAGTGCTGAGCATTTTTGATTCTACAGGCTGTGGTAAATGACTCATCGCTTCCTGATACGAATTGACGTATTCTTCCTTACCTTCATTTGAAACAAAGCTACTCATTGAACCATCATCATTGAAAAGAAATCCGATGGTGGACAGTACTACTAATATACCTACTAGAAGAGTAGCTATAATAATCCATGTTTTTTTTCTTCTTCATTTTAATATAATCCTCCTTTTACTTCCACTCTATACTATTACGTAACGTAATACGCAATAGTTAAAAGGAATTATCTGACACTCTATTAGGGATCTGCCAGCGAAGCTACTAGCAGGAGTAAAGGAAATAAATTGCTCAAGCGGAACGTTAAATAGCCTCATTTTCCCTTAAATGCTAGGAAACGAGGCTTTAGAGAAGTTCTCTCATTCCGATGTACACCAGAATGGCGGCCAAAAGAAAAATTGGAACGCCGTTAAATATTTCATAAGATAAAGTTGAACATTTTCACACTATTTTTCGAACCCTTTAAGATTTAAAGTAAAAAAACTTATGGTTTAGCCCAAATCAAATATAAATAGCCTGCCAAGTAACGCTCCTCCTTAATAAGATTTAAATCAG
>BAXO01000030.1 GCA_001310555.1 Bacillus sp. JCM 19058
TCAAATTATTGTGTTCGAATTTTACACTCAATCATTGAATGATGAAATTGATTCAAATGAATGAATGAATGAAAAGCCAAAGCTATGCAGGAGAAGGCAGTGTGCTGCTATCTTACTGTATGCTTTGGCTTTTGTCTATTTGCTTACAAATGAAGCGATGAGCGGTCGTTTTCTCCAATGATATGTCAGCCTTACGCCATCTAGTTTTATTTCCCTCGATCTGGCTGACGTTTTCCGTACCGAATGCTATAATAAAATAAAAAGACGAGGAAGGAACTTGCCTAACGATGCCACAAAGTAAATATTTTCGTTTCGGTATATGGATAGTTTTAATCTTTGTAATCATTTATCTTGGTTCGTTAATTGACTGGGTCTTTTCACCATTGATTATTTTAATTCAAACCCTATTTGCGCCGATTCTACTGGCGGGTGTACTTTATTACCTTTTTCGTCCGATCGTTAATTTTCTTTCAATTAAAATTCCACGCGGCCTCTCAATATTAATACTGTTTATTGCGGTCCTTGCCTTAGTTGCCGGAATGTTTCTATTAGTCGGGCCTGAATTGCAACGCCAGTTCAACAGCTTTGTCGAAAACTGGCCTAGAATTGTCAATCAAGTCCGCCTCTGGTTTTTAAATTTGCAGCAAAACGAATGGATTACACGTTTTCAAGTCAATGAAAGTTTTTCTTTGGACGAAATCATGTCATCGCTTGAAGCGTATTTAGCCGATATTATGTCAGTGGTCGTTTCAAATATAACGAACTTTATCGGCTTTGTTGCTAATGTTGTGATTGTTTTAGTGATTATTCCGTTCGTTCTGTTCTATATGCTGAAGGAAGGGGAAAAGGCTCCGAATCAAGCGCTTCGCTTGCTTCCAGAAAAGCAGCGGAAAGAAGGACAGCGGATTTTAAAGGATATGGATACGGCATTGAGCTCCTATATTCAAGGGCAGATTATGGTCAGCATTTGCGTCGGGGTCCTTATCTATATCGGGTACTTAATTATCGGAATCGAATATTCATTAGTGCTCGGCTTAATTGCGATGTTCACGAACGTTATTCCGTTTCTAGGTCCGTGGATCGGTACAGCACCGGCCGTAGTCGTTGCTTTGTTTCATTCGCCTTTAATGGCTTTACTAGTTATTATCGTTGTCTTAGTGGTTCAACAGTTTGAAAGTAGCTTTATTTCTCCCCAAATCATGGGGCGTAAACTGTCCATTCATCCGCTGACGATTGTTTTGTTATTACTGGTCGCCAGTAAATTTGCAGGGTTTCTAGGCCTGCTGCTTGCTGTTCCGACTTACGCAGTAGGAAAAGTCATCGTTTCTCATACGTATCGATCATTCGATTGCGAAGTCGTACTGGGTGAAAGAGGCTTCGCAGAGGAAGTCTACTGAGAGAGATTAAAATACTAAGGTAGAGGTGTTGAGCAGATGAGTTTTGAAAAGGACGGTATTGTTCAAGTTGGACCGGAAGAGTTAATGGAGATTTATAATTCCGGGGAAAAAGAGCCGATTATCATCGATGTCAGAGAGCCTGAGGAATATGAACAAGGTCATATTCCTGGTGTTCCACTAATCCCGATGAATACGATACCGGAGCATGTAGAAAAGCTTAAGCAAGAGAGGTCCTATATTTTCGTTTGTCGAAGCGGTGGAAGAAGCCAAAAGGTTTCCTTGTTTTTGAAGGAGAAAGGCTTTGACAATGTCCGTAATTACGCGGGTGGTATGCTCGAATGGACAGGTGAGTTAAAGCATGGGCTGGAATGGGTCGTTACTGACGCCTCAGAGCTTGGTGAAAAATAAGGATAGACAGGAAGATTCAATTTGTTAGCCTTGAAAACTGTAGAAGCTAGCTGGATGGTGATAAGGAAGCTCTTTAATCGTGAAGGAGATTAGCAACAGGCCGCTGATATGGCGGTCTGTTTTTGATAAAAATTGTCTTGACGGTATAAAGGCTGTAAGGTGAACTTGAAAATGGGAAATGCTATAATTGAAACGAGAATGGAACACATTTTAGAGGAGATTAGACTGTTTTCTGCGTTGGAGTCTTCCAAGAGGATAAGTGATCGATAAAGGAGCTGCTGCCATGATTACGATAAAAAATGAAACGATTTCGGGTATTCCGACGTTACACGTCGTGCAGGATGAAAAAAGGGAACAAGGTGAACTACCGGCTGTTTTCTTTCTGCATGGGTATACGAGTGCGAAAGAGCACAATTTAGCTATCGCTTACTTACTAGCGGAAAAAGGCTTTCGTGTCTTTTTGCTGATGCGATTTATCACGGAGAGCGAGAAGGGAATTTCACAGGGAAGGAGCGAGATTTGCTTTTTTTGGGAGGTCGTCTTAACGTCGATTCAAGATCTGAACAAGCTGAAAGAGCATTATTCTGAGCAAAAGCTCATCGATCTGAATAGAGTAGGTGTTAGCGGGACCTCGATGGGAGCAATTACAACCTACGGTGCACTTACGCAATATAAATGGATCCAGTCAGCCGTTTGCTTTATGGGGGCCGCTTACTTTCAAAAACTCGCTCACGAACAAATGAATCAGCTTGAACAGAAAGGGATTGTCTTAGAGGAGGAAGCTAAGGCTGATGTGCTGGCAAAGATACGCCCGTTCGATTTATCCTATCAAGTCGAAAAGTTAAATCAACGACCACTACTCATCTGGCACGGAAAGCAGGATAAGGTGGTGCCGTTTGCTTTTTCAGAAGAGCTATATCACGATATTCAGCCACACTATCAGGATACGCCGCAATGGCTTGAGTTTTCGATAGAGGAAAGGAGCGGTCACAAGGTTCCGCGCCAGGCGATATTGGAAGCAGTGAGCTGGTTTGAAGCTCACTTATTAACAAAGCGAAGGCGAGTATCCTAATGATTAAATTCAATTTGTTTAAAGAAATTCAAAAGCTTATCATCGTTAGTATCGGTGCGTTTTTTTTAGCCGCATCACTGAACTTTTTTTCTTATTCCTGCGAATGTTTTCGCAAGTGGCTTTACCGGAGTTGCTCAGCTATTAGCGACGATAATGCCCGTATCAACCGGAATTTTGCTTTTTTTTGCTGAACATTCCCGTGGCCATACTCGGGTGGTTAAAAGTAGGGAAAAGCTTTACAGTCTATAGCTTTATCAACGTTTTTTTAACGACGATATTTTTGGAACTGCTGCCGGTTCAAGCTTTCTCTCCTGACATTATGCTTAATTCAGTGTTCGGTGGAGTGATTGCGGCAATTGGTGCGGGATTGGCGCTGAAATGGGGTGCTTCCTCTGGAGGCTTGGACATTGTCGCCTTGATCTTGGCGCGCTACAGCGATCGACCGGTCGGGACTTACTTTTTCCTTTTGAATGGAATTATCGTGATTGCTTCAGGCTTTTTATTCGATGCGGAAAAAGCACTGTACACACTGATCACTTTATACGTAACCTCGCGTGTGATTGATGCAATTCATACTCGTCATGTGAAGCTGACGGCGATGATTGTAACGAAGAAAGCGGCAGAGCTAAGAGCTGCGATTCACCAAAACATAACGAGAGGAATTACACGGATTCCAGCAAAAGGCGGCTATCACTCGGACGATAAAGAGGTTCTTATGATCGTTATTACTCGCTATGAGCTATATGATTTAAAGCGAATCATTGCCGAAGTGGATCCGGCGGCTTTTACTAATATCGTACAATCCTCAAGTATATTTGGTTTGTTTCGTAAAGACTAATTCCGGGAAGGAATGATTTAAATGAATGGGCGTTTATTAGCGCTCTTTCTAGTTCTCATATCGGTAATGTTGATGGGGCGGGTTGCGGCCAACAAATAGAAGCACCTACTTCAGGTACGACTGATACAGAAAAGGAACAGGAGGAAGAGATGAAAAATTGGGCCTTTGATGTTGAGACGGAAAAGCGTGAGCAAGAGCTGTTAGTTCATATGACATTAGAAAATCTGACGGAGCAAGAAAAGAACCTAGATTTTTCCTCAGGTCAAATATTCGAATTGATCTTGAAGGATTCATCAGGCGAAACGGTCTATCGTTTTTCAGATGGGAAAATGTTTACGATGGCAATCGTTCAGCAAACTTATGGGGCAGGGGAGTCTCAGTCATTTAGTGAAGCAGTTGATATTAGCCAATTGGAGTCTGGAACCTATTCGCTCAAGGCAGAAATAGTTGCTGCTTCCATTGATGGCAAAGAGTTGAAGGATAAAGAGGAATTTACCGCTAGCGTAGAGGTCGAAATATAGAAATTGAAATGGAAGCTTACCTCGCCTATTGACAACCGGAGAGGTATTTCCTATACTTTACAAAATATATTCAATTTATCGAGGTGGAAAGGAATGGAATTTTTGTCGACTGTTTTAACGAGAGAATTGGTTTAGACGGGAGAAGTCTGCCCTTTTTTAAGCCATCTCGAGAACAGTTGATACGAATTTGCATCCTTTCTTACTGAGCATATAAAGTGGGTAAGGTGTGTTCACCTTACCCGCTTTTTTTCTTTAAATGGATACGCACTTTGTGCTGTTCTCCTTGGATGGCTGTTGGGCCAACAAGTGCCTATAGGCACTGTCAATGCATTTGGACGAAGCCAAAAGGAGAGAGACATATGAGCATAGTAGACGTAAATCGTGTAACACATTTGTATGGAGATCGAATAACGTTCCAGAACGTAAGCCTTCGATTACTAAAAGGTGAGCATATCGGGTTAGTTGGAGCCAACGGAGCCGGAAAATCGACGTTTCTTAAGCTCCTGACAGGTACCTTATTGCCCGATCATGGCAATATTAGCTGGCTGCCGGACGTGAGAGTAGGTTATCTTGAGCAGCATGTGGAGCTGCCTTTGCAAACGACGCTAAAGGAATATTTGCAAACCGCCTTTCGTAGCCTCTACGCAAAAGAGGAGGAAATGCAGCAGCTTGCAGTACAGATGGCGCATGAGCAGGGAGAGCTTGAGCGGTTATTGCACCAATACGGAAAGCTGCAAACAGAACTGGAGAATAACCGCTTTTACGAGCTCGATGCCAAAATAGAGGAAGTGGCATCAGGACTTGGGTTTGACAGCCTTCGACTTGACTATAAAATCAAGCGGTTAAGCGGCGGCCAACAGACGAAGCTTTTGCTTGCCAAACTGCTGCTCGAGCAGCCGGATGTATTGCTTATGGATGAACCAACAAATTACTTGGACGAACCGCATATTGCGTGGTTGACAGATTATCTTGTCAATTATGAGCAAGCGTTTGTCGTCGTCCCACACGACGAGCTGTTTCTTAATAAGATCGCAAACGTTATTTTTCATGCCGCTCATCAAACGATTACTCGCTATGCCGGGAACTATGAGCAGTTTTTGAAAAGCGATAAGCAAAAACGGATTCAGCTTAAAGCCAAGTACGAAAAGCAAACCCGGGAAATCGAAAAGCTGAAGACTTTTATTGATAAAAATCGCAACCGAAAGGCAAGGCAGGCAAAAAGTCGCGAGAAGGCGTTGAGTAAAATCTCTCGGTCCAGCCTTTACTTGATGCACCAGAGCCTCGATTCGTTTTTCAAGCGGAGCGGAAAGCTCCTGCGATTGCGATTGAGGCCAAGGAGGCGGGGATCGGCTATAGCGGTTTGCTGTTTCCACCTGTCACTTTAACGGTTAAACGTAATGATAAAATTGCGATAGTCGGCGAAAACGGTATGGGAAAATCGACATTAGTGAAGACCTTGCTCGGGAAGCTACCGCCTTTAGAGGGAACGATTGCCATCGGCGATGATGTAAAAGTAGCTTACTTTCAGCAAGAGGATCTAGCCACGCGGCAAACGGCACTAGAGGCCGTATCTGCGAGTTATCCTAATCTTACTCAGGCAGAGCTTCGCCGAACATTGGCAATGACCGGATTGACTGCCGAACATATCGAGAAGCCAATTTCGACGCTCAGCGGAGGGGAGCAAGCTAAAGTACGCCTGTCGATCTTGATGCTGACGACAAATAATATGCTCGTTCTCGATGAACCGACCAACCATCTTGATCTCAAAGCAAAAAAAGGCATTAAAGCGTGCACTTACTACCTATGAAGGGACTGTATTGCTCGTATCGCATGAGCAAGATTTTTATCAAGATTGGGTCACCGACATTTGGTCTATCCACCAATGGAGGGAATGAGCCAGTGAATGAGAAGAGAAACGAAAGGAAGCTCCGAGAGAACAGTAGTCTCAAGGAGCTTCCTTTCAATTTATCCAATCTAGCTGCATCTATTTTCGCATACGAGACGCGACAAGTGTCCGAGCCGGCAAGATAAGAATGGTTTACTTTGGCTCGTTCGGCGGCCACCGTTTTGCAGCCGCCTGCATGAGCGCTTCTCTTAACGCCAGCCATTGCTCTGACTTCGTTCCATTATCCTCCTCGGGAATGAGAGTCTCCTTCTCAGGAGAAATTGCTTTACCGTACCAATAGGTATGAACATGCTCGGGTAATGGTTTCGCCATCACTGTACTCCTTTCCCTTTTTGCACCTGCTATTGAGTTAACTTGATTAACCCAAGAATTTCCTCATTTGTTAGTTCCGACAGTGGCTGGCTTCCAGCAGCGAAGATTTGGTCGGCCAATGCTGTTTCTGAAGCAGCATTTGATCGATGCGTTCTTCTAACGTACCGACAGTGACCAGCTTATGAACCATAACATCCTTTGTTTGACCGATCCGAAATACACGATCCGTCGCTTGATTCTCTACAGCTGGATTCCACCAGCGATCGTAGTGAATAACTTGAGTCGCAGCTGTCAGGTTAAGTCCGACGCTCCTGCCTTTAAAGAAAGGACAAAGGCTGGAACGCTGCTATTGTCTTGGAATGTTTGAATCGCTTCCTGACGCTTCGAACGAGTTAAGCTCCCGTGAAGAAACGGTATTTGTTGCTGAAAATGTTTGTTCAATGTCGCTGTGATTAGCTTGCCCATTTCTTTATATTGGCTAAAAATCAAAACTTTTTCATTATGTGCAACAATTTGCTCGGTTAGCTGCAACAATTTATCCCACTTTTCGGAATGGTGGGCATCGACGTCGTTCTCCTTCAGAAAGTGGGCAGGATGATTACAAATTTGCTTTAGCTTCGTCAAGCTGCGCAAAATTAAAGAGCGCCTTTCCATGTGTGAGACGACATCAAGCTGCCCGGCTAACTCATCCACGACCGCCTGATACAGAGCTGCTTGTTCGACGGATAAATGAACCTTGTGAATTTGCTCCTTCTTTTCCGGTAAACCGAGGTCAAGCGATTGATCCGACTTTTTACGGCGAAGAATAAACGGATAAATCAGCTGGCGGAGCTGCTTGAGACGTTCTTTATTTTTTGTTTTTTCGATCGGTTTAATAAATTGCTCCTGAAAGGTTCGGTAAGAGCCAAAGTAGGCCGGGTTTAAGACGTCCATCAGCGACCATAATTCTCTCAGCCTATTTTCGAGTGGAGTTCCTGTCAGTGCGAGCCGGTGAGAGGCTCTGAGTGCTTTGATCACACGGCGCTGCTTCGTTTCGATATTTTTAATATGCTGGGCTTCGTCAAGGATGAGCCCATTCCATCGCTCAGCAGATAAAAGCTGCTGATCACGAACCGCAAGCTGGTACGAGGTTATCACGAGATCGTAAGCTTGTAAATCATTCAAATCATGCTCAAGGCGAGTAGGTCCATGGTGAACAAAGAGACGTAAGGTCGGCGCGAACAATTGGCATTCATTCAACCAATTATGAATTAATGATGTTGGACAAATGAGCAAAAAGGGGCCATTTTTTTTATTTTCCCTTTGCTGGGTTTCCAACACATACAGAATATAGGCCAGCGTTTGAATCGACTTCCCTAAGCCCATGTCATCTGCCAAACAGCCTCCGAATCCGGAACGCCGTAGCTGAACAAGCCAGGAAGCTCCTTCGTGCTGGTATGGTCTGAGCTCTCCTGTAAAGCGAGCAGGTAAACGAATGAGCGGGACGGATTGACGATAAAGTGATTTCAAGGCTTCACTCATATCCCGATCCCATGTTATTGAAAAGCTGACATCAGCTTCTTCGCTGAACGGTGTACTCGAACGGTGATTCAAATGCCACGCTTCTAAATAAGTACTGCTTGATTCAATGCTGTCTAGATAGGAGCGTAATTGTTCAGCTAGCTGGGGGTCCCAGGAGATCCATTGATTGTTCGTATGAACAAACGGGCGTTGTCCTTTCACATAATTGGCAAATTCAGCAGCAGTTAAAGTTGCTTCCCCGATCGCGACTTCATAAGTAAAGCTTGCAAGGCTTTGCCAATTAAGCATCGGCTCGCTATCGGATGCTTCGTTCGTTGCGTTCATTTTCAACAGAACCTTCATGGGCTTCTGCTGCTGCAACCACTTCGGTACGATCAAATGAAAGCCTAGTTCTTCTAATGTCGAATCCTCCTTCGTAAACAGTGCATAAGCTTCTTCAGCCTCAAGTGATAACGTCGGCTCAGATAAACTAATTCTAGACAAGGGAGGCACCTGTTGCTGCAGCCTTTTGACGTCTTGTTTAAGCTGACTAATCGGATTGCTTCGCCAAGGGTGCTCCCCGCGTTCGAGCTCTGCCATTGCGACTATTTTAGCTGGCTGTTTACGGTCGACCATGCAGAGAGAAACCGACCACCTTTCTTGGCGTGGCTTAGGCTCGTGCAAAACAATTCCTGACTTAAACGGTTGAATATTGGCTGTACCGAGCCCTTGTTGCAGCAATGTTAAAGAACTTTCCGTTTCGAGCGAGCTATCGGTTAATAGCGTCTCAACGAACGGACGCCATTTCGGCTCAAGCGATTCCTGCCAAGCGCGAAAGGCGTCAGAGATTTCAGGCTCAGTGACAAGCGTACGGATCGCAGCGTCTACTACAGGGTGAAGCACCTCTTGAAATTGCTTAACAGAAGGGGTGGAATCCTCTCTTTGCTGAACGTAAGACGTGCTTGTGCGTAGCGATACGCTTACGGATGGCATGGCTTCCCACCAACGTCCCCAGTCGAACCGTTCAAGCTGCCATTGCCCACTTGTTCGGTGAAAAAAAGCCTAGGCGAATACAGTTTTGAAACTCTTCAAAAAGCTTGAGCCAGTAGTTTAAATCGTCAGAGATAACGAAATCACTGTCTTTTACCCAGCGGTTGAGTAACGGCCAATAGTAAGCGAGCTGTTCAGCAGTGAGAACGATTCCTTGAATCGGGAAGGAGTAACGGCTCATATTCGACTCAGCCTGATATATTGTAATTTCACCCGCCGGGGACTGAAAAATTCTGTTGTTTAACGGTACGTCGATGATGCCTTTTTCCGTTTCGATAAAGGTTCCATAATAAGAGGTAGGATCCTCACGAAAAAGGGCAAGCTTTAATTCAAACGGATCAAGCAGAAAAGGATATTGAAAATTGACGATTTGGTCAAAGCGCGAGCTCGGTGCTTTTTCTCCCCATAGGAAAAAGCGGTTTTCTAACCACCCGGCATGGACGATAATCGGTTTAATCAATCTTCCTCAGCTCCTCGACAAACGCTCGATACGTTTTGTACGTTTGCTTCATTTTTTTTACATAGTCAATAAAAAGCTCATCTTGCTCTTCAGTTGAATAAATGAGTTGAAGTCGCTTAATATAGACGGCAGCCCGCTCATAGTGAGCTCTTGTTTTCTTCTCGGCTAGGCGAACGATAAATTGATGGTATACAGGCCGGGCCAATAACGGCTCCTGCTGGTCTAACAATTGCAACAGCTCGACTTTTTCAGGTTTAAATCGTAGCGGATCCTGGTCAGAGCGGAGTAAAAAAAATGAGCCGCTTCTTCATATCGGCAATTGTCAGCTAACAGTTTCGCATAGACTGATGCTGCTTCAGGCTGATGCAGTTGCTGCTTTAATTTCGGTAAGAGCTCATTTAAAAGGCTTTTTCGTGCTTCTGGATTTAATTGGCGAGTTAATGTTTTGTACCGTTGGTAGCTCGGTGCTAACAACCAGCGTTTCCAAATCTCAGATACAATTTCAGCGTTATCGGCAAGGGCCGTCTGCATTTCATCGGCATATGGCTGCAAAGCACCGTAGGAGCCAGGTGATTTATTCGGAAACAAGTTTGAGAACCAGAGGTGCATCTCACTCCAGCGCGCTTCTTTTTTTTAACAGCTCAAAATGAGCTTCGACATCTTGCGGATAATAAGGCTCGGCTTGCTCCATAAGGAGCTTCATTCCGCGTTGCCCTTTTTTCGTCAGCAAGGTTAAATAGCTGTATGCCAAGACCGCAGGAAGGCGCAGCTGCTCAAAAGGAAGTAGCCGTTCAAATGATGTTTGAATCTCTGCAAGCTGTTTAGCCGAATAGAAAGGGAGGATACGGATGAGAAGCGCTGGCCACGGGGCGCCTTCCTTATCCTGATCAGCGCAAAAGTAATCGGTGAGCAGCTGAGTGAATGCCTGCTGCTCATTCGAGGCGAATGTTGTAAGTTTATGCCGGAACGTATTCTCGAGCTCAGTGCCGAAAGCATTGAAAAAAATGCTGAAAACGACGTTCATACTTTTCGTACGTTCCTCCTTGGCAAATGTGGTTGAAGACGCCCTTTAAATAGATGAGTATATAGAGGGAGCGCTTTTCGTCTTGTCGCTTGAGTGAAGAACTGGCTTCAATGACAATTTGCTCCAAATGGCTCGTCGTGAAATAGCGTGAGCTAATGAGCCTTTTATAGGACGCGGCAATATCTCGTTTTAACAAAGAATGGTCATTACTCGCAAGATGTGGCGAATGGTTCATCGATCATCATCCTCCATGAGATAAAAAACTCCATTCTACCATTGTATCGAATCCGGGGAGAGAAAGAAAGGGGAAGGGGGAGGAGAACGGCTTGTTTAATAAATAAAATCGCCTAATATAGGCGAGCCTCGATCCTTATGATGCATCTGGAAAGCTTGATTCGGTTGGCTCTTCGGCTGAACTAAGTGTGAACGAGGCTAGCTTTATGGTCAATAACTCCATTCCTAGTCCTTGTAAGAAAGGTGATTGAGCGAACAACGTTATCCGAAAAAAAATTGTCAGTCCTGATAATACAAGAATACTACTCAGTACAACGATAATCAGGTTCGCTCCTAAATAAGCGACGACGATCGCGGTGACACCGCCAGCCACTGCAAACCAAATATTTTCATGTGCTGTAAAGATTCCCGGGAAGATTAGAGCACCTAAAGCCGCGTAAGGAACGTTTCGTAAAATCGCCTGAATCCAAGCCGGAATCTTCTCCGTATCCATAAAAACAAGTGGGAGCATGCGCGGAATATACGTAACAATTGCCATTCCGAGGATGATTAATAAGATTGTGTAGTTCATTTACTCATCTCCCTTTTTCGAAAGAACGCTTCTATTGCGAGAGAAGCAATTAGCGTTGAAACTATGATGGCCCAACCGCTTGCCATAAACAAGGTTAAAAAAAGAATTGAGCACAGCAGCGCTAATCGCTAAATAAAGTGGCTTTCGATGCTTTTTTAATGATGGAACGAGCAAGGCTATAAACATCGCGTAAAGGGCGATGCCCATACTTTGCTGAAGCGATTGCGGCAAGGAACGCCAACGGCATAACCAATCAAAGTGTTGACGTTCCAGCTCGTATACGCGATCAATGCGACACCGAAGACAAAGCCAGTCCGAACCGTGCCTTCCTTCGTTGTCGTTATGGCAAATACTTCATCCGTGATTCCAAACGCATATCCCGCTTTTATGAGTGGGTGAGCGTCCTCGACCCGTTCTCCTACAGCAGCGGTCATTAATAGGTGACGAATGTTTACGATACAAGTTGTAAAAATAATTTCAAAAGCACCTGTTCCTATTGCGATAAGGTTTATAGCCATGTATTGGGCGGCACCGGCAAACACAAATAGCTCATTGCCATTGTTTCCATTAAGGAAAGGCCTGTCCCTTTCGCAAGCAGACCAAATGTCAACCCCGCTGGTATATAGCCAAGAGCTATGCTTATTCCTGCGACCAAGCCTTGAGCAAAGCTCGAGCGCTGCTGCTTTAGCCCTGAAGTAATCACTGCTCTCTCTCCTTTTTATTCGCGCGAAGAATACAAAGCCCAGAAGCTCAGGCAGGCGAATTCATTCATATTTTCCTATTGTAAGTCGGAGAGACGAGCTTGTCGAGTCGTGACCGTTACTTATGAAAAGTATTTGGCAGCCTTGCCTACAATGGTAGACGAAGAGGCTGCCAAATATTTCCTTAGAATAACGTGTCAGATAAGTCACAGCAATTGTTCGACTCTTTCACGCCTTAAAATGAGCTTTTGCAATTTTTGTTTGTGAGATGAGATTAAGGGTTCGTCTGAAGCGACAATGGCTTCGTGGAGCTCCATCAAAACGTAATCGATTTCTAAATTCATCATATTAAAAATGGTTCGCGGCTCGAGGGTTTGGCTATCCTTTTTGGCTGAATCATTGATCCGTTATGGTTCATCATCACTTTTTCACTCCCATCAATTTCAATCATTGATTCGATATCACCAGCTTGATAAGAAGTAATATAGAGAGGACCTTCGGTGGCTCTTTTTACAATGCCGTTTCCTTTTTCATGCTGTATGAGCTTTTCTAGTGCGTTCGCCAATTTATCATCGTTAATGTGCAAATTGTCAGCCGATAAAGTGAGGAAATCGGAATTGCGGACGAAGGGGAGCTCATGGACGGATTCTTCTAACTCCACCATCAAATAGATGGATTGCGAATCATAGCGCCAAAATAAAGAATAGTGCTGACTCATCATCTGTTTAATGAATTGATGGAGTGCAGGTTTGGTTAGTTTAATACTCACGTCAGAAAACTCCACATCAACAAAGGCATCTCGCATGAGTGTACACCCCCCTTTACAAGCTAAACCTTATCTTTTCTTAAGTTTGCTATATCTTATGTCAAAGCTCGAAAAAAAAGAAGCAAAAAGCCCAGTCTCATCAGAAATAGGCACAGGGAAGACGTATGGTTCAGCAAGTAACGATATCACTTTTAGGTGAACGAATAGCAAAAGAGCGTGAATCTTCAACTCACGCTCTTCTTGAAAAACTCTCCGTATTTAAAAGGTATTAAGTATTTAAAAATGATAACAATAGCGTTTAGAAACAATGTCGTAGAAGCTAAGGGAATTATACAGAGCCTTTGTTGCTTCATTATTAATTCCGGTTTCTAGCTCGATTCCTTTTATGTCCTGTTGTTCAGCCCAATAAATGACATTGAGCAATACCTTTTTAGCAATCCCTTGATTGCGATGCTCTTTATGCACGTATAAATCGTTCAGCCAAATATAATAGCCCCCCTTTTTGATACTAAGGGCGACATTTAAAAAAAGCAGCACCTACAAGCGTGTTTTCTTTTTCGGCAACAAAAATGTGTGCGTTTGAATTTTCTTCTAAAGCGAGTCGAATGGTTTGAAGCAGCTCCGAATACGGATCGTGTGAACCGATTGACTCCATTTGACCCATTAATAAATCCGCAATTCGCGTTACGCAGGAAGGGTCTTTAACATTAGAAGCCTGATAAACCTGAACCATTGTCAAAATCCTCCTAGCCAGACATCTACTATTTTCTTTAAGGGTAACATAAATTAGATTGCGAGTGTAATAGACTTTATTTGTAAACGAAAGGGAAGCACGCTTCAGCAGCCAAAGGAAAGAGCATTCGATTTTCCTTTGGCTGGGGTTTTTAGCATCTATGCCACCTTAATCCGCTCCACCCAGGAAAAAATAGGGTCTTTACAGCCTACACCTCTGCTTACCGTTACGTCGATGAGTTCAAGCGAAGGGCTTCCTCTAAATAAACGGCAATACCATCGTCTTCATTGCTTGATGTAACGGCATTTGCCAATCCTTTCAGCTGCTCAATGCCGTTAGCCATCGCAATACCTTGGCCGGCAAACTCAATCATTTCCAAATCGTTGGCTTCATCACCGAATGCGATGATGCGCTCCTGTGGAATCTGATAATAGTCGGCGATTCGTTTTAAGCCACGGCCTTATTCAGTCCTGACTTGACTATTTCGATAATATGCCACGGCGCTCCCCATGAACGTTGCTCGATGACCTCGGCGTGAGCGTCCTTCAAAACATCGTACAGCTCGTCTGCCTGATGAGCATGAGGGTAAATCAAAAGGCTGGTCGGATCGCTTTTGATTAGCGTATGAAGATTTCCATAGGCCAGCGGCTGCTGCCCAGGAGTAAACGTTTCGATAAAGACTTCATCCAAATGGCGTAAATAAAATTCATCGATGATCTCGGCCATAATATTGCTAACTCGGAAGGCTTCACAAGTCTCAATGATCGTTTTGGCAGTTGCTAATTCAAGCGGCTCATGATACGTCCCAAATTGGCGATCGTGAGGATGGTGGACAAATGCTCCATTAAAATTTACGATTGCGGTTTGAAGGTTTAATTCTTGGTAATACTGAAGGCTAGCACGGTAAGGGCGTCCGGTTGCGATCACGACAACGTGACCTTCCTGTTTCGCCTTCTCGATGACCTGTTTGTTTCGGGATGAAATTGTTTTTTTGGTCATTTAATAGGGTTCCGTCTAAATCTAAGGCAATTAAATGTTTTTCAGGCATCGATCTTCCTTTCTTGCGATACGTTTTGTTGCTTACACGGATGCTAAATCGTAAGCTTGGACTAAGGAAAACGGACGATCGATTCTTGCTCACAGTCAATTAACAAAATCTCCTTATTCAATCAGCCAGTATGTAAATCAATTATGTTATAGTAGGACTGGATGTACAAATAAAACGCCTTATCAATGCATCATTTAAATTGCAGGAGGGTAACATCGTATGGATCTTTTGCTCGAAAATTTTAGCTGGCGTGCCCTTTGGACACCAGAGCTAATCGTGATCCTATTGCTATTCGTGTGCGGATACTTTTTGCTGGTGACAAAATGGCGCTATAGGTTTCAGGATGCCGAGCCCGTAAAGCTCCGTAAAAAGATTTACTTTACTAGCGGTCTTCTCGCTCTCTACCTTGCTGGGGCAGCCCTTTTTATATAACTGGTCATTTAATGATCTCCTTTCATATGATGCAAATGGTCTTTGCCTATTTTATTGCGACGCCGCTCATCTTGCTAGGGTTGCCTGAATGGTTTTATCGTTCCTTAATTCGAAAGCTCAGTAATCGTGTGACGGTCCGCATAGCAAAAGTAGCCTGGAGTCCGATTACAGCCTTGTTTTTATTTAACGGTCTCTTTTCACTTTATCATGTTCCGTTTATGTTTGATACCTTGATGCAATCTGTTGTTTTTCACAGCTTGTATCAACAGCTGCTCTTGTTAGCTTCAGCGTTAATGTGGTGGCATATGCTCACCCCGCTTCCGAATACGTCCAACCTATCTGATTTAAGGCGTATCGGCTATATATTTGCCAATGGAATCTTGATCACACCTGCCTGTGCTTTGATTATCTTTGCTCCAGAGCCATTGTACGAAACGTATACGGATCCGACGGTTTGGGCTCAAGTGATGGCCTACTGTCTTCCGGCAGGAAGCGATGTCCCGCTATCGCTTTTCAGTGGGCCGAATTCGTTTTCCTTTCTCGAGACGAGAATGGATCAGCAGCTCGCCGGAGTGCTGATGAAAATCATGCAGGAAATCACCTATGGCATTACGATCGGTTATGTATTTAAGCAATGGATTTCCAAGGAAAAACAGCAGGATGGGGAATTAACGATAAGCGATATTCCTGAGAGCAAAAACAAATCTCAAAAAGTAGAAAGGATGCCGATTAGATGAAGCATATACTCATGTCGTGCGCCACTCTGCTCCTTTTGTCTGGTTGCGGATTTCTTTATCAAGTGGGAGGTGCCGAAAAGCCGTCATTCGATATTTCAAAAGCAGCTTATACGGTTCCGGAATTTGAGTTTGTGAATCAGGAAGGGGAGCCATTTGGTTCAGAAAACCTTAAGGGAGAGCATTATTTGGCAACCTTAATTTTTACGCACTGTCCGAGCGTTTGTCCGATTATGACGCCGAATATGCAAAGGCTGCAGGCGGCAATGCTTGAGAATGACGTCGATTTACAATTTATCGCTTTTACGGTCGATCCCGACCGTGATACACCGGAGCATCTGAAACAGTACGGAACGAACGTCGGTGCTGAGCTTGATACGTGGAATTTCCTGACCGGTTATCAGCAGGATGAAATTGCCGAGTTCTCAGAAGAAGCATTTAAGATGCCGGTGCAAGTTTATGAAGACAATGAAGATATTGGCCACAGCACGTCTTTTTTTTCTCGTTGACGGCGATGGACTTGTCATCCGAAAATACGATGGCATGCAGACCGATCAAACAGATATTATTGAGGATTTGCTGGATACGCTCGATGAATAAGGTGAAGGAGGCGCAAACTGCGCTTCCTTCTATTTTGATTTCCTGAGCTAAAGCCCGGGAAGTGAAAAGTGAAAAAGGAAGTACCAAAAGCTAATGCCACAAAAGGGCGAGCTCAGAGCGTTCGCCATGCTCGATTCACACAATCCTAGCTTGGACCCGCTCGATTCGGATACCGTCTTATATCGGACTTTATTTTCTAGAGCCTGTCACAGCGGTTAATAATTCGGGGGAGTGCCGTTCTTCCTTTTTGCTAACATGAATGACTTCACATTCAAGGAGCGCTCCGTCCAGCGCGGGGCGCCCAGCAACGAGCAAACTTCCATCGTCTCTGTCCACTCAGTCAACATCAGTTCCTACCGTCACTGTGTTCCCGTTATCTCCGTCGTCGTCTCAGTTTGACTTTTGCTAAAACGGGCGCTTTGCGCTTTTGTTCTGAAAAACGGTGGGACAGAGTAGAAGCTTATTTGAGCGAGGAGCTAGGTGATTGGTGACGAAGTGCTGAATGACTTAAGTAAGCCCTTTCATTAAAAGGCAAGCTATGGTTACCGCTGAACGATTTCCGAAACTGGTGTGGAGTCGTGCCGATATGTTTTTTTGAAAATATTACAAAAATAGGAAGCGTTTGATAGACCGACCATCTCGGTTATCTCTTGGATGGACAAGTCACTCGTACTTAACAATCGGCAAGCATGGATAATCCGGCAAGCAGTTAAATATTCTGTAATCGTGTTACCAGTCTGTTTCCGGAACAAAGATGAGACGTATACTGGCGATAAATGCAATGACTTGGCTAGCTGCTCCAAACAAAACGGCTTCATGTAATGGTTATTAATCCAATCCATGATTTTCTCAATATTAGAATAAGGGGGCTGGTTACTCTTATTTTTTTGTTGAAGCTGTTACTAATTGGGGGGAGATTAGTTTTAAAAATGAGAACATGAAGATCACTTGCTGTTCAAGCAAGCCACCCTTTTCATCAAGACGTTTCTGATGGAACGAAAACAGCTCGCTTATTTCTCGCTCGTTCAATCCTTGCAATATATGATAAGCGCCTCTTTTCAATTGCTCAAAAATGCCTTTGAGATGAGGAAAAGGAGAGAGAAAGGATTCAATTCCTCTCGGTTCAACTAAAAATAATGAACGAATATAAGGCTTGCTTGTCGACATTTGGACTCTATGCAGCTGGAACGGTGAAAAAATAACTAATGTCCCGTCTTCAACCGTGTATATTTTTTGTTCAATGATGACCTTTCCCTTCCCTTGATGAATGTAAATTAGCTCAATTCCTTGATGGGAATGGTAGACTTCTGTAAAATTATTCGTTCGATCCTCTACAAACCTGAGAACGATCGGATGCTCGTTTAAATTCATGTAATTGACGGTGCCGATCATCGTCAAACCTCCTTTATCAAACGCTTCGTAATCTTCGATTTCAAGTGAATGATTTCCTTCTTTTTCACCATAATTTTGTTCGACGGATTCCGTAAGCTAGATTTGTGAGGCAGTCCACTAAGGCTTCTCTTTTTAAAAAGCTGGTTGATAGTTCTCTAAGGAACAGGATGAAATGACCAACGAAGGCTGTAAAAAGACAAGCGGATAAAATATAAAAAGAGCTGAACACTGTTCTAAACAAGCGTAAAAAAAATAAATGCAAAAGAAAGATTAATGAGTGAACAACAATGTTCTTCTCGCTCTAAGACTAGCCTTACATGGACCGAAAAAAGAGAGTGAGAGTGGCTTGACGAATTTTTAAACGATTGGCAAAGAGCCTAAAAAATAGGCTGCTTATAACATTTACGTGTTATTCGCCTTTATAAGATGGCTCTATTCGTTATGTCCCAGCCTTTGCTCGTCATGCTACTAGTTATTCATTCGCCAGAAGTTGCTTGTATAATTGGATGACATCATTTGCAATTCCTAGCTTATAACCTTCAGAGGTATGACGGATCTGCTGCTGTTCATCTACTACATAGACGATTGGCCGTTCTTTTTCGTGCTTATGTGTTGCAGGCATATGCTGACGAATGGTCGCCAAGACATCATCGGTAGCCGTTTCCTTAAAGAAGGAGAGATGGTTCGGTAAATTACCTTCTTGCTGAAGGGTGTGAACAGTTGACCATTTCTCTTCACGGACTAAGCAGTTGATGCGAATATTTAACGATTCCCATTCAGCCTTCATTTCTCGTAATTCACGAAGAAGATGCTTAGATGGCTCACGGTCTGGTTCCAGCCAAACAAATGTCGTGCCTTTTGCTCCAGTATAATTTGAAAGGGTTTGTATCTGCCCATCTGCCGCTTCAACCTCATAGTTTAGGCTAGCACTAGCCAGAACAGGCGCTACCGATTCATCAATTGGGAAGGTGAACGTGATTAGGCGATCTGTATCTGCTATTACTTCAAAGAAATACAGCTTCAGCAACGTTGTCCCATCCTTTAATCTTGTGCTCGCTGTTATCCGATAATGACCAATTGGCAGCTCTAGCTGAATTTTTTCGGCTTCGTTAAACTGATAAAATAAGGATTCATAGAAGCCTTCTGAAAACCGAGCAATGGTAAAGTTTTTGAAATACTGGATCTGAGCATCAGCTTGAAAGGAAATGGTACTCGTTGGTTCGATCGCTTTTGCTGTTGACCTGTCTGCTTCTGTTTGGCTGTCCTGGAATTGAACCTGCTGCCAAACGCCATCCTTGAAAAATTGCGGACGTTTATCACTTGGATCAAGCCGTGCAGGAATCCCGATGCTCCTAGCAATTGCAACAAATAAAATGTCTCGAGATGGTGCATCACCTTTTTTCAATTGAAAGCTCCCTGCTGGTGTGGCCGATCCTCGATAGTAATTAATCTCCGGAATGACGTCAAATTCCTGATCAAGCTTTTCAACTAAAAGAAGCGGGTTGGTACGGAATGCGGTGCTTGCTTTAACTCCTAATGCCTCAGTGAAAGAAGCGCGATACGGTGTCAGCATTTCAAAGTCGACACGTGGTCGAAGAATATAGTCTGCAAATTGGTCATCATTAAGCTTCTCGCTCGTTGAATCCTTCAACTTCATAGCATAGCTAGGTGCTCGTGTAAAGTTGGGCGGAATGTATCGGTCAAATCCTTCTCATTTAAAACCTCGAGCAAGCGTAAGCTCCACTCGCCATATTCGGTAACCGCTTCACGAAGAAAAGCGGCAATTTCTTGACTGTTTCCACGAGCAGGCTGCAATACCTTCCACACTCGAGCAGCGGGTAATGAGCACTCAACTGCTAACTTCTCAGCATCAGCTTCGGTTAAGAAGGTGGCTTCATAGCTGGCGCGAATCGCTGCTCCTTCTTTGACACGTTCGTCATGCTGTGCTCGCTCTTCTGCTGTAATGGAAATGCTTGAATCGTCGTTCCGATCTGATGGCGGCACCATTTTGAAGGAGAGCTCACCCTCATCTTGGAGCTCTTTCGTTAAAGTAAGCGTCAGCTCATCAGCCTTATTCACCTCATATTTGGCAAATGCCCAGCCCTTTGCTCCAGCGGCACATACATAGATATCACCAAGACCGACAGATGCTTCGACAATTCCGTTTTCATCTGTATCCATCTTTAAAATAGGACGCAGCCCGCCAAAGTTGAATAATTGAAACTGAACCTTAGCCTGAGCCGGTGCGCCATTTTCGTCGATCACCTTAATCTTCGCTTTTTTTCGTTTTTGCATAGAGTCCCGTTAGGTTTAGCTCTGAGAACCAAGGGTGAGCTAATGTGACTTCTTCAGGCCCATGATAGTTCGCACTGAGACGAGTATGAACAAGAATGGCTCGCTGTGCTGGCTTCTGAAACCACCCTTGATTGAGGCAAGGCTCAGGCTCGCAGGCACCGAAAAAATGCCACTTGCCATCTGCCCAGGCCTCTACCCAGGCATGGTTTGAATCGGAATGAGCCCAAAGGGGCGTATAAACCTGTCTTGCAGGGATCCCAATGCTCCGCAGGCAGCCACGGCAAGCGTAGACTGCTCACCGCAACGCCCGAGTGCAGTACGGATTAACGTCAACGGGGAGACCGTTCGGCGGTCATTTCCTACATAATTGGCTTTCTCGTGACACCAGTGATTCGTTTCCAGGATGGCCTCCTCCATGGTCATGTCCTTGACGCGTGGATAAATCTCTTCAAATAGCAACCCTCGAATATCCTCAATATTTTCGTTATTTACTCTGTAAGGAAGAACAAAATGAAGAAAGATTGAGGCTGGGACACGAGTTCCCCATGAGACGTTCTGTTGAATATGTAATGTTTTTCTGACGTGCTCCAGAAATAGGCTGCCAGAATAATCGGCTAAATCATTTAAGGGCATATAGGCATACAAATAGCGTAAGGCGAGCTCCTCATCTGTTGTTAATTCTTCATCAAATAGCCCAAAGAGTTCCTGCTCCTTCTCACTTGCCAGCTCTCGTTTATAGCGAAACTTCTCATCGACCAATGCTCGTGTTTGTTGATCGAGTTCAATGAATGACGTACTAGTACTCATAGCTTAGTCCTCCCATACCTTTCCATCCTCACGAATGTAGAGTCGTTTTGTCCCATCAGTGCTTGGTAATGAGGCGAGGAATGTGCGTGATGTTGTTTCGAGCTTTATTTCATTTGGCAGTTCTTTGGCTAAAGAATCCTCTAGCTCAGTTGAAAATGAGCCGTGCTCTGTCCGATAAGTATGCTGCCAATAATAGACCTGGCGGAGCTGCCATTTGGCTTGTTCATTTACTGAAATCGAGGGTAACTCAGTGTCTGAGTGCTCGGCAAACCAGACATAGCCCCAGAGCTCTGGGTAATGCATATTAATGAGTCCCATTGGTGACCAGACCCAGTTATCTTCAGGAAAAGGATTTCCGGTTGCTGGGTTACGTTTTTTCACATAGTGACCATCCTTTACTTCGACCTGCCATTGGACCCGGGAGAAATTCACTCGCCAAAACTCTCCAGCTTTTGGTGGGCGTCCTTCTTTGGCACATTCCTTGAGAATCCGCCAAGGCATGGCGACTTCAATGCTCCATTTCCGGTTATGCGCTCGAGCAGCGGGATCATTCAATGTTCCATCAATGTGAACAGCTGTTTTCATACCGCTAATATCCCAGCCGTTGACGCTTGGTCCTCCATCACGATAGGGCTTAATTAATAAAAGATCCCAGACCGTGTTTAGGGCGTTAATTTCAAATTCATAGTAATTATGGTTATCGCCATCCGGATCGATAAAAATTTCGAAATCGTTATCATGAAAAATAACAGAATCTCGCTCAGTCAACGTGGCCCACAGTTCATTCTCGATTAATTCAGCACCGAAATAAAAATAATCCTCATCCCAAAGCATTTTCACTCTTGTTTGTTTTGCTGGAAGGGGTTTGATAGCGCCTTCAATATCAACAAAGTTTTCGGTCCAGGGGGCTTTCTCCCAAAATGGTTTATCAAGCCTACCGTCTAAAATGAGTTTATCTGTTGTTTTTTGACAAAGGTATCTTAGTGGGGCATAGGTTGAAATAGCTGGCTTTGGTATTGCATTCGTCATATACGTTCACATCCTTAAAATAAGTACAGTAGGTGATCAATGAAGTTTAGTAGGTGGCATAAAGAGGTTGTTCAAAACGTCCACAGCGCTTATCAGATGCTCCTTTTCAAGCACGCACTTAAAGAATAGAATCATAGCCGTTAAAAGTAACTTCCGTTGAAATCTACCTCCTATATGGTATAACATAGTTTTGGATCAATTGAAAAGGGATTTAGCAGGTCGGTTTGATCCGACATGAAATGTTTACGGAAGCAAACAAGGTACATTTGAGTAGACAACGAATAGAAGAGTTTCCGAGCGCCAAGTAATCAAGAGAAGGAAGGGTTCAACATGGGGAATGAGTTTAAAATTATCGGATATGTTGGCGATAACACATTAGCAAGCCTTCGCGGGGAGGATGCCTTAAAGTTAACACATATGAATATCGCGTTTGGCCATGTGAAGAATGACGAAATCAGCATCGAGCATTTAAAGCACCTCGATCAGCTTAAGAAGCTAAAGGCAATTAATCCAAATCTAACCATCTTACTTTCCGTTGGTGGCTGGAGTGCAGGCGGATTTTCTGAAGCGGCATCTACTGCTGCAGGCAGGCAAAAGATGGCGGAGAGTGCGGTTCGAATCGTAAGGGAGCATGAGGCGCTGGACGGCATTGATCTGGACTGGGAGTACCCTTGCTATGGAGAGGCGGGGATTGGCGCGTCTCCAGATGATAAGGAGAATTTTACATACCTTTTAAAAGAAATCAGAGAGGGCTTGGATGCATTCAAACAAGAAACAGGGAAATATGCACTTCTCACGATCGCAACAGGAGCTGACCAATATTATATTGATGGAACTGAGATGGATAAGGTTGAGCAGTATTTAGATTATGTTCAACTTATGACTTATGATATGCGTGGCGGTTTCCAAGTACTCACGGGTCATCATACGAATTTATATACGCCAACAGGTGATTTATTCAGAATTAGTGTCGATCAATCCGTTAATCTGTTTATAAAAGCTGGTGTGCCGCCTGAAAAAAATCGTCATTGGGGCCGCCTTCTACTCACGGATGTGGAAAGAGGTACCAGATGAGAATAATGGCTACTTACAAATGTCTCCAGGATCGGGTGGGTACGGTCCTGATTTTACAAAGCTAGCTTCTGATTATATTAATACCAATGGCTTTAAACGCTTCTGGGATGATGAAGCGAAAGCACCGTACCTTTTTGACGGTAGCACATTCATCTCTTATGATGATGAGGAATCCATCTCACATAAATGCCACTATGTTCAACGGGAAGGACTGGGAGGTATTATGTTCTGGGAATATAAATGTGATGAGACTTACCGCCTCTTAGACGCGATGCATCAAGCAAGAAATTAAAAGGTTGTGAAGAAAAGCCCCAAGCGAAGTGCAGCTTGGGGCATTAAGTGGCTGGAGAAAGAGTCCGGCAAAACGTAGTGGACGTATTTTACACATTAAGGGCTTAGGATATAGCAACAAGTTAGGAATCTTACGAGAAGTCTGCGGAAAGTAGAAGATCTGAGGGGGCTCTAGAGATTTCAGCACTTTTCACAGGACGTGTCAGTTTTTTAGTCGTAATTCCTTACATTTGACCGCTAGTTTTAGAAAGCTTTTTGCAGAATCTCAAAAAAAATCCTATCGAAAAATGCTTTCTGGTCATCATCTGTCTTGACAAAGAGAGAGTCATCCCATAATCTGATGCAAATGAGAAAGGTTCGCTCATTTTTGGTAGCGCTTACAATGGATTTCTTTGTGAAAGTAGGTCGACATTTTTAATTCTTATCGCACTACTAAATGCTTCAAAATGGGCGAGGTTATCTGTTGACTATCCCATTTGTATCTTAATTCATTCTCTGTACTTATTTGTACACTAAGTTAAGATTAAAGATAGAAAAAAAATATAAAAAAAGGACTCATAAGTACATTTTATTTCATTTTAAAGACAAATAAAAGCGTTAGTTTAAAAGTGTGGACGCTTATGCTACGATTTGAATAGAACCATCTGAAGTAAAGTGAACTATGAAGTACGGATTAGAGAAGAGTATTCAAGAACATAGAGAGGTGGAGGAGAACGTGATGAGGGAAGAATACCCACGCCCGCAATTTGTACGAGCGGATTGGCAATGTTTAAATGGAGATTGGCAATTTGCTTTTGATGATCAAAAGGTTGGCTTAAGCGAAAAATGGTATGAAGAAGGATTTGAGCTTGAGAAGGTAATTCAAGTACCATTTGCTTTTCAAACGAAGTTGAGCGGTATTCAGGATTCGGGATTCCATGATGTTGTTTGGTACAAACGAGAGTTTACCATACCAAAGGATTGGGAGGACAAGCAGATTATCCTGCATTTTGGTGCTGTTGACTACCTAGCCGATGTGTTTGTGAACGGTCAACATGTAGGTCAGCATGAAGGCGGGCATACAAGCTTCTCTTTCAATATTACGAACGTCATCAATAAAGGTGCAGCTACGATTGTTGTGCGGGCGGAGGACCCATCGACAGATGAGACAATTCCACGCGGAAAGCAATTTTGGCAGGAAAAGTCGGCTGCGATTTGGTATACAAGGACGACGGGAATCTGGCAAACGGTATGGCTAGAGCCTGTAGAAGAAGCTCATATCAAAACAGTTCGCTATACGCCAAATGTTGATGAAGGGATCGTTGCGGTAGAATTGGAATTTTCTGATTTGGCAAACGATCAACGAGTCGAAATCGATATTTCATTTAAAGGGGAATCCGTTGTAAACGATCAAATTCAAATCAACGAGCTTTATACTAAGCGGAGCTATGATTTGTTTAATCGCTCGATATTTAAAACCAATTTTCACAATGCAGGGTGGTGTTGGACGCCGGAAAATCCTAACTTATTCGATGTACAATTGCGACTACTTGATCAGGATGACAAACGTTTGGACACAGTCGATTCCTACTTTGGCATGAGGAAAATCCATACAGAGGATGGGGTTGTGTATTTAAATAATAAAGCTTACTATCAAAAGCTGATTTTGGATCAAGGCTATTGGAAGGAAGGGTTGCTGACAGCACCAACGGATGAAGCCTTCCGTCAGGACATTGAGCTTGCTAAACAAATGGGCTTTAATGGATGCCGCAAGCATCAAAAAGTCGAAGATCCACGTTTCTTATATTGGGCGGATCAACTTGGCTTCTTAGTATGGGGGGAGAGTGCTTCCTTTGTGTCCTATAGTAATGAGGCTGTGAGTCGTGCAGTGAATGAATGGAAGGAAATTATTCAACGTGATTATAATCATCCATCGATCGTTACTTGGGTTCCTGTCAATGAAAGCTGGGGCGTTCCGGCGATCCATTCCAATCGTCAGCAACAGCATTATTCACAGGCGATTTATCATTTTATCCATTCGTTAGATACGACACGTCTTGTGATTTCAAATGATGGTTGGGAAATGACGGAGACCGATATTTGTGCTATTCATAGTTACGTGGCTGGAGATGCGAATGATGAACAAAAGTATGAGGAATTTGAACGTATGTTATTAACAAAAGAGAATGTTCTCTCCTCAAGACCTTCAGGACGCATTCTGTATGTGAATGGATTTGCCCATCAAGGTGAACCCCTCATACTGACTGAATTTGGTGGCATTGGCTTCAAAGTGGGGATGATGCAGGCTGGGGCTATACAGCTGTCAGCAATAAAGAGGATTTTCTCCATGACTATCAACGAGTGATGCAGGCGGTCGATGCATCGCAGGTTTTATCCGGCTATTGCTACACACAGCTGACAGATGTGGAGCAGGAAATTAATGGTTTGCTCACGTATGATCGAAAACCAAAGTGTGATTTGTCGATTATTCGAGCGATTAATGAGGGCAGAACCGTATCGATTGACAAGGAAGACAACTGATTCGATGCGCTATGAGGCAACATAAAGGATCAAGATGACTACGATATTTTGTAAAGAGGTAAGCAGCGATGAGACCCACAGTGGTTATATACGAAGGGGTCTCATTCTTTTTTTTGTGAATCGTGCAAATGAAGCAGTAATAAGTCACAAAATTTTTTTAAAAAATTGATTTAATTGTAAACATTTAATTGATTTAGTATAATGATGCATAGTAAATAAAGATTCATCTATTTCGAGAATTGTGATATTGAGATTGAACTTATGCAATCGTTTATATTTTTAGTAAAGAATTTATATAGGGAGTAAAAAATATGATTGATAATTTTTTTTAAGAGAAAAAAATAAACATATCGTAATACCAGCTAAAAATGTTAAACAAACCATCAAAAGGGATTATGACAAAGTGTAAAAAAATGTGGAATTATTCAATATTCAAAAGAGCTACAAAAAAAACTTAAAAGTATGTATATCTTGTGGATTTCATTTCAGACTGAATGCGTATGAGCGGGTTAATTTTACGGTTGATAAAGAATCATTTTTCGAATATGAGAAAGGCTTGGTTGCCTCGGACCCTTTGTCGTTCCCAGGTTATCCAGATAAGTTAGAGAAAAATAAAAAAAAGTTCAGGCTTACAAGATGCTGTAGTTACTGGTGAAGGTAAAATAGGAGGGTTTCCGATTATAATTGCAGCCATGAGCTTCGATTTTTATGCAGGAAGTATGGGAGGAGTAGTTGGAGAAAAGCTGGTAAGAGCTATAGAGAAAGCTAAAGAAAAAAAGTATCCACTTATTATTTTTTTCAACATCTGGAGGAGCTCGAATGGAGGAGGGGATTTTAAGCCTAATGCAAATGGCTAAGGTTAGTGTGTCTCTTTCTACATTTGAAAAAGATGGAGGTCTTTTTATTTCGGTAATAACAGATCCGACCTACGGTGGAGTTTCTGCAAGTTTTGTGATGCAAGGGGATATTATAATTGCTGAACCTAAAGCCTCCTTTGGGTTTGCTGGACGCCGTGTTATTGAGCAAACGACTGGTGAAAAATTACCATCTGAATTTCAAACCTCTGAGTCTAACTTTGAAAACGGTCAGATAGATAAAATTGTTGAGCGTAAGGAAATGAGAAATACACTTAAAAATTATCTTGAATTACATCAAATTCCTAATGATACCCCAAATAATAGTCTCAATTAGAATAATATCTAGCAAATCTTCAAATAACTTACCAATGGAAGTCATAATTATCTTTATCACAGGAAATAGCTCATTATCTAGTGGTGGTGTTAGACAAGTTTACACTTATCACATATTACATAGTATGAACTGGACAGTTATTTATTGGTGGCCAGTGTCTTTAATAAGTCGTTTTACCGCTAGATTTAGAAAAAAATCTTCAAGAAAATGATATTGCTTATGCAGTGAATGAATAAATCCCCGATGAAGCGATTACTGATTTCTTTCGTGATATCGGCAACCCAGAAAAAGCTTAGGCAGATTCAGCATGAAGAATCTCTGCCCAAGCTTTTTATTATGATTTCATCAGCTCAAATCGGGAGGGTGATTTTAGGACAGCAAAGGTGGAGATTAGGTGGGCGGCGATCAAGGTCTAAACGTTACTTCCAAAAATGATGCAGGAAATGTAGGTATGGACTAAGGTCCAACCACACTTTTCTAGCCAGCCATGATTAACTAATCAAAAGCAGGTTTTTTCACATGCTTAATATAGGGTCATTTTAGTATAATACAAGCGGATTATTTCAGGACGTTTCTTGCTATAATTCATGAAAGCGGTATCATTTTTCTTTTAATTTATGCAGGTGACGTACGGCTACCTTCCACTTCTAAACGACAGTGCTTGTTATGAAGCGGGAAGAGATCAGTGTTGTCGGAACATAAGGTGACGAGGGCGTTAAAGGCGGCGCATTTCAGAATGGAGGGAATCTACTGGCTGCTAGCACTTAATGGACGGTTATTGTTGTTCTATAGAATTCATAAGGGGGGGACAGCATGTTTAAACGATATGTATCTATTGCCACGATGCTACTCATAATATTGACCATTTCAGCCTGTTCAAATGAATCTGGCGGAGAAGGAGAGGAAAATGAGGATGTGAAGAGCGACAACCAAGAAGCGAACAGCGAAGACACTCCTTCTTCGGAGCTCACGATTTCGGAGCCTGTA
Source organism: Bacillus sp. JCM 19058 (assembly GCA_001310555.1). Next base: position 27,894 of record BAXO01000030.1, read on the forward strand.
ACTTTGACATTTATGAGCGTATGGAATGACGAATTGTTCGAAACGAGGATTAAAGGCTTTGTCGAGGAGAAGTTCCCTAACGTAACGATGGAGCTTATTTCTACCCGAGCAGACAGCGATGGTCTGCAAGAAATGTTCGCTGCTGATATTATGCCTGATCTTCTACACATTACAAACGGATTCGGACCACTTCAGGAGCTCGACATGCTCTTTCCGCTCGAGGATATGGTCGAGCAATACGGACTCGATTTAGACAAAGTCCGAACAGGGGCATTAGAATCCACGCGGGCTATGGATCCGGCATTAGAAAATCGTTTGCTTGGATTCCCAATCGAGGAAGTGGCATACGGGTTATTTTACAATAAGTCGCTCTTTGATCAATTTGGCGTCGATTATCCTACGAACGGAATGACTTGGGAGGAAGTCATTGAGCTTGCAAGAGACGTGACGAGAGAGGTTGATGAAGTAAAGTACCGAGGTCTTGTGCTCGGCACGTCCGTATTACCGTTGCTTCAGCTTTCTCCGCAAGGCGTTGATCCTGAAACTGGGGAAGTATCCCTCGCATCAGAGTCGGATTTTTCTGATTATTTGGATTTGATGAAGGAAATAACCGAAATACCTGGGAATTATGAACCGGAGATGGAAGAAAGCTTTGAAGGCCAGCAAGTAGCGATGTTTATTAGTACGTTAACGTCACAAAGAGATATGTATGGCGATGATCAATACGATTTTGATTTAGTTCGAGTCCCAACATGGTCCGATCATCCTGACATAGGACCGCATTCCAGAGTGTATCCGGTTTCCATTAGTCCTTACAGTGAGCACAAGGAAGAAGCCTTTGCTGTACTGAATTATCTCGTTTCAGAAGAGATGCAAGCTAAGATGGCTAGAGCTGCACAAACCCCGGTTTCAGATGAGCCGAACGTTCACCAGGAGTATGCTGCTTACCGAATCGAAGAGAATGGTGGAGATGACATCTATAACTTTCAGGCGGCTTACGAATTAATGCCGGCACAGCCACCATTGTATACGCCTTCCTATCCGGGTGTGCCACAGCCTTTTGATTTTGTGGCAGGAAGATACGAAGAGTTTGTGCAATCGAATGATGATACGCCTACCTTTTTAAGAAAGCTAGAAGACGAGTACAAAGGGATGCTTGAGGATGCCAGGAACAGGTATGCGGATTGATGAAAATTTAGCGAAGCAGCAGAGGTTATTCGTCCGTATCAATGTTACCTTTACGACCATTTCCCTGAAAGGATGAATATCCTAATGAGCTGCAAATGAGTATATGCATAGGGAAGCGCCGATAAACTAGGTGGGTGCTTCCTTTAGCAGATGTTTTGCAAAAATATATTCTAGGAATCAAACGAATTTGTTTCCAATTGTTGCCGATTTTATTCAAAACGAGATGGGAGGATGATCATGATAAGGTCGTCAAAAAGGTTGTGTGTGTGGTTGTTAGGAATAATGGTGTCTGCCTTCGTGTTAGCTTCTTGCAGCAATGAGAGCACGACAGAATCAGAGCCAGCGGATGAAGAACGCTCTGACGATATCGCTCAGGAAGAGGAAGCTGTGGAGGTTGATATGGATACGCCTGTAACCTTAAAAATGATCGGGCTGGCGGTGACGGGCAGTTTGAAGAACGATTCAAGCAGCCAATAGAAGAAAGATATCCGAACGTGACGATTGAGATTATTCCGGTTACGCCGACTCAGAGCAACCTTGAAGAAATGTTTACAGCTGGAGACGTCCCGGATATTATTATGGCTGCCGACTTCCGGTATTTGCCGATCTTTAAGGATACAGAGCTCGCATACGATATGACTGAGCTGATAGAAAGACATCGCTTCGACATCAGTCGCTTTGATCAAAACTTCCTTGAATTGATGCGCTCATACTCCGAAGATAGCACCGAGCTGTGGGGACTGCCATTTATGCAAAATAAGGCAGCGCTGCATTATAACAAGGATATCTTCGATTTGTTCGGTGTTGAATACCCAACGGATGACATGATCTATGAAGAAGTCATCGATCTGGCAGCAAAAGTGACTGGAGAAAGAGGGGGAATTAACTTTGACGGATTTGTCATGCCGTCGACGAACAGGTATTTATACGCACCTCTGGGGCTTACATTGCTTGATCCGGTAACAGATGAACCTCAATTTTTGACGGAGCCAGCTTTTCGCCATATTTTTGATACGTATAAACAAGCAGATGACCTTCTAATCGAGGCTTCGACACACGGAGACAATGCTAGAAATCGCTTCGTCGCTGACCAGGACCTAGCGATGATTCCGATGTATTTCATTGGACTCGAGTGGACCGGCTTACTGGAAGCGGAAGAGCAGGGTATGAACTGGGATATTGTTACCTTTCCGAAATGGGAAGAGCAAGGCGATGTTTCAGCCTTTGCCGACGGATACTGGATCGGCGTTTCAGCGATTAGTGAGCATAAGGATCAAGCCTTCAAAGTGATCGAATTCCTGTTGTCCGACGAAGAAATTATTCGAAAAATCCGCTACCCGGAAGAGTCAGTTTATGCGGATGAAGAATTTTTTGAACAAGCGGAGCATATTCGCAGCCCGCTTCTAAACGATAAAAACATGGAAGCTCTGATTAAGTATCCGGCTCCTCCAGCACCGGATGGGCGTTCGCAATACGAAGACCTTGCGCTGGAGATCGTCGGTGAGAAAGTTTCAGACTTTTTGGAATCGGGCCAGGATGTGAATACGTTTTTAAGGGAGCTTCAGGAGGAAATAGAAAAACGAATCGAGGACGAGAAAGGAAGTCAGTAAGTGAGCGTGACATCATGTCTTTGATGCGCATAAATCGGATGGAAAACTACTGTGCTTCAGGGCTGACTTGCGAACACAAATTTTTGATATTGGTGGATGAATAGAGCGGAGAGCCTGCCGAAGAGCGCTCAACAGGTCCGCTCTTATCTAAAGGTGAAGGGGAGGGAAAGGGATGTCAGGAAAAGCTAAATCAGTTAAGATGGTGCTATTCGGCATAGCGGTTATAGTAGTTTTGACTGCTTGCTCGGATGAATCGGCTGAAAGCGGCCGTACAGATCAGAATGAGAACGGTAATGACAGCAGCGAGAGCGAGACCGTATTGGAAGATACAATCTCTGAGCCGGTTACGCTAACTTTTATGAGCACATGGAACGATAAATTATTTGAGGATCGTATTAAAGGATTTGTCGAGGAAAAGTTTCCAAACGTGACGATGGAACTTATTCCTACTCGGGCAGACAGCGAGGGGCTTCAGGAAATATTTGCAGCAGATATTATGCCCGACTTCATTCACGTTACGACTGGATTTGGTCCGCTTCATGAGCTGGATATGCTTTTCCCGCTGGATGATTTGATTGAGCAATACGGGGTCGATTTAAGCATCGTTCGCGAAGACTCGCTTCAGGCAACGCGGGCGATGGATCCGGAACTGGAAAACCGTTTGCTCGCATTACCAATAGAAGAGGTCGCTTACGGATTATTTTATAACAAGACGATTTTTGACGAGTTTGGAATTGATTACCCACGCGATGGCATGACCTGGGATGAGGCGATCGAGCTGGCGCGAGACTTAACGAGAGAAGTTGATGGTATCAAGTATAGAGGGTTGATTTTCCAGCGTGCCGAAATCCCGTTGCTGCAGCTGTCACCGCAAGGAGTCGATCCCGAAACGGGTGAGGTGACGTTCACGTCTGAATCCGCCTTTACAGACTATCTCGATTTAATGAAAGATATTGCGAATATTCCCGGGAACTATGATCCGGGTATGGACCATCGACTAGGAGATCCGGAAGTCGCCATGTCAGTAACGGAGCTGACGACTCAAAGAGATATGTACGGAGATGAGCAATACGACTTCGACATGGTGAGGGTACCGACTTGGCCTGATCATCCGGATACCGGTCCGTATACGAAAGTATTTCCTGTCTCGATAAGTCCGTACAGTGAGAATCAAGAAGAGGCTTTTATCGTACTGAATTACCTCGTGTCTGAAGAAATGCAAACCAACATGGCCAGAGCTGCGCAAACGCCGGTCTCGGATAATCCAGATGTTCACCAGGAGTATGCTGCTTATCGAATCGAAGAGAATGGCGGAGACGCCAGCTATAATTTTAAAGCGGCTTACGAATTAACTCCGGCACAACCGCCGTTGTTTACGCCATCGTATCCTGATGTCCCACAGCCCTTTAACTTTATCGCCAGCAAATACTCTCAATTTGTTGAATCCAATGACGATACGCCTACCTTCTTAAGGAAGCTTGAGGATGAGTATGAGGCATGCTGCAAAACGCTAGAAGCCGAAGTCTGGAATAAGCCTTAATACTAGGTAGGGCTCTGAGTCAGAGTCTTCATGATATCGTAGTGAGACTCCGAGCAGCGAAGAAAAGGGAAATTCCTCTTTCCAAACGTTCGGGAATTCAGGTGAAGCTCAATCTCACCCGATTCCCGAGCGTGAGTTTGAAATGGGTTGACAAATGTGCCGTTCCGGTATATTTAGAATAACAGCAATTGTGGTCTATAGAGGCCGAGATGGGAAAAGACAAAGCAAGGAGTGATTTCAAAATGAAGCGGCTAGAAGATTTAATGGACAACGCTAGACTACAAGGAGTGTCAAATCAAGAGCCCCCTTTAGCTACAAGGGAAGATGCAGAGCGTGAGAATCGTATAGGCTGGTGGCGTGAAGCACGATTTGGCATGTTTATTCACTGGGGACTTTATTCTTTGCCGGGGGGGATTTGGAAGGAAAAGCAAATAAAGGCGACTTATGCTGAGCATCTCCAGCTCCGGGCGCATATTCCTATAAAAGAATACGAGACTATAGCACAGCAATTTCAACCAGACCGCTTTCACGCGGAGGCTTGGGTAAAAACAGCGAAGCGTGCCGGGATGAAATATATGATCGTGACGGCCAAGCATCATGACGGTTTCGCGATGTACGATTCAAAGGTAGACGATTATAATATCGTGAAAGCGACTCCGTTCGGGCGCGATTCGATGAAAGAGCTGGCAGAGGCGTGCCGGCAAGAAGGATGACGCTTTGCTTCTATTATTCGCACGCTATGGATTGGCACCATCCTGATTCTCAAGGAAATACGGTCGATTTCCCGAAGAACATCGGTGCATACGATCCGCTGGATTCGTGGCAGAACGATGAGGATAAACGCTCGAGGTTCGAGCGGTATTTGAAGGAAAAAGCCTTTCCGCAAGTGAAGGAATTGCTCACCCAATATGGCCCTGTCGGAATTATTTGGTTTGATTGTGGCCACAAAATTACCGATGAACAAGGGCAGGAATTTGTCGATCTCGTACATAGCCTTCAGCCAAACTGCCTCGTCAATAGACGAGTGAGGCGTGCTGGCTTTGGAGATTATGGTAATTCAGGCGATAACCAGCTTCACGTTCGGGTACCGCAATCAGATTGGGAATCGATCGCGACGATGAATCATTCTTGGGGCTATAGTAAATGGGACGATCAATGGAAGACGCCAAAGGACATTGTCCGGCAAATGCTCGATGTCGTTAGCCTAGGAGGAAACTATGTATTAAATGCCGGTCCGACGGGGGAAGGGGCATTTGAGCCGAATTCGTTGCGAATTCTAGAGGATATCGGACATTGGATGGACAAAAACGGGGAAGGTATTTACGGAGCACAGGCTTCTCCGATCGGAAAACCACCATGGGGTCGATGCACGCGTAAGCAAAATAAGCTCTATCTTCACGTTTACAAATGGCCAGAAAGCGGCGATCTGCTCGTTCCAGGGATAAAAAATACGATTAGACAAGCTTATTTACTCGCGGCCCCAGAAAAAAAAGCTTTCGTTTACACGCGTAAATGAAGACGATATTTCAATTGATGTATCAAGTCAGCGACAGGCTTCTTCTGACGCTATTTCTACAGGAGTCGTTGTTGAATTTGAAGGAACGGTGGAGGCGAGTTCGCTGAAGCGTTTATTTCTGAAGGATTATCCGAATGTATTTGCAGCGTTTGAAGGCGAGCTTCACGGAACTCATTTGAAATACGATACCGGTAAGGCTGGCAAGGACGACATCACCAGCTGGAGCCATAGCGAGGATTGGGTCAGCTGGCATTTCAGGGCGTCGGAGGCAGGGGAATTTCGTGTAGAGATCACGTATGCAGCCGAAAGTCGGTCTGCCGGAGGCTCTTTCACCGTTTCTGTTGCCAATCAGCAGTTAAGTGCAGATGTTGAGCCTACTGGAGGAGCATACGAGTTTCAATCCTTTGAGCTTGGAACCATTCGTATTGCAGTACCTGGAGAATATTCACTAACCTGTAAGCCGGATCGGATCCTTGGTGAAGCATTGATGAACTTAAAGGAGGTCAGATTTGAAGCTATTCCTCAAGGCGCTCAGTTATAGCTGTCCATTATAAGAAGAAAAGCTCAAAGGCGCGCACTGAACATCAGGCTAGGACTGATTATGTAAGGTGTATGCAGCAGCGAACGAATGTGAAACTGAATGTAAGGTGCAACGAGAAGAGGCGAGACGGAATTCTCGTCCTTGGATACAGAGTGTGAGATGATTCTCGCACTCTATTTTTATGAGGGCTCCCCTTTGTATTTGACGTTCAGACAAGGCGCGAGAACAGAGCGTACAACTAGCACTGAAGCTGCTGTATTCGATTCAAAGCTAATTATATGCTGGCTGTAAAGCATAAAATGGACGCACTAACGCTAGATAAAAACTATGTTTACCTTGTGTACATATATAGCTAACCTGGAGACATGTTGAAATAGGCTTGAAGGAAGAGAGAAAAATTCCGCGAAATAAAATAAAAATACAGTTGAATTTATTTTTATTCATACTTATAATGAATAACAAGATCATAAAAAGAGCGTGTTGAAATGGAGAGGAATCGTAATGAAGATTGGTATTGTGGGGACTACGGGATATGGAGGGGCCGAATTATTGCGGTTGCTGCACCATCATCCACATGTAGATGAAGTTATTCTTTATTCATCTTCTAGGCAAGGTAGCCCTATTCATGAAGCATACCCACACTTAACGAATAAATATGAACAGTCATTGCAGGAGCTCGATACGGATACTGTCGCAGCTCAAGTGGACGCCGTTTTTTTTGGCGACACCCCCCGGAGTTTCGGCTGAATGGTCAGAAAAGCTTGCCGAAACAGGCATTCAAGTTATCGATCTATCAGGAGACTTGCGCATAGTCGATCGGGCGGTCTATCAATCTTGGTACAAAAGAGAGGCTGCCAGCTCTTCGATTATTCATCAGGCAGTTTACGGGCTGTGTGAGTGGAATCGTGAAGCGATTAAACAATGCAAGGTAATTTCGAATCCTGGCTGCTATCCGACGGCGACCTTGCTCGGGCTTGCCCCACTTGTACGGGAAAGGCTAATTGAGCCGGATTCAATCATCATCGATGCGAAATCGGGAACATCCGGTGCTGGTAGAACTCCATCAGCCGCTACGCATTTCAGCGAAATGAATGAAAATTTCAAAATATATCAGGTGAACCAGCATAAGCACACACCGGAAATCGAGCAGGTGTTGAACGAGTGGAATCAGGACATTCAGACGATTACATTTCAGCCTCATCTTGTGCCAATGGTCCGAGGAATCATGGCAACCATTTACGTCAAGGCAAAAAGGGAGATGTCTGAGCGGGAGCTACGGGCTTTATACGAGGACGTGTATAAATATGAATCGTTTGTACGGCTGAGGCCGGAGGGAGTATATCCGGCAACAAAAGAAGTGTATGGCAGCAATTATTGCGATATTGGCCTGACCTACGATGCCCGTACTGGCCGAATTACGATTTCGTCAGTAATTGATAATCTAGGAAAAGGCGCTTCTGGTCAAGCGATCCAAAACTTAAATATTATGAACGGATGGGAAGAGCAAGCGGGATTGACCTTTTCACCTGTTTACCCGTAAGAGAGAGGTGTCTGCAGTGAGTATAGTAAGTGAGGAAATAAAGGCAACAAAAGTAGAAGAGGGAAGTATTTTAACGGCTAAAGGCTTTTTGGCCAGCGGCGTTCATACAGGCTTAAAAAGAAAGCGACTTGATTTAGGTGCGATTATTTGTGAGGTACCGGCAAGTACAGCTGCCGTTTACACGTTAAATCAAATCCAAGCAGCGCCTTTAAAGGTAACACAGGAAAGCATAGCGCATGAAGGGAAGCTCCAAGCTCTTATCGTGAATAGCGGAAATGCGAATGCCTGTACAGGTGAACAAGGATTAAAGGACGCCTACGAAATGCGCTCGCTTGGTGCGAAAAAAAATTTCAGCTACCTGAGCATCGAGTTGCGGTGACCTCTACCGGGGTCATCGGAGAATATTTGCCGATGGAAAAAATTAAGGGAGGAATTGATACGCTGTTCCCTGGGAAGACCTTGCAAGCAGCAGAGGATTTCAACCAGGCAATCCTGACGACAGATACGATGAATAAGCGAGTATGTTATCAGACAACAATTGATGGTGCGACCGTTTCGATTGGCGGTGTTGCGAAAGGCTCAGGGATGATTAACCCGAATATGGCGACCATGCTGTCCTTTGTGACAACAGATGCTGCGATTGAGCAAAATACTTGCAGCAGGCGCTGTCTTCGATTACGAATAAAACCTTTAACCGTATTACGGTGGATGGAGATACCTCAACGAATGATATGGTCGTTGTGATGGCTTCCGGACTAGCTGGGAATGAGCCATTAACGCCTGCGCATCCGGAGTGGGGCGCTTTTGAAGGGGCACTTGAGTTAACGTGTGAGACGTTAGCCAAGAAAATTGCCCGCGACGGCGAAGGAGCAACAAAGCTGATCGAAGTACAAGTAAGTGGCGCCAAAAATGATGAGCAGGCAGGACAAATCGCAAAAACGATCGTCGGCTCAGATTTAGTTAAATCAGCTGTATACGGGACGGATGCCAATTGGGGAAGAATTATTTGTGCCATCGGCTATAGCGGGTGCGATATTCATCCAGATACGATCGACATCGCCATTGGACCTGTTCAAACACTATTAAACAGCCAGCCGCAACCGTTTTCTGAGGAAGAGGCAACGGCTTATATGAAGCAGGAAAATGTCGCCATTTCGGTTGACCTCCACGTTGGAGACGGCTTTGGCAAAGCTTGGGGCTGCGATTTAACCTACGATTACGTCAGAATTAACGCGGGCTACAGAACATAAGAAATGGACACGAAAGGCAGTAAAGCTTTAGGGGGAGAAGCAATGTTGGAGGATATCGTCGTTGTTAAATGCGGAGGGAGTACGATTTCGGAACTGTCTGACTCATTTTTCAAAGCATCGTTGCATTAAAAAAGCAAGGTAAGCATCCAGTTGTCGTTCATGGTGGTGGTCCAGATATCAATCGGCTATTGGAGCAGTTGAATATTAAAAGTGAATTCGTTGACGGACTCCGCAAAACAACGGCTGAGGTGCTGGAGGCGGTCGAAATGGTGCTTTGTGGAAAGGTGAATAAGCAGCTCGTTACGAGGCTGCAAGCCGTTAAAGGTCAGGCCGTCGGACTTTCAGGCTGTGACGGTCAGCTTCTCGCAGTAAAGGCGATTGATCAAGCTAGGCTCGGCTTTGTCGGGGAAGTACAAGCGGTTAATGTCCGCCTGCTTAAGGATTTATTGCTCAACTCGTACATTCCGGTTATCGCCCCGCTCGGTTTGAACGAAGAAGGAGCTCACTATAATATAAACGCTGATAGCGCAGCAGCAGCAATCGCTAACGGCCTCGGCGCGAAGGAGCTTGTTTTCGTCACTGACGTCGACGGAATTATGAAGGATAATAAAATACTCAAATCGGTGTCGGTTAAGGAAATTAAGAGTTTTATCAAAGACGGAACGATCTATGGTGGAATGATTCCGAAAGTAAACGCCGCCTTGAAAAGCTTGTCAGGGTCATTAAAGTCTGTCCTCATTATGAATGGAAAAGGAACTTCACAAGTGAGCGGCAGCGAATTAAAAGGTACTAAAATTATGAAAGTACCTGTCACATCAAATACTTTATAGGAAAGAGAGGGTCAAAATGAGTTCGTTATTTCCAACCTATGCGAAATGGAATGTACATGTTAAACAAGGAAAAGGTGCGACTTTAATCGACGATTCTGGTAAGAAATACATAGATTTTGTTGCCGGGATCGGGGTTTGTAATCTTGGCCATTGCCACCCAAATGTCATTTCAGCCGTGAAACAGCAGCTCGATCAGCTTTGGCATGCCTCGAACCTGTTTCAGCTTGAGGGGCAGGAGCAGGTTGCCACGAAGCTAGCGGAGGAAAGTGCAGGCGATCTTGTGTTTTTTTTGCAATAGCGGTGCAGAAGCAAACGAGGCGGCGCTTAAGCTGGCTCGTAAGGCGACTCAAAAGCATCATATTGTTACTCTGACTAATTCCTTTCACGGTAGAACGCTTGGAACTCTCGCTGCGACTGGGCAGGAAAAGGTACAAACAGGATTCGGTCCTCTCTTGCCTCAGTTTACACATGTAGCGCTCAATGATATTGATGCCCTGCAACAGGCGATAACAGACGACACGGCGGCTGTCATGGTGGAAGTCGTTCAAGGAGAGGGTGGAGTCAATCTGATGGATCAAAGCTATGCAGAGGCGCTGAACGACCTTTGCCAGCAAAAAGGGGTACTTCTCATTGTGGATGAAATCCAGACTGGAATCGGCCGTACGGGAAAGCGGTTTGCCTATGAGCATTATGGACTTGTACCCGATATTTTTACTGTGGCTAAGGGACTCGGAAATGGGTTTCCGGTCGGTGCATGATCGGAAAGGCAGAGCTGGCCCATGCATTTGAAGCAGGAAGTCATGGTTCGACCTTTGGAGGGAATCCATTGGCGATGGCAGCGGCCAAAGCAGTGCTAGACGAAGTTTTTCATGAACCGTTTTTGGAGCAAGTTCGTTTAAAGGGTGCGTGGCTAGTGGAGCAATTGCAGAAAAGGCTGACGTATAGCAGTGAAGTCGCTCGATACGGGGACTTGGCCTCATGGTTGGTATTGAGTGCAAGCATCCGGTAGCTTCATTGCTGCAAGCCTGTCGCGAAAAAGGGTTGCTCGTCCTGCAGGCAGGGCCTAACGTCATTCGGATGCTGCCACCGCTAAATATAACCGAGGAAGAGCTGTCTGCGGCTGTAGCGATTATGGAGGATGCTTTCGCAGAAGTGTTCGCCGTTTCCTGAGCAGGAACATCGTCGCCCGGCTTTGACAAGGGCTCATTTTAGACAGAGCGCTTTTAGAGTCGGATTACCGCGGCTAATTATACTCATCTATGTATAAAAATACTTACATGAGTATAATCATCACTTCGGATGGAGGGAGAAACATGAAAGGCTATATCGTACTTGAAACAGGGAGATCTTTGAAGGAAGCTTGCATGGTCCCGAGCAGGAAGTTCATGGAGAAATTGTCTTTTTTTACTGGAGTTACCGGGTATCAGGAAGTATTAAGCGATCCTTCATTTAAAGGGCAAATGGTCGTCTTCACTTATCCGTTGCTTGGAAATTACGGTATTAATGAAAACGATTTTGAAAGCTTGCAAGCGCAGGCTTCTGCTTTGATTGTTAGTGAAGTTAATGAAACCGGCTATCATTATGAAGCCTCTATGTCCCTAACCGATTGCTGTTTGCAAATGAATCTCCCGCTCGTTACCGATGTCGATACAAGGGCGATCGTTAAACGAATTCGAGAGCATGGTGATATGCGGGCTGTTTTGACAACAAAGCCTGAACAGGTGGATTTCGCAAATGCTCGCAGTCTTGCTGTGGAGGATGTCGTACCAAAAGTATCAACGAAAGATATTTTGCAATTCGGGTCAGGTGATTCCCATATAGTCATGGTCGATTTTGGCTACAAAAAAAATCGATCGTCGAGCATTTACTAAGCCAGCATTATAAGGTGACGGTGGTGCCACACGATAGCTCATTAGAGGAGATCGAGCAGCTTGCTCCTGACGGAATTTTGTTGTCAAATGGACCGGGAAACCCGAAACGGCTTGAGGCACTTCTACCGACAGTGCAAGCGCTGGCCAAAAAATATCCGACACTCGGAATTTGTTTAGGGCATCAGCTGTTGGCACTTGCTTTTGGCGCAAATACAGAAAAGCTAACGTTCGGTCATCGTGGAGCCAATCAGCCAGTGCTCGATCTACAGACGAACAAGGTATACATGACCTCACAAAACCATAGCTACGTCGTTAAGGAAGAGTCTCTTGCTGGCACTGGATTGTGTGCTCGATTCATAAATATTAACGATCGTTCTATCGAAGGCCTGACGCATGAAGCGTATCCGATCGTTTCGATTCAGTTTCATCCAGAGGCCCATCCGGGTCCAGGTGATACCACGCATTTATTCGAGCTGTTTTTTTGAAATGGTAAGCCGCAAAGGGAGAGAAAAAGCGTATGCCTAAATTTGATGAAATATCAACGGTCCTAGTCATTGGCTCAGGACCCATTGTTATCGGCCAGGCAGCAGAGTTTGATTATGCTGGCACGCAGGCCTGCCTTGCTTTACGCGAGGAGGGAATCAAGGTCGTCCTTATTAACAACAATCCAGCAACAGTCATGACGGACGATTCCTGTGCGGATGTCGTTTACTTTGAGCCGCTAACAGTGGAAAGTATTGAACGCATTATAAAAAAAAGAAAAGCCGGATGGCCTACTCGCAACTTTAGGAGGGCAGACTGGCTTGAACCTAGCTTTAGCTTTAGACGAAACAGGAATTTTAGAGCAATACGGTGTGCAAATGTTAGGGACACCGATCGATTCGATTAAAAAGGGCGAAGATCGGGAACTGTTTCGCAGCCTGATGAGCGAGCTGAATGAACCGGTACCGGAAAGCGAAATTGTCAAAGAAATTGATGGAGCACTTCGTTTCGCCCAAAAGGTTGGCTTTCCGATTATCGTCCGCCCGGCTTATACACTTGGCGGAGCCGGTGGTGGGATTGCTAACGATGAACAGGCGTTGCGAACTATAATTAAGGGAGGTCTGTCTTTAAGTCCGATCGGGCAATGCTTGATCGAGAAAAGCATTGCCGGTTTTAAGGAAATTGAATATGAAGTGATGCGTGACAGCAACGATACGTGTATCACCGTTTGTAATATGGAAAATATTGATCCGGTCGGAATCCATACCGGGGATTCGATAGTCGTCGCTCCGTCCCAAACGTTAACCGATGTTGAATATCAAATGCTCCGCTCTGTCTCCATTAAAATTATCCGGGCACTTGGAATCGTCGGTGGCTGCAATATCCAATTTGCGCTCGATCCGAAAAGCAAGCAATACTATTTAATCGAAGTCAATCCTCGAGTCAGTCGCTCTTCTGCTTTAGCATCGAAGGCAACGGGGTACCCCATTGCCCGAATGGCGGCGAAATTAAGTTTAGGTTACCATTTGCATGAGCTCTTGAACCCGGTGACAGGGCATACGTATGCAAGCTTTGAACCGGCATTGGATTATCTCGTCGTTAAATTTCCGCGCTGGCCATTTGACAAATTTGTACACGCCGATCGAACCTTAGGGACGCAAATGAAAGCAACTGGTGAAGTGATGGCGATTGAGCGGAACCTTGAAGCAGCTTTGCAAAAGGCGGTACGCTCACTTGAGCTAAAAACGCAAGGACTTTCGCTGTCACTGCTCGAATCGTGGAATGAGAAAGAGCTGTGGGCTAGTGTGAAGCAGGCAGACGATCGCCGTTTCTTTGCGATTCTCGAACTGCTCAGAAATGGTGTATTGCTTAAGCAAATTCATCAGGAAACGAACATCGACGAATTCTTTCTCGCTTCATTTGCCAAGCTGGTCGCTTTTGAGCAAAAGGCGAAGGACGTATCGTTCGAGACTGTTACGCCCGATGAGCTGAAGCGGCTGAAAATGTTAGGTTTTTCTGATCAATGGCTGGCGGCAACTTGGATGTAGAAGAGAATGCACTTAGGGAAAAGCGAAAACAGCTGAACATTGTTCCATCCTACAAAATGGTCGATACGTGTGCCGGAGAATTTACGGCATCCACCGCGTACTATTATTCCAGTTGGGCCGGAGAAAGCGATGTGAGCCCACTTTCGAATAAGAAAAAAATTCTGATCGTCGGTTCCGGACCGATTCGGATAGGTCAAGGAATTGAATTTGATTATTGTTCCGTCCATGGGGCTCACAGCTTACATCGGCTCGGGTACGAGGCAATTATTATGAATAACAATCCGGAAACAGTCAGCACGGACTATGCAACCGCTGATCGGCTATACTTTGAACCGATTACGGTTGAGGATGTTCTCCACGTTGCCGAGCTCGAGCAAGTGGAAGGTGTGATCGTCCAGCTCGGAGGTCAAACAGCCATTTCATTAGCGGAAGGTCTGGAGAAGGCAGGGCTCGTTCTATACGGTACAAAGCAGCAAACAATCGATCAGCTTGAGGATCGCGGCCACTTCTATCGCTTTATGAATGAGGTTGATGTTCCTCATATTCCCGGTCAGACGGCAAACAATGAAGCTGATGCAGTGGGGCAGGCAGAAGAAATCGGCTTTCCGGTGCTCATTCGACCGTCCTATGTCATTGGCGGTCAAGGAATGGTCATCTTTTCGTCTAAGGAAGAACTGGTCAATTATATGAATGACCATCGAAACGAAGTGGCGTTTCCGCTTTTAATCGACGCCTATTATCCAGGAACCGAGCTCGAGGTTGACGCACTCACGGATGGCAAGGACGTCTTTATTGCTGGCATTTTTGAACATATAGAAAAGGCGGGCGTGCACTCAGGAGACAGTATCGCTGTTACCCCACCAGTATCGCTTCAAGACGATGTTAAGCAGGTCATCTGGGATTATACAATAAAAGTAGCCAGAGGGATGGATTTCAAAGGGGTTTTCAACATTCAATTCGTCCTGTTTGAGGGGGAGCTTTTCGTCATCGAAATTAATCCACGAGCTTCCAGGACCGTTCCTATTTTTAGTAAGGTAACAAACAGGCCGCTAATCGATTATACGGTTCAGCTATTGCTCGGGGCGGCTCTTCCCTCACTCGGAATTTCGGCAGGCTTTGCTGAAGAAACGGCCTTTTATACAGTAAAAGCACCCGTATTTTCCTATCAGAAGCTGTCAGGTGTGGACCCGCTGCTAGAGGCGGAAATGAAATCAACTGGCGAACTGATTAGTATTAGCAACGAGTTGCCCGAAGCGTACTACAAGGCATTTGCCTGGGAGAAGCGCAAATGCCTGCTATTTATAAAGGGCAGGGGACCATATTTGTCGATGCAGATGCGAGTCAGTCTGAGTTGTTTTTACCGTATGCTGAAGCTCTAACTCAGCTCGGCTTTACCCTCGTAAATGAGGAATTTGAACAGTGGGTTGTTTCAGATGAAGCCGTCGCTCTTATTAGCTTGCCTAAGCCAGGCTTTAAAACGGGTCAAACAAAGCGTCAGCTTGCCTTGTCACAACGGCTGTCCGTCCTGACGGAAATGTCGACATTAGAGGCGATGCTTGCTGGCCGAAAACGGTCAACGGTTACTTGTCGCTCCTTGCAGGAATGGCTAAAGGAAGAAAAAGTCGTTTTTGCATACAAATTAAAAGGATGTGAGTTATTTTGAACCAAACAGTAAACGAAAAGACGCTTGTCGGGAAGAACTTTTTAACGCTGCTGGATTTCAGTCCTGAAGAAGTTAGCGCCTTGCTGGACGAGGCGTTGATGCTGAAAAAAAATGGCAAAAGGAAGGAACATACCCGAAGCTGCTACAAGGCAAGTCATTAGGAATGATTTTTGAAAATGCTTCTACACGAACGCGCGTTTCATTTGAAGTAGGCATGACTCAGCTCGGCGGACACGCGCTTTTTCTAAGTCCACGCGATTTGCAAATTGGACGCGGAGAGCCGTTAATCGATACAGGGAAAGTTCTTTCGCGCTATTTAGACGGGATTATGATTCGGGCGAATTCCCATGAGATGTAGAAGAGCTGGCCAAGCATGCTGATGTACCTGTAATTAATGCATTGACGGATGCGTTTCATCCGTGTCAAGCACTTGCCGATTTACTAACTATCGTTGAGCAAAAGCAGCAATTAAAAGGCTGAAACTCGCGTATGTTGGAGACGGCAACAATGTATGTCATTCGCTACTCGTCGCAGGAGCTAAAGTAGGGATGGATGTCGTTGCCGCCACACCAAAAGGCTATGAGCCGAATGCAAATATCGTCGCTAAAGCGCAGGCGGCGTCTAAAGAAACAGGGGCAACGATAAGCACAACAAACGACCCGCTTGAGGCGGTCGCTCATGCTGATGTCATTTATACAGATGTGTGGGCAAGCATGGGTTTTGAGGAAGAGCAAAAGGAAAGAGAGCAAGCATTTGCTCCGTTTCAAGTGAACGAAAATCTCGTGCAGGCGGCAAAATCGGATTTTATTTTCCTACATTGCTTGCCGGCTCATCGCGAAGAAGAAGTCACTTCAACAGTCATCGACGGGCCCCATTCGTATATTTATGATCAAGCGGAGAATCGCCTTCACGCACAAAAAGCGATTCTGATCTCGCTGCTTACTTAAAAAGCGCGCTCATGATTTTGTTATTACGGGAGATGCTATCGGTTGAAGGAGGTCTTCCAATGGGACAAAATCATCAATTTGAACCTGGCCAAAAAGCGCCAAACAATGGAATATATGTAGAAATTGGAGAAACAGGCAGCACGGTTTTAAACCCGAAATCGGTAAAGCTAGAAGCTGGAGATACGTTCCCAGAGACGACGAATGAAAACCGTAAATGGATGCCGAAGCGTAAGCCTTAAGGGCGCGGGCTTGATTATCCAGACAAGCGAACCATCCGCTTGCCACTAAAAATGCCGCTCTAAAACAACTGTAAAAAACGAGTATGAAAGTCACTTTTCATACTCGTTTTTATACAATCAAACGGTTTTGTTATTAGTAATAGTTACCCATTTGCTGCTCCGACTTCCAAAATGGTATTTTGATAGCTTGTCCTTCAGCACGACTCCTTCTAACTTCTGCGCACAAACCTCACGGTAGTAATCGGTTCCGCGACCGACGACATATCGTATTTTTACTAAGGAAGTTGTATCTTCAGGCAAGGCTTGCTGTAAAAGCATTTTCCGTTCAATCAGTGTATGCTGATGGAGTGGATGGCCCCGATAGTTTAACAGATCGAAAGCAACATAAGTAACCGTCGCTTGGAAGTTATGCTCGAGCCATGCACAAATCCCACTGTAATCAGGCCTTCCGTCCCGATCGGTCAGCACTAATTCACCATCAAGGATCATATCTTCACTTAGTGAGAGCTTTTCCTCAAGAATAGGAATGCTTAGCTCTTCGCCTTGCTTCGTATAAAAGAGTGTTTTTCCGCGCTTATGTACGAGAAGTAAGCGAATCCCGTCCAATTTCAGCTCTGTTAAATAACGCTCGCTATCGAAGGGACGGTTGTCGGGAGCAGCTTGCGGCAGCATTGGTATTGGCACTTTCAGTCACGCTCCTCTTGCTCAATTATACATAGATAGAAAAAGATTGTAGATAAGCAAATCCTGGCAAACACATTTAAAGCTTTTGCATAAGCTAATAAAGAAGGCAAGTTTTCAATAGGTGCTTCCAAGGAGCCTTGAGGCTGGAAGGTCAGGGCATCTGGCAAGCTTAAATAAGCACTACTGTATAATGAAGAGGCGAGGACATGAGGAGCAATTCACGTTTTTTTTGTATCGAGGAACAATGGAATGTTGTCTATCACCCGTATCGTCCGAGCGGATTCGCTATTTTTTTTATTATCGGAACACGAGCAAGCAGTTGAGAACGGTACGAGTATTTGGCAGCAGCATCCGGAGAGAGAGCAATTTATCGAACAGCTCCTGGCTCAAGGGTATATCGTTTTTACTTCAGAGTTATTTGGTCGGCATTGGGGGAGTCAGCGCGCTTGCGATTATGCGGAGCGTCTATATCATTTTATGATGAAAAATTATATTCTGAATAAAAAAAATTCATTTATTTGCAGAAGGCATGGGAGCTTTACTTGCTCTTCAGCTCATGAAAAAGAGGGCCGAGATTGTCCGTTCTTCTTTTTTTATTAATCCGTGTATACATGTGCGAGCGCATTATGAACAGGAAAAGCAAAATAAATTGTACTACAAGCGTTTTATTAACGAGTACAGTAAAGCACACGAGGTCAAACAGGATGATTTGGAGAAATTGCAATCGTTTGAAATACCGGTGCCAACCGCAACAGCGAACTATCCGCCGGTTCAGATCTATCACCGTATGCAGGAAAAACAGTATCCTTTTTCGCAGCATAGTCGCAGTTTCAGCAATTGCTTGCCCAGAAAGGTCATCCAGTCAACCTCCAATTGTATGGAGCTGGCAAATCCTTTTCTTCGTTTTATCAGCCGGCACGACTATTTTTTTCGAAGGAACGAGAAACAGCTCAGTTAAGTAACTGTATCGCCCTCTCAATCAACGCACTTATGTTACGGAGAGGGCTTTTCAGATGAAAAGAAGAGCTTTGGGAGGAGCGGAGTATGAAACGAGTCATCGTTACCGGGGGAATGGGATTTATCGGATTTCATTTATGTCAAAGGCTAGTGGAAAATGGTATTGAAGTGATGGCAGTCGATGAAAGACCGAAGGAAAGACAAGCCGAGCACGAGGAAAAGGAAATGCGCATTGGTAGAAACGCACTTTTTCGTTTGTATAGTGAGAAGGTCGAAAACGTCAATTTGACTGAACTGTTAAAGAAGGCTGATACCGTTTTTCATCTCGCCGCTTCTACGCAAATAGAAAGCCATCAAGGCACACATTTGTCCTCCATGATTGAAAATAACGTTCAATTAACGAAGCGGCTTTTGCAGGCCTGCCGGAAAGGGGTTCGGTTTATTTATCCTTCGACTGTTCAAGTTTATGGTGAGCGTACAGGTGTAATTAGCGAGCGTACCTCGGTCAATCCGACAACGCCTTACGGTATTACCAAGCTTGCAAGCGAGCTGATCGTACAAAAGGAAGCAGAGAGGCTAGGACTGAGCTACGTTATTTTGCGTATGCCCGCAATTTATGGGCCGTGGCAGCGAGAGGATATGCTGTATCAGCAGCTTTTGACAAAGCAAAAGCCAATGACAGTCGAGCATGAAACCGATGTTCTTTTTGTCGATGATGCTGTCGACTCGTTACTATTAGCGTTGGAAACAGAGCATGTAAATGAAGTGTATCAGCTAGGTAGTGAAAAAAAAGGATTTGTGGTATGAAGGCGTGAAGCTGCTTACCGATCGACCGGAACAATACAAGCCGAGCGGAATGAAGGCAAGCTATTCTTTTGAAAAATCCCAAAGCATTCTAGGCTTCCAAGCAAAAACGCCTCTTAAGGAAGGGCTTGCCAAACAACTGCAGCATGTGACACAATGGCAAAAACAGTTAAAGTTTTTAACAGGAGACGAATGAATTGACTAGAAAAACAGTATTGCTAGGATTCGCAATTTTTACCGTAACAGCCATTCTTACTTTTTTTCCTCTTTCGGTGGATGCAGCTTAATGATGGCCTTAGCGTGATACTTGCGCTAGTAGCAGGGTTTAGCCTTGAATACGTATATATGAGAGCGGCCAGAAATAACGAAGGGTGACGGCTGTGTCAGATTGGCACAGTCTCTTCGTCGTTCGCTTGAAAAAAAAGTTGCTATTGAACCATTTTAAAAAGAGGATATTGAGAGCTTTTCTTGAAATAAGTATAGTGGAAGCGTAATTTTTTTAGGGATGGTGAAAGAAATTGTCGAAAAAAAACAAATTAGAATAGGACTCATCGGCTATAAATTTATGGGAAAAGCACATAGTCTTGCCTACCGTAATCTGCCGTTCTTTTTTTGAAACGGATGCACGCCCTGTACTACAGGCGATTGCCGGACGAGATGAAGCTGCGGTAAAAGAGGCGGCAGAAAGATGGGGCTTTGCTTCCTACGAAACAGATTGGAAGGAACTGATTGCGCGTGAGGATATCGATGTTGTTGATATTGTCGCTCCGAATCATTTGCATGCTGAAATGGCGCTTGCGGCGATTAAGGCAGGGAAGCATGTATTGTGCGAGAAGCCTCTTGCATTAACATTGGAGCAAGCGAAGGAAATGTATGAAGCGGCAGAGAAGGCTGGCATTACACATATGGTTTGTCACAATTATCGCTATGCTCCTGCTGTTCAATACGCGAAAAAGCTGATTTCTGAAGGGCGTTTAGGGGAAATTCGCCATGTGAGGGCTACCTACTTGCAGGACTGGGTGATGGATCCTGAATTTCCGTTAACTTGGCGTATGAAAAAAGAGATTACTGGCACCGGAGCGCTTGGAGATATCGGGGCGCACAGCCTCGATTTGGCACGCTTTCTCGTGGGCGAATTTAAGGAAGTCGTCGCCATGATGGAAACGTTTATTAAGGAGCGTCCGCTTGGTGAAATGGCCGGAGGCTTGCGCGCTCAGACTTCTGGTGCAGAAAAAGGGGAAGTCACTGTCGACGATGCGACTGCTTTTCTCGCTCGCTTTGAAAATGGCGCTTTTGGAACCTTTGAAGCCACTCGTTTTGCAGGCGGTAACCGCAATGGCAACCGCTTCGAGATCAATGGTGAAAAAGGCTCAATTCGCTGGGATATGGAAAATATGAATAATCTAGATGTTTATTTTGTGGACGATGAGCCGGGATTACAAGGGTTTCGGCGCATTCATTGTACGGAAGAAGAGCATCCATATGCCGGAGCTTATTGGCCGTCTGGGCATATTATCGGCTACGAGCATACATTTATTAATCTTTTCTCCGCATTTATGAACGGAATACAAAGTGGAAAACGACCAAAGCCAGACTTCCGAGATGGCCTTCAGAATCAAATCGTTCTCCACGCGGTTGAAGAATCGGCGAAACGTAAAGCTTGGGTAGAGATTGGCGAATTTTCGTAACGCTTGACAATGAAAGCGATTTGATTAATAGAGGTGAGTCATTTGAAAAATGCTTTAATTTTTCAAGGCGGCTGGCAGGGCCACGAGCCCGAAGAAGTCGCCCATATTCTAAAAGGAATTTTGGAAGAAGAGAGCTTTGATGTAAAGGTGACAAATACGATGGAGACATTAGCAACGGATGATCTCTCCACCTATGATTTAATCGTCCCGAACTGGACGCAGGATACGATTTCTAATGAACAGCTGAAGCCCTTACTTGAAGCCGTTGCTAAAGGCACGGGCTTAGCTGGTTTACACGGCGGGATGGGGGACAGCTTCCGCATGGCTGTCGATTATCAATTTATGGTGGGAGGCCAATGGGTCGCCCACCCGGGAGACGATGGGGTCGAATATCAGGTTAATATTATCGATCCAACACATCCGCTAACAGAGGGGATGAGCAGCTTCAAGGTCGTTTCTGAACAATATTACATGCATGTTGACCCTGCTGTTCAAGTACATGCCACAACCACATTCCCGATTGCTACAGGTCCGTACGACACGAATGGCGAAGTGGAAATGCCCGTTGTTTGGACAAAAAAAATGGGGAAAAGGTAAGGTCTACTACTGCTCATTGGGTCATGTCGCTGACATTGTTAGAATGCCGCAAGTGGTAGAATTGATGAGAAAAGGAATGACCTTTGCATCACGATAGGTCGAAAGGGAGATAAGGAATAATGAAACCATTGACAATTGGCATCATTGGCTGTGGAACGATTAGCAGCATCTATTTGAAAAATTGTTCGTCTTTTACAGAGCTATATATTAAAGCACTTGCCGATTTGGATCGGGATAAGGCGGTTGCGCAAGCAGAAGCTACGCAGTTCCTCACGTCTACGAGGTGGAAGAGCTGCTCGCTGATCCAGAGATTGAGCTCGTCATTAATTTAACGATTCCGAGCGTTCATGCGCTCGTTTGTCGTCAAGTACTTGAAGCTGGTAAGCATGTCTATGTCGAAAAGCCTCTTTCGATCGAGGTTGCGGACGGGGAGAATCTAGTCGCACTCGCAAAGGAAAAAGGCTTACGAATCGGCTGTGCACCAGATACGTTTTTAGGAGCAGGAATCCAAACTGCAAAAAAAACTTATTGACGATGGGGCCATTGGCAGACCTATTTCTGCTGCTGCCTTTATGATGGGGGCGGGACCGGAAAGCTGGCACCCGAATCCGAATTTCTATTACGAGATCGGCGGAGGTCCGATGTATGATATGGGGCCTTATTATTTAACCGCGCTCGTGCAATTGCTCGGTTCGATTGAAAGGTCACCGGCTCGACCGGAATGGCCTATAAGGAACGGAAGATTACGAGTAAACCGAAGTTTGGTGAAATGATGCCAGTAGAAACCCCGACTCATGTAACCGGAACGATCGATTTTAAAAGTGGTGCCATTGGCACGTTAATTATGAGCTTTGACACATTTACTGCTGTTGACTATCCGAACATCGAAATATACGGTACGGAAGGAACTTTACGCGTACCCGATCCGAACATGTTTGGGGGCGAAGTGAAACTCCGCAAACCAGGTGAGAAAGAATGGAAAACACTGGAGCATACCCATACATACGATGGAAACTGTCGCGGGGTAGGCGTACTCGATCTAGCTGTCGCGATTCGTCAGGAAAGAGAGCATCGCGCTAACGGTCATTTAGCGCTGCATGTACTTGAAGCGATGTACGGGTTCCACGCTGCTGCAGAAACTGGAAAGCACTATCGACTGAAAAATGACTGCGAGCCACCAGAGCCTTTACCGGAGGATGGCATTTCGTCAAAATCATAAACTGAAAGTGGATCGCTTACCGATCCACTTTTTGTTCGTTAAAACCGGTTCGGAGGCTGGGTTGCAGGTCATTAAAGTAAGGGGAAGGTGAAGCACATGCCAGCGTTTCACCTATCCTATTTGGTAAAGGATCGCCTCCTACCCAAACGGAGGTTGGGTTTTTCAATCTAGGTAAGTAGCATCTTCGGTAATCAACGATTTAGAAACGGGTTCAGTAACACGTACAAAAAACGGTGGTTTGTTTTATCTATTCCGAATAAGTAAACCACCGTCTATTGATTTTCGCTTTTAGTCCGTTATATTGCCTTCCGCAAATCGATTCGTTTGCTGAGTGCATACATTAGCGGTGCGCCTACAAGCATAACGATAAATTCTCCGGCGGCTAATGTCAGCCAGGCTTCCAGAAAAGGAACTCCTAGAGCGAGCTTTAGCTCAAAAGCAATCAAAAACATCGTCACCGTAAATAGTAAAGTGTTAGCAAGTAGACGCCTCTTAATTGACTTGATCCAGCGCATGAGCCAAATCATCAGCAAGAGAGTCAATAAGGAATGGGCTACTCCAAACGTTAGGTCAAAAGCGACCATTGGTGAAAATAACAGATTTGCGATGAAAACGCCGAGAACGATGCCGAAGATGTATTTTTTTTGTTAAATACGATCAAATGGTTAAAGATCTCGGAAATTCTAAACTGAAGCGCATAAAAGCCAATCGGTGCAATTGCGGCAGTTACCGCAACATAAAGCGCTGCAACGATCGCATTAACAACAAGCGTTTTAATTTTCATTCGTTACTCTCCCTAGTTTTTTTTACGTGGGATGGTCTCGAACCACGTGTAATCTAGCCTATATTATCAGTGTTTATATGGTTTTGTAAATGCTAATGTGTAAAAAAATAATGGGAATGATAGGTACTGCCTTCAAAGACTGAAGGTTTAATGAAGGGCAAAGTTTTAATTGCTAAATATTAAGAATGACTTATTTCCATCATAAAATCCAAAGACCTAAATAAAGTTGTACCGTTTCGTCCCTTATAATTTCTTTACCTAAGGAGTATTTCGTTATAAAAAACTTACTTGATTAATCAATTCAATGTAAACTAAACTTATATAAATAATTGATGCTAATAGGAAATTGTGAAGAAATGCACTTAAACTAACGAAACAGGGCAGTTTAATAAGCAGAAGTTGAAGTGTTTGATATTGATAAAAAGTTAGAGGTGATAAATTTGAGTATGAAAAATGAATTATTAACTGAAGCAAGCTTTTAAAAAAAACAACTAGATAAAAAGAGACCTTTACCAAAAGAAGTGGTAAAGGATTTGAAAGAGGATTTTTACATTAAAAATACGTACCATTCCAATGCAATTGAAGGAAATACATTAACTCTTTATGAAACAAAGGCTATTTTGGAAGATGGTATTACCATTCAGGGAAAAACATTTCGTGAACACACTGAAGCTAATAACCATAAAAAAAGCTATTGAGTATGTTGAGGAATTAATTAATAATGATATTCCATTGAACCAACGAATAATTAAGGATATTCATGCTATTGTGTTGCAAGGGATAGATCGATCATTTGCTGGTAAATATAGAAATACTCCTGCCTTGATTACAGGTGCTAACCATACTCCTCCATCTCATGAAAAAATACAAGATGAGATGGATGACATGATGGATTGGTATCAAGATTCAAGTGATTTACACCCTGTAGAAAAAGCTAGTTTGTTACATGCAAAATTTGTTAATATTCATCCTTTTTCTGATGGGAATAGAAGAACCTCTAGATTATTAATGAATCTTGAATTGATGAAGGCTAAATTCCCTCCAATTACAATTGAAAAAGATGATAGGTTTAGGTATTACGAGGTACTGGATATTTCTGGTGCAAAAGGGGATTATGAACGTTTTACATTGTTTATAGCTGAACGAGAGGTGAATACTTTAGAGAGTTATTTAGATTTCTTAAATGATTATAAAATGGAAAAGAATGAGATTCATGAAACGAATAAAAAGAATGAATTGGAACGATAAGGACTTTTACTATTTATGGTGAAGGTCTTTTTTTTATTTAAATAGGCTCTATACTAAATGTTGGGGTTACTACACAATTTGCACATAAAAACACACGCAAACATCCAACTCTTTTATACTTGAATTGTCGAGAAACAAGTAAAGATTGGAGTTGCGTGCAAATGAATTTTACCATAAAAATCCCTAGCCTAAAAGATGTACTCATTACAAAAGTAGAAGCAGTGGAAGACCGTATGGCCCTTCATGTAGAGATGGAAGTAAAGCCCCATTGTTGTCCCTGCTGTGGACGGAGGACGAAAAAGATTCATGATTACCGCATCCGAAAGATCAAACACCTCAAGTGGTTTGAACGATTGACCTATCTGTTCTATAAAAAGCGTAGATATGCTTGCCGATGTGGGAAGCGATTTGCAGAATCGAATCCTTTGGTTCATCGGTATAAGCGGCTATCGGTTGAATGGATCAGGCTGTAACTCTTCGAACAGTCAAAGCGAAGACATTCAAAGAGGTGTCCGAGCAGTTCGGGGCTTCCATCTCCACCATCATACGCAGGTTTGACCAATTGGCCGTAAAGGAAATCGCGGATGTTCGGGATTGGCCTCAGGTGATTGCCATCGATGAGTATAAAAGAGATACCCGTGAAGGGAAATATCAATTGATCATTGCTAATGGAGAAACGAAGGAGCCGATAGATATCCTGCCGAACCGGAAAAAGAAAACCATTAAGAACGATCGTCAAACAAATGGGGGTCAAGTGAAAGTGGTCGTTATGGATATGGGACCGTCTTTTAAGGCAGCTGTCCGAAAAGCGTTGGGCAAGCCTGTCATTGTGGCTGATCGCTTTCATTTCTGCCGATATATCTATTGGGTTCTGAAAATGCGCGATGTATTTTACAAGGACAGCAAGAAATTGACGAAAGAGGATCGTTGGTATTTTGGATAGATACCTGAGAATGGATGAAGAGTTAGCCCAAGCTTATCGTTTGAAAGAGAGTTACTGCATGGTTTAACCAGGCAAAAGAGAATGGCCAGAAACGCATCAAACAGACACGACAATCCCTTGTAAGGTTCTATGAAAAGGTGGAACAGGAAGGAATCCCGAGTTCAAGCCATGCCATTCGCACATTGAAGAACTGGCAGATTGAAATCCTGAACAGCTTCCTAGTTGATTATTCGAATGGCTTCTTAGAAGGGAGCAATAACTTGACAAAAGTCATGAAAAGAAATGCTTTTGGCTTTAGAAATTTCCGGCGTGCACGGGCGAGGATATTACTATTACATAAGT
>BAXO01000031.1 GCA_001310555.1 Bacillus sp. JCM 19058
GGGCATGTTTTAACATGCTCTTATTCGTATTTTGTTTTCTAAAAAAAGGATTGCCCTTTTACGTTCCTTTTTTTTCAGCTTAAGTGCTGATAGGTGAACAGAGATAGCGTCACGCTTGATGATTTTCGCTACGAGGTCATCTATGGAAGGCGATGGACATCACATTCGTGTGTCATACGATCCCTCCTTTCACCATCATTGTTTCTGACTTTCAATTACATTTTCTCCTCATCAACAAATCTCAGATAAACCTTCTCACGCAAACGTGTTTCTAATGAGCGTACAAAAAAAATAGTTAGCTCATTTTAGTTCCCACCATGCAGTTTTTTTTATCTCCATGCTAGACACCGAAAATTACCTCTTGACTCACACATCCGTTTAAAGCATTTCGGTGTTTCCTGATCGCAAAATTTTTCAAGCCTAAGCAGTCGAGGCGCATAAATCAGAGCCATCACTTCATACTAGTCAATAACTACAATTGACAGACTTTGGGAGGGGGAGGCCATGCTATTTCGACGAATGCTTCAGAAGATTCACCAGCAAAAAAAAGCTCAATCGATCCCTGAAGTCGTTTCACTCTTTCATCAATCGGCAGACTTTGTCGAATACTCGCATACTCTCAAAGGTAAAGAAATATATCTTTCCTATTTTCAAACAATGATCGATACCGAGCGGTTAAATCGTGAATTAACACCGCATCTCACTTCGGGTCGTTTAAATGATCTGTGGGAGAATATTCCGATTGAAAACAAAATCATTTCTACATCGGCCCAGGAAGTTCAAGAAAGCGTGATGCGGGGCTATATTATGATCCGCGAACATGGTGATTGGACACGCTGCCTTTTAGTCGAAGTGAGCGTCAAATCCGATCGGGAGGTTACGACACCCGAAAATGAATTCAGTGTAGCTGGGCCGCAGGAGGCATTTATCGAATCGATTGACACAAATGTTAACTTGATTCGAAAAAGGCTCCCGCTATCGCAGTTAAAAGTCGAGGAGCTGTCGATCGGTAAAATGACCCAAACAAAGGTCATGCTTCTTTATATCGATGGATTGGCCGATCAAACGAATATTAATACGATGAGGCAGCGTCTAGAAGCAGTCGAATACGATCAAATTATCGATGCTAACAGCCTTGCTCAAATGATTTATGATAATACGTGGTCGATTTTTCCGCAGTTGATTAATACAGAAAGGCCTGAGCGAGTGACGTCGGTTTTATGTGAAGGCAAAGTGGCTTTTTTTGTGTAATGGTTCACCTGAGGCGGTTTTTGGCCCGACAAACTTAATCGAATTTTTTGCTTCTTTGGAGGATTATTATTTATCCTGGCAAATTGCCTCTGCTCTACGGATCATGCGTTTTCTTGCTGTCGCTTTTTCCATTTTTGCGACGCCGATCTATGTAGCGGTACTAACCTTTCACTATGAGCTTATACCAAAAGACTTGCTTGCGACATTAATCGCTTCAAGAAGCAATATCCCGTTTCCACCGATTATTGAGGCTCTCATTCTTGAAATAACGATCGAATTACTGCGTGAGGCAGGTGCGCGTTTGCCGACAAAGATCGGCCAAACGATCGGTATCGTTGGCGGTATCGTTATCGGACAAGCCTCGGTCGAGGCAGGTTTAACGAGTAATGTGCTACTAATTTTTGTTGCACTAGCCGCGCTCGCTTCATTTACAACACCGGTTTACCAAATGGGTAGCACGATTCGGCTTATTCGTTTTCCGTTCATGATGGCAGCAGCGTTTTTTTGGACTGTTCGGAATCGCAATGTGCTCGGTATTTACACTGACCCATTTACTCCGGCTTACATCGCTTGGAAGGCCATATTTATCGCCGCTGTTTCCACCCCGTTTTAGGGATTGGCGCGACGCTTTTGTGCGCCTTCCGTTTAATTGGATATCGTCTAAGCCGGTTTTTTTGCGGTCGGAGTCGACAAAACGCTTCAATTTTAAGGAGGCGTTTCAAAAGAAGGATATTGATGAGTAAGGGGGGAGTGTAAGCGTGCCTAATCCTGTAAAAGAAAACCATCTCATATCGGGCTTTTTAACGATGTTTTTAGTACACAAAACGCAAGTTGGAATTGGCGTGCTTAGCTTCTCGCGAGCTGTGATGGAGAAGGCCGGATACGATGGGTGGATTTCGGTCCTACTGACCGCCCTCGCGACTCACCTCATTATTGTTTGTATGTATCGTCTCCTAACAAAAGCGGATGGAGACTTAATGAAGATTCACCGCCAAGTTTTCGGGGACTGGCTCGGAAATAGTTTAAGCTTTGTAGTTTGCGTTTATTTTCTTTGTTCAGGCGTGTCTGTGATCCGTTCATTCATTGAAATCATTCAAGTGTGGATTTATCCTGATATGCCGACCTGGTTTATGGCGGTAGTAGCATTCATTTTCTTTTACTATGTGATTGATGGGGGGTTTCGAACCGTCGCCGGCCTTTGCTTTCTAGGTATTATCCTTACTCTTCCGTTGTTGCCGATCCTCTTCTATCCGTTGCAATTTTCGTATTTCGCTAATTTTCTGCCGGTTTGGAGCCATTCCTTTACTGATATCGCTTTAGGAGCGAAGGAGATTACGTTCAGCTTCTTTGGTTTTGAATTGTTACTCATTTACTATCCGTTTTTGAAAAACGGTCAATATACGCAGAAGTTTGCCCATATCGGAGCAGCCTATACGACGCTCTATTATTTTGTAATTGCTGTCATTTGCTTCGTATTTTACAGTGAAAACTTACTAAAAAAGACGATCTGGCCGACGTTGACTCTGTTTAAAGTTGTTGAATTACCGTTTATAGAGAGATTTGAATATGTCGGTATCTCCCTTTGGGTTTTGCTCATTACCCCGAACATCGCGTTGCTACTATGGGCCGCAAGCCGAGTAGGTAAAGATATTTTTAAAATGAGCCAGCGAAAAATACTAATCGTTGCCCTTCTGGTCACAACTGTACTTGTAACCTCCTTGACAACAAGACAGTATATTATTTGGTTTACTCAATGGATAAGCGAATTTGGCTTTTATTTTGCCTATGTTTACATTCCGCTTTTAACGATCTTACAAGCGATTGTACTTAAAGTGAAAAAGGATGGACAAACCGATGAAAAGACGACTGCTTACTAAATTCCTTTTACTCGGCCTCGTTTGTTTATGTGGCTGCATGCTTGAAACGAGAGTGATTGACGAAATTTCATTAGTTCGTTCGCTCTCTTTAGATATTGGAGACGAACTGCCAGTAAAATGATGATCAGCTATCCGACTTTTTTTGGAGCAAGGGACGGGTAATATTCTCGATCAAGGTTCATTAGTGCAGAAGGCCATACGACGGTGGGGACGAGAATAAAATTGGAGCAGCAATCGCAGCGTAAGGTGGAGCTAGGACAGCTTCGTGTAATGCTATTGAGCGAGGCCTTTGCGACACGCGGCGTAGAAAAGTATTTGGACCCGCTGTATCGCGATCCGACAATCGGTACGCGAGTATTTCTGGCAGTCATATCTGATGGCACAGCAGAAAACGTCTTGAGTACGAAGCTTAAAACAGGTGATGAGCAGCCGGGCATATATATCTCTGATTTGATTCAGCAAAATATTGACAACAATGCCATTCCGATAATGAACTTTCATTTATTTCTTTACGGGCTATACAGCGATGCCCGCGATCCTTACTTGCCGACTTTAATAATAAAAAAATGACCGAATTGTTGTCTCTGGAACGGCTCTGTTTAAGGATCAATTTTATCGAACAAGCATTGGGGTGGAAGATTCCTTCCTCCTGAAAATGATGACGTCGACGATCAAAAAAGCGGAACAGCAATTCAAATTGCTTGAGGAAGATGATAAATATGTCGTCATCGAAAAGATCTTCAGCGAAACGACTCGAAGTATCGATACGAGTGGGGCCGTGCCTAAAGCGATTATTGATATTAGCATCGACGGCGAAATCCTCGATTACACTGGAACGAAAAATTTAAATGATCCGAACGTATTGGAGGAGATCAAAAAGACGGTCAAAAATCGAATTTCGACAAGAAGCGAGCAAATGCTTAAGCTGTTTCAAGAGAAGGATGTCGATCGATCGGGATTGGAGAATTGTACAAAAGCCAAACGAGAAGCTGGGACGCTGAGGAGTGGCGCCAATCGATCTATCAGACTGTTGAATTTGAAGTAAATGTGAAGCTGAAAATATTGCAGTCAGGGGCAGTGGAATGAAAAAAGCATAAAAAGTGACAAGCTTCATAGGATATTTACAGACTAGCAAAGCTTTTAGAGGAGGTCCCTATGCTTGACTTTATGAGAAGAATGGCGATTGCACTGGCGCTCGCCTTATTGATCGGCTTATTGTTTATCGGAACGATAACAACTTATGCGGCAGAAAACGATCTGGCGGCTGAACTGAATAAATCATTGATCTGGCCAACCGTTGGTGAAATAACGGACACTTACGGGAGTCGTGACGGCAGGCATTTCGGCATCGATATTGCCGCACCTGAAGGATTGCCGGTAGTAAGTGTGGCTGATGGAAAAATTAACCGCTCGTATGACTCGGATACATATGGGGAAGTTATTTTTGTAAAGCATGATAATGGACTGGAAACCGTGTACGCTCATTTACACGAGCGCTTTTTTGAGGAAGGAGAGGCTGTTGCAGAAGGCGAGCAGCTTGGCACGGTAGGAAATACAGGAGTGTCTTCGGGCAATCATCTCCATTTTGAAGTACATATCGGCAATTGGGAAGTTGAAAAATCGAATTCGATTGATCCGTTTATCGTATTATCAGAGGAAAAACCTTATATGTATGCCGCACTAGGAGAAGAATCCCCTTACGGAACGGGCTGGAAAAAGCCT
Organism: Bacillus sp. JCM 19058; assembly: GCA_001310555.1. The sequence goes on from BAXO01000031.1 coordinate 4,851, forward strand.
GAGGCTACTCCTGTGCTAAGTCAGAAGCTAAAAGAAGAAACAGAGGTAGTAGAGGTGCACAAAGCTGAAGCAGAGCAGGAGAAAGGTGAGCGAGATGTTCGAACCGACGAGCTAGAAACCGACTTGCACGGTCGAAGTGATCAGACAGAAAACGCCCGGGAAGCTCGAAGCGATCAGGTAGATAACGCACTGGAGGCTCAAGTCGACCAGCCAGAAACCGAGATGCAGAGCCGAGACGAACGGTCAAAAAACGAGTTGGGACGAACGAAGGAGCAGGCTGAACCTCAGCACCCGCCTATTTATGCGGTTGTTCAGAAGGATGACACGTTATGGGAACTAGCCAAGCATTTTAATGTCAGAATCGACGATCTTCAGAAATGGAATGGATTAAATAATGAGAATATCCATCCCGGAGAACAATTAGTCATTTATCCGCAAGCCGACGATGTGCATATGATCGAAAGTGGCGACACATTATATTCGATAGCTGCAAGTCACAATATATCCGTGGAGCAATTAAAAGTAATGAATCAGCTTGACGATGACTTAATCTTCCCGGGAGACTTACTCGTCGTTGCGGAAAGCGAATGATGAGGCGATAAAGTGGAAAAGGGGACGTGAATGGTGATCGTTGGATTGCCTCGGCTCAGCACGTTAAAAAACATGCCGTCGCAGATGAAGCGGAGCGCTTTAAACGACTTGGTTTTAGTTTACGGAAAGTACTCAAACGTTTTGTGCGCGGTTAATAGTTATTCTCAAGGCGAGTATGTACCTTTCTCACCTCGACCCAAGCGCGTTAAGTATAGGCTGGACAAGCCAAGCTGAAAGGCGGCTTGAGCTTGACCGGCTTTCGTAAGTAATGATCTCGTATTGAAGGAGAGAAGTAGAAGGTGTGTCACATTCGACACACCTTCTGAATTAGCATTCGATTTTGTCAGCGAAGAGGATTTCTTCAATTTGTGTCAATGCCTCGATGACATCGTCTTTTACCGGTTTATCGACAGCGACCATCATAATCGCTTTGCCTCCTTCTTCTTTTCGGCCGACCTGCATCGTTGCGATGTTTACATTATGCTCTGACAAGAGCTGCCCCATTTGCCCGATGACGCCAGGACGGTCATGGTGTTGGATATAAAGAAGATGGCCGGTTGGAACGAAATCAACATTAAAGCCATTAATATTCACGATACGAGCGCCGTACTCTTTTATGTAGGTCCCCTGAAGCTCAAAGCTCCGTTCTTCGCCATGTACGACAGCACGGATTAAATTGGAATAGCCGTAGGACTTTGGTACATGCTTCTCACCAAAAGTGATCGCTCGTTCTTTGGCAATTAATGAAGCATTCACATCGTTGACGCCAGCATCGACCCGAGGCTGGAGGAAGCCGGCTATTAAGCTTCGGGTAATAATTGTCGTCTCGTGCTCTGTTACTTGGCCGCTGTAGAACACTTCAATTTCCTGAACGGGACTGCGCATAACTTGTGAAAGAAGGTTGCCCATGCGTTTTGCCAGCTCGTAATAGGGTTTGACTTTGTCGTATACGTCTTTGGATAGCGTCGGCAAATTAATTGAATGACTAGCCGGCTCACCCGCCAAAAAGCGCAGCACCTCCTCAGATACTTGTGCCGCTACATGTAATTGCGCTTCCTTTGTCGATGCAGCGATATGTGGAGTGGCGATCACATTGTCAAAGCTAAGCAGCTCTTCATCCGTTGCCGGCTCCTCTTCAAATACGTCAAGAGCAACACCGCCGATATGTCCGTTTCTCAAATAATACTTGAGCGCGTCTTCGTCGATGATTCCTCCGCGAGCGCAGTTGATTAGAAAGACCCCTTTTTTCGCTTTAGCGATATTTTTCATACCGAGAAGTCCTTTAGTTTCCTTCGTTAAAGGAGTGTGAACAGTAATGATGTCTGCTTTTTCAAGAATCTCCTCTATCGTCACTGATTGCACTCCTAATTTTTCGGCGCGCGCTTTTGTTAAAAACGGATCGAAAACGAGCGGTGACATTTCAAAGGCTTTCGCACGCTTGGCGATTTGTGTACCAATTCGGCCGAAGCCGACGATCCCTAATGTTTTTCCACGCAGCTCCGTTCCTTGAAACGCTTGACGCTTCCATTCACCAGCTTTGATCGAAGCATTCGCTTGTGGTATTTTCCGCAGTAATGAGCAGATCATCGCAAATGTATGCTCAGCGGTAGAGATCGTATTCCCATCAGGTGCATTAATGACAACTACGCCATGCTTCGTAGCCGCATCCAAGTCGATGTTGTCTACGCCAACGCCGGCGCGTGCGATAATTCGCAAGTTCGGCATCCGCTCTAGCAGCTCGTTTGTTACCGTTGTTGCACTACGCACGAGCAAGGCATCGAAGCAAGACAAATCAGCAACATCATTTACATTTTGCTGAAGGCACTCGACGGCATCGCTATTAAGTAAAGGGAGTAAGCCTTCTTTACTCATCGAATCCGAAACTAATATATGATATTTTGTCTTCACCGACGGATCGTTTCTTTTTTTTCAGCTATGGCTTCATTCATGTTTCTCCACTCCTAGTCTTTTTGTTTACTGTACTGCTTTGCTGTGGCGAAGTCAATCTAATTTTTCTCGCCCATATTCTCCGTTGGCATAGGCGAAGACGCGCTTTGCTTGCTCTCCAAGCTGCCCCAGCCGAACCGATACCGGGCTGGGGGCAGCTGTCTTCAATGCTCATGATTTCACAGAGAGAATTTTAATTTGTTAGACAATTTATCATAGCAAAGCAGCTTCTGTCAAACGATTTTGCCAGCCTCCTGTTTTCATTAGACGTTACGTATGCTCATATATTAATCAATGAAGGAGGAGGTTGAGCATACACGTCGGCTTACGGGTGGAATAATGGCAAAGCGACTGCCATAACTTTATTGAATAGGGAGGCGATCTTTTGAATTATGTCATCAGGCAAGGGGATACGATTGCGAAGGTAGCGAAGGCTCATGGTATTCGTCCCTTTGATTTACTCCTTTTTAATCGGGAACTCGGCTCAGAGAGCAATTATTTGGAACCGGGAAAAACAGTGACGATTCCGTATGTCGACTCTAAGCAGAAGCACGAACGGCTCACGCAGGCTGAGGTTGAATTCGGACCTGTAGATTTAGAAAGGGAATGCGAGCACCTACTAAACTTAGATGCTGTTATTAATACAATCGGGCATACTCCTATGGGAAAACCGATCTATTCGTTTTCGCTCGGACACGGTGAAAAGGAAGTCTTTTACTCTGGGGGCTGGCATGCAAATGAATGGCACACGTCTAAATTTTTGTACCGATTTTTGCTCGAATGCGCGGCAGCATTGAGAGAGGATCAGCCGTTGTACGGCTATGATCTCACGCAAATCTTTTCGGGAATTACGTTAACCGTTGTGCCGATGGTCAATCCAGATGGAATCGAATTAGTTCAGCAAGGAGTCTACCCAAAGCATCCATTTTATGAAGACGTCCTTACCATTAATAAAGGAGTACGCCGGTTCGAGCATTGGTCGAGCAACATTCGCGGTGTCGATTTAAATCATCAATGGCCAGCTGGCTGGCAACAGGAGGCAGACGAAAGCCCTCAGCAGCCATGGTGCAGGCATTACAGCGGCCCAGCCCCGTTATCAGAGCCAGAGGCACAGGCTGTCTATCGACTGACGAAGCAGCATTCTTTTTCGCATGTTCTAGCCTTTCACTCACAGGGGCAGGTCATTTATTGGGGGTATCGTGGACTGGAACCAAAGGAAAGCGAAGCCATGGTTGAACGGCTATCACTAAAAAGCTCCTATACGCCGGTACGGACAGCTGACAGTGATGGCGGCTATAAGGACTGGTTTATTCAGGAAACCGGTCGACCCGGGTTTACGGTTGAGGTTGGCGTAGGGACGAATCCGTTACCAAACGAAGCCTTCGCCGAGATTTGGAGTAACTCGATTTTGCTGGCGCTCGAAGGTCTTACACTTTAGAAAATGGGCTTTAAATAGCAACAGACGTGTCATTGTCCGTTGTGACCAAAAGAAAGCGTAAGCCGGAAGGAAAGAAACGCGGCTTTAGCTGTCTAACGATATTCGCAGCTTTTTATAGGAGACTTTGCTTGCCAGTCGGTATGGCCACTCCCGGTCATAACGGCTTTCTTTTTGCTCAAAGCCGATTCGTCACTTGAATGTTGTCATCCCATTTGAAGCTGAGCGACTATCAAAGCACCGGAGCGAAAAGCAGGGCACTGCCAGTTTACATAATCGGGTTAACTAGCGAAAAGAAAGGATTTACGATTGGAGAAGTCACTTTATACGAATACTCAGGGAGCGTAGTTTATTTGTGATCGAGGCGCTTTATTCAAAGAGCCGTATGAAAATTGGTTGCCTGCGCCTCCTAACAAGGGTACAATTTCAAATAGTGAGTTCTTTTAATCTGCCGGAGGAGAAGTAATGTCAACAAAACATGTGAAGCCTAAAAAAAATTTATGAGCTTGTTGCTGAACAAATTACTGAAATGATTCAAAATGGCGAGGTTCTTCCTGGAGAGCGACTTGCGTCGGTTCAACAACTGGCAGAACAGTTTCAGGTCGGGCGCTCAGCAGTGAGAGAGGCATTAAGTGCGTTAAGAGCGATCGGTCTCATCGAAATTAGGCAAGGGGAGGGCAGCTTTGTTAGAAAGGTCGATCATGACCTCGCCCGACTCGTGATTCCAGCAGCTGCGTTTATGAGACAAGAGGATATTCGGCAGCTATTTGAAATTAGAAAAATTATCGAAACAGGTGCCGCTGCACTCGCTGCTGAAAATCGAACAGAAGGGGATCTGCTTGAGCTAAAAACCCATTTAGTCGACATGCAGCGGACAAAAGGTGAGGAAGGGCTGGACGAAAAAGCGGATATCCAGTTTCATTTAGCGATTGTCAAATCGACTAAAAATCAAATGCTGTCAACGTTGCTTGCGACTGTCTCCGAAACGATGCAATCGGCGATGAGAGAAGCTCGTAAGCTGTTCTTTATCGTGAAAAGGAAAAGCTCGATCAGCTTTATTTGGAGCATCTTGCCATTTACGAGGCAATTGAGGCACAGGATTCGGCGCGCGCCTATCAAGCGATGATGACGCATATCATGCAGGTAGAACAGGCAACCTTTAAAACATAGTCGAGCAAATGGTCATGACAGAAAAGGATGGATAGGTGTGGTCGTTGAATTTATCATAGTTTTTATTATTGTTTTAGTTGGTAGCTTTATCCAAGGAACAAGCGGCTTCGGCTTTGGTTTATTGGCAATGGGACTTTTGCCACTACTGTTCTCGATTATGGACAGCACGCTTTTAGTACTTGCCTTAACGTTAATCGTTTCGTTCCGCATTTTAACTCGGATGTATACATACTTAGAGTGGCGGGGGCTAGTCGTTATTTTGGCGGCATCGTTCACCGGAAGAATCGGTTCGTTTTTTTGTGCTCTCAAACTTTGGAGAGCTGGACGTTATGAAAACGTATTTAGGTCTCTTTCTTATCGGAATGGTCGTATATTTATTTTGGAAAAATAGGCAGCCGGCAAAAAGGGAAAGCATTCATCCTGGACTTCCTATTTTATTAGGGCTTATCGGCGGATTTATCGGCGGAATATTTGCCGTAGGAGGACCGTTTTTTGTTTTTTACTTTATGATGAGATATCCAGAAAAATACGCCTACAACGCGAATTTACAGGCGACTTTTTTTTATTCAAAGCCTGTTTACTTTGCTGCTTCACGCTTTTAATGGCGATATCTCCCTTTCATTTTTTTTAACTTATTTCTTGTCGGTGCTGTCGGAGTATTAATCGGAGCGAACCTCGGCTTACGATTGTTTGACAAACTGCCGCGCGAAAAAATTCAAACCGTCGCGATGTTTATCGTTTTGCTGGCAGCGATCAATTTAATTGTCTTTACATAAACAGCACGGGAAAAACAGTAGAGATAGGAAAAGTTCAGTCAGGGAATAAGCGTAAGCTGTGAGCATCACGAACATGTGAAGAGCTTTGTTATTCCCCGGAAACGGAATAGGAAAAAATTCTTCGGACGTAAAAAGGAAGCCCAGCGCCGGGCTTCCTTTAAATACCGTTGCTACTTCAGCTAATGAACTCACTCGAATTTCAATGCGTCTCCGTCAAAAGGCTCGTCCGCTACTTTAATTGAGTCAGTCGGGCAGCCGTCATGAGCATCTTCCAAGTCCTCTTCGAGCTCTTGCGGTACTTTAGCTGTTCCTTGGTTGTCATCCAGAATGACAAAGGCAATGCCTTCATCGTCATAATCATAAATATCTGGTGCAGCAGCTCCGCACGCCCCGCAAGCAATGCATGTATCTTTGTCAACAATAGTATATTTAGCCATGGTAACTCCTCCGTTTTTTTCGTTCTACTAGTCTTTCCAAAGAGCTATTGTCGTACTCTAGCCTTGTATCTTATTATCAAGCTGGTAAAGTGAGCTTTTCTAAAGCGTTTATGCCTCGCTTGAGTCTAAACGTCGTAAGTACAGGTGCATGATCCGCGCATCTACTCGGTGTCTTCTTATATTTTCTTTTGTCTTGAAGGCGGAGGCATACGGTCGTATGACCGGGATAATAATCCCCTTTGGTTGACAGTATTACGTTCTGATAGAATTGTAACTGTTTATTATTGTAAAGCGAAAAACGGAACATTTCAACTGAAATTGCAGCTGCTGCAATTTCGCAAAGGCATTATAATAAAAATTGACTAAAGCTGTTTTTGCTGACATTTGTTACAATATGACTAGGTTAAAAAAAGTGGGATTGGAGATTAAGTATGGCAGATATGATCGATTATTTGCTGTTGAAAGTGTGCCATAGGACGGAGCAAGAACGCTCGATTTACGGTGCCTATTATATTTTGCAAGGAAAAAAAATCTGTCCAGGTGGTCCAGGATAGCTATTTATTCTCTCTTTTTCCCTTTTTCGGACTGCTTCCTGATCTGAAAAGGGAGGATGTAGCACTACGATTTGTGCGGCTCGAGAAAGATGGCCTCGTTGGTCCAAAGAAAAGTTCGTAAAGCTTCTCCAGCCGGGCAAGGCGTTTGTTGAGACATTCGAGCGAATTCATCCTTATTTAATGAATTTAAACGGATGGTCGTATCATCAGCAAACGGAGATTTATTGGCTCCGCTTAACGCTAGTTATTCAGTCACTAACTCATCTTGAGCAAGGCAGCTCATTTTTCCCGATTACGCAAAACCGTTCAATCCAAGCTTGGGTTAAGCAGTTATTGAGTAGAGAGGGTGGCACAGCTAGGCATGAGTGGCTAGAACAACTGTATCGTGAGTTAATGGCGTTTTTAACATCCTGTCACAAGCAGCAGGCTAATTTATTTGTACTACAGCTTAGCGGAGCAGAACGGATCGGCTTAACGCTTGAGCAGGCTGCTCGCACGTGCGGACTCCGGCCAGATGAAGCACGAGTTATGCAGCAGCTACGCTCCATCAACTGTTAGCTGAGACAGAAGCTTCTTCTCAGACAAGCTACCCGCTTTTAGCTTGCTTTCGTCACGATTTTAAGCGGGAGGCGCCGATGACGGTATCCGCTGAAAAAAAACAAAAGCTTATTTACAGCAATACGAGACGCTGGAACAGGTAGCGGCTGCTCGAAACTTAAAAAAAAGCAACGATTGAGGATCATTTAGTCGAAATTGCCTTACACGATCCTCAATTTCCGATCGAGCGCCACGTTCCATTGTTCGTCCAAAAGCAGGTGTTTGCCGTTGCTGCCGAGTTCGGTACAAGCAGGCTAAGCGAAATCAAACAAAAGCTCGGGGATGAAGTAAGCTATTTGATGATCAGGCTTACATTGGCGAGAAAGGAGAGCTTCAATGATTTTGAAGGAGGAGCTTAAGAAAAAGTTTGGTTACACAAGCTTCAGATTAGGTCAAGAGGAAGTTGTCCGCTCATTGTTAGACGGTCGTGATGTTCTGGCGCTGCTGCCAACAGCGACGGGGAAATCGCTTTGCTATCAGCTCCCTGCCTTTCTAACAAGCGGAGTAACGATCATTGTTTCCCCCTTGCTCTCCTTGATGGAGGATCAAGTCCAGCAGCTGAAAAGCACCGGAATGAAGCGAGTTGTTGCCTTGAATAGCTTTATGAGCTGGAAGGAACGAGAATGGACGCTCGAGAACCTTTGGCAGTACAAGCTCATTTACACATCTCCGGAAATGCTGCAATCGAGCGCTGTTCAACAAAAATTGTCACGATTGCAAATTGCTTACTTTGTCGTGGATGAAGCGCACTGCATTTCAGAATGGGGCCACGATTTTCGTACGGATTATTTACGACTAGTAGAAGTAAAGAAAAAGCTAGGCTCTCCTCCAACTTTGGCTATAACCGCGACTGCCACTAAAACGGTTCAACACGACATCATCCGTTTACTTGAAATGAATCAAGTAGAAAAGGTCATATATTCAGTCGATCGAGCTAATATTGCGCTTTCGGTAGAAAAATTTAAGACGAATCAGGAAAGGCTTCAGGCGCTGCTCAAATCAGTGCAACAATTAGAAGGGCCGGGAATTGTCTATTTTGCCAGTAGACGCTGGACAGAGGAGGCAGCAACGCTTCTTACAAACGAGGGGATCGCTAGAGTGAGCTGCTATCATGGCGGGATGGCAAACGAGGATCGCCTCCTGATCCAGCAGCAGTTTATGAACAACCAACTGTCGGTGATTTGCTGTACGAGCGCCTTTGGGATGGGGATCAATAAGAAGAACATCCGCTATGTGATTCATTTTCATCATCCACTGCAGCTTGAATCGTATGTACAAGAAATTGGACGAGCCGGCCGTGATGGAAAGCCAAGCTTAGCCCTGCTTATGTACTGTGTTGAAGATGGAGCGCTGGCACGGCGTCTGCTTGAGCGGGAAAGAGTAACTGAAGAACAGCTTCAGTGTATACTCGAGTCCCTTTCTACTTATCAGAGCTTAACACAAGAAGAAGAACGGCTACTGCAGGAGCAGTGTCAGTGTTCAGAAACGGTTTGGCAGGCGATACGCTATCAGTTAGAGCTTCGCGGCTTACTAGAGCCTGGAAATAAAGTCGGCTCCTTTTCACCGGATGCTCTTCGCCTTGAGCTTAATAAGGGATTTGAGCAAAGAAGGCAAGTCAAGCAGAAAAACCTCCATCGGTTTGAGCGCTGGATTCAGGCGCAGTCATGCCGCAGAAAGCTGTTGCTACAGTATTTTTCTGAAAGAACAGGCCAAGCCGCAAGCGAGCCTTGCTGCGATCAATGCGGAATAGAGCTAGAATTGTTTAAGCGGACGAGCGGTGATTCAGGCGACCTTTTCCAATCGTGGCAGGAAGAGCTTGCTAAACGGCTTGGTCGGATTAGGAGGCACGTATGAAGTCGAAGCAGCAAAGGCTTTTAGCAGAGATGAGCGATCGAGAATTATTGCTGAATTTATATATCTCCCAGCTGCTCATTCTTATCGCAGCGGCTGTCATTGGTTTCTTCGTTTTTTTCAGACTGGGGTCAATTTAGCCAGCTTTTCCGCTGGGAGCCATTTCACATTTTCGTCGTCGGAGGGGGTTTTGCGCTCGGCGTCGTCCTGCTTGAGCTCGTTCTTGAACGCAGAATACCTGAACGTTACCTTGATGATGGTGGCATTAACAAACGAGTGTTTCAAAACCGTTCATTACTTCATCTCACTTTTCTCTGTCTGGTTATTGCCATTTTTGAGGAATTACTTTTTCGAGCCGTTTTGCAAACGGCCTTTGGGCTTCTGGCAGCTAGCCTGATCTTTGCTGTTGTTCATTTTCGTTACTTAAGACAACCTGTATTGTTTTCGCTCGTTCTGCTCATTAGCTTGTCACTAGGATTACTATTTGAATGGACAGGAAGCATTTATGTGACCATTTTTGCTCATTTTTTTAATTGACTTCATTGCCGGGTGTATGCTGAAATATCAAAGCTAAGCTCAGGCACCGTCGCTGTAATTACACGATACAGCTTCAGCAGCCTATTTTTTCGCCCTTTTGAACAAGGACAGCAGGCTGAAGCAATGAGCTTCGGATGAAGTCGTGTTTCACGATGCCAAAACGATGGAACAACGCTATGAACAAACGGTTTTTGCCGCGTTGATAGTTCGACTCCATGCCTTTAGCGGTTCTACGTAGGTTGGAGGTTCTAAGCAAAACCTTGTCCTCATACCTTTTAAATGAGGAGGGCTGCTTATGAAGAAATATTCCGCTTGGAAGGGGCATTTTTACAAGGGGACAGCCGTTACGAAAGTTATGTTAACAGAACTGATCAAACGAAAGGATAAGCTCGACAAATTGGAAAAAGCAAAAACGCTATGGCTCCTCATTTTGTTGTTTTATTCAGCCTTATTTTTATTTTTTTGGAGTTCGCACGCTCAGCGACTTAGAGCTGTCACTTCATACAAATCTATTGACAGCGCTCGTCAACGAGACAAGCTTGCTCGTATTTTTGCTTTTGTTTTTCGTCGGCTTTTTTTTCGGTTTCGTTTTTTTTAGCTAAAAAGGAAAAGAAGGCAGAAAAAGAATATGAGAGCTTACGTGAGGAATTGATTGAACGGTCAGGCGATCTTTGGGAAAACGATCCGGAATGGACGGACCGCCAGAAGGTGTTTTCCTATATGAACGACAAGCATGGAATTAATTTATATCATAAATAACCCGCACGCTTCATTTGAAGTGCGGGTTATTAAAGGTATAAGTACACTTAATGTTTTGCTGCGTCCATTCATGTGAAATGGGTAGGCTGAAGTTAGGGACAAGCGATTAGAAGCCAGCGCCATGTTTTACACCGAATTCAAAAAGGACCGGTTCCTAATGGTTTCTTCTCTAAAGTAGCAATTTATGCCGTCAAGCAAGGCTGACCGAAAAATAAATTCGATTGGCGACAGAAGGGACGACCTCCGATATAAATAGTTTGATCGTTAAAAGCATTAATTTGACCAAAGGCAATCGTTTCAGAACGCTTGGAACAATATACTTCGACTGGCAAACCGATCCGTTGATTAAAGTCCAAGTCTTGATTAGTAACGAGTGATTTGTCGGTTATTTTTGCTAAGTTCACAGTTACCGCTCCTTTAGTAAAATTCAAGCCAGACAGGCTTGAAAGCGTTTTCTATATGATACGTTAAGTATACGCTTTTCATTTTAAATTTTCAATAACTTCAATCAATTTTTTTTACATTTTGCAAAAATGCGGATGCTTGAAGGAACGGCGCAGGCTCAACATCTCTTCATACATATGTTCTTAATTTGTCACAATTAGGCGACTCTGTCTGAAGCTGTCTATGTTACGATCGAATCAAAGATATAACGCAGCATAGGAGTGGATTCGAATCATGACGATAGGACAATTATCCGCTGTGCTTGGAATTGGTTTTATGATTATGATTCTTTGCGTAGCCATGGCAATCGGATTGTTAAAAATGTCTCAGTTATCTAAATAGCACTTGTGACAAGAAGCTGACTTCTCAAGGGGGTCAGCTTTTGTGATTTATCGTCAACATGCAGGCTCTGGATAGCTTTTTTAGGAAATCGCAAGTAGAATGGAAGTGAAAGAAGTGAATAAGGGGTTGATGTCGATGCACAAACAAATCATTGAACGGCTTGAGCAATGCTATCCCGAAATGGTTGACTTGCGCCGTGAACTCCATCGCCAGCCTGAGCTATCGTTTGAAGAAGTAAGGACGCCGGCTTTAATTGCCGACTACTTGGAGCGGCTAGGAGTTGAGGTGAAGAGGAACGTAGGAGGAAGGGGCGTTGTTGGTTATATCCGCGGGAGGAAGCCAGGTCGAACAGTCGCTTTACGAGCTGATTTCGATGCGTTGCCGATCCAAGAGGAAACAGGGCTTCCTTTTGCTTCTGAGGTCCCGGGTGTGATGCATGCGTGCGGCCATGATGGCCATACGGCGACTTTACTCGTCCTTGCTAAGGTGCTGATGGAGTATCAGGATCAGCTTGAAGGAACCGTTGTTCTGATTCATCAGTTTGCCGAAGAATTGGCACCTGGAGGCGCAATTGCTATGATTAAGGACGGCTGCCTCGATGGTGTTGATGCCATTTATGGCACTCACTTATGGAATCCGCTTCCGCTCGGGCAAATTGGTTATCGGCCAGGTCCTTTAATGGCTGCCGCCGATCGCTTCGAAATCACAGTGCAAGGGCGGGGAGGTCATGGAGCTGCTCCCCATGAAACGGTCGATGCGATCGCAGTCGGTGCTGCACTCGTCTCGAACTTGCAACATATTGTGAGCAGAAATGTCGATCCCGTTCAGTCGGCGGTTATCTCTGTCGGTTCGTTTCAGGCAGGAGGAGCGTTTAATGTAATTGCCGATTCTGCTAAATTGGTCGGGACTGTCCGTACGTTCTCCAAAGAGCTGCAGGAGCAGATTATTACGAAAATTGAGCAAGTAACTAAGGGAACTTGCGACGCATTAGGCGCCGGCTATACTTACGATTACCGCAAAGGCTATCCTGCAGTTGTGAATGAGCCGGAGGAGACGAGGTACTTTGTCGGGGTGGCAGAGGAGCTTTGCGGCTCTGAGACAGTTTCGGAGCTAGAACCGGTTATGGGCGGTGAGGATTTTGCTTACTACTTGGAGCACGTACCAGGCACTTTCTTTTTTACTGGCGCGGGAAACGAAGCAGAAGAAATCGTCTATCCGCACCATCACCCTAAGTTTGACATTGATGAAAGAGCCATGCTTGTTGCAGCAAAGCTATTAACAAACATGGCACTTCACTCTTTGTCAAGAAAACAAAACGAATAAGTAATGGAGGAAGCAGCAGTCGCTCAAATTAGAATGACTGCTGCTTTCTCGTTTTTTTATTAAGCTGAAAAGAATGGGTGTTTCGCCGCCGAATGCCTACGATTGGCTGTTTCCAAGCTCCTGCTTGCGCCGACTCGAACAAAAATGCCACCTTTTTTTTGAAAAAGGCCTTGATGAAATTGAAAAATGAGGATACGCTTTCTGATAATGAATGAAACCTTCTCTAAAACGTTGACGTTTCACTGTTAAACAACGGACACCTGCGATTAATCGTCAAACAAACGAGAAGCAATGAAGGTACTCAAAATCGGGGGTTAACGCTGATGGAAGAACAATTGATTTTGCGCGCAAAACAAGGGGATGATGATGCCTTTCAGCAACTAATTGAAATGCATTTAAAAACGGTCGAACGCTTTGCTTTTCAGCTCGGCGTTAGGTCGAACGAAGTTGAAGACGTTACGCAAGAGGTTTTTATAAAAGTTTACCGTTTTTTAAACAAGCATACTCGGGGGAAGTTTACTACCTGGCTCTATACGATCACATTAAACGTTGTGCGAGATTTGTATCGGAGCGAGCAGCGCCACAAGAAAAAAAGCATTGGAATTGAAACGGCAGCTGCCTGAACAAAGCTATATTGAGCACGAATTCGATGAAGAAGCCCAAGCGTTGCATGAGCATATCCAGGCGTTGAATGATAAATACAAAATACCAATTATTCTTCATTATTTCCATGATTTAAATTACCGGGAGATTGCCGAAATTCTTAAGCTGTCAGAGGGAGCAATCAAGACTCGGATGCTAAGAGCAAAGCAGCAACTTAAAGAAACGTATGAAAAGGTGGGTGAGCATATATGAGCAACGATCATTTCGACGAAAAAATGAATAGGCTGAAGAAGCAGTATGAACAGCTCCCGGCTCAATCCTCCTCCACTAAAATTATGTCAGAAATAAAAAAGGAGAAGAAGCCGAAAAAGGCAGCCTTTTTTCATAAATGGCAAGCGGCGGCGCTCCTTCTAGTCACGATAGGGATTGGTGGTCTATTGACAATAGGCCAGATTGATTGGGGCACAAGAGAAATAGCCTACGACTCAGGGGAGGCGGAGAGCAGCGCTGAATTGTTTAGAGCGGAAGATCAATCAGGCGATGATTCGGGCATTGAATCAAGCGAAGAGTTTGACGAACAAGTGGATGCAATGGATCAGGAGCATAGTAGCGAGCTTGAGAACGTAACGTCTGTAACGATTTTCCCAGAAGGAATCGAAGAGGAAGAGGTTGCTGTCAAGCACGAGGTTGACGGTGTATTAGGCTTTGAGACGGTCGTGAATGAAAGCTATCGGACAGAGCTTTCAAATGAAGCTGGAAATCCATTTTTCGTTGATGCTGACTTTCAGGATGAGTTTTTTTATCGTAACGGAAGCGGACGCCGAAGCGGGATCCTCGATGAAGTGGTTGCTGAGGAACGCAAGAATTTATTAGCTACGGGTTTTAGTGAAATTGCCGGGTTTGAGCCTGTATGGGGCGAGAAATACGCGCAAATCGGAATTACCGAGGAATTCCTTTTCTCTGATGGAGAGGTTAATAAATTGACCGCTTTTGCGGAGCATAACGAGCGCTACTATGTCTTTACGCAACGCACGGAAATCGAAAAATCTGAAGGACTTGGCTTGCAAACCGATATTATCCTCGAGCATTTTCGGTGGCTCGAATAATAAAAAGTCGTTTCCCTAAACAGGGGGAACGGCTTTTTAGGCATGAGGTTGCTAAGTGTCGTGATGCATTGCTGCTATGCTATAATTGGATCGAACGAGAGTTGACGACGAGGGAGAGGCGTACTGAAGTGATAGGAACGTTATTGCTCATTGCAGCGGCAGGCGTGCTGCTTTATATGTGGATAGAGGCTCATCGAAATCGCATACGCCGACAAATGATGTATTTTGAGACGTTTCCAGATGCGTTTGATGGGTTGACGATATTTTTTATTTCTGATGTTCATCGTCGTAATATTGCCACCCAATTGCTTGAAGAGATTGACGATCAGTGCGATCTAGTTATCATCGGCGGTGATTTCGCAGAAAAAGGTGTAGCGGAAAAGCGAATTGAGCGAAATCTCAAACGACTCACCGCACTCGCCCCTTGCTATTTCATTTGGGGAAATAATGACTTGGAAATTGAGTCTGAAGTGTGGGAGCGCCTCTTTCGAGTATATCGCGTAACCGCATTGAAAAACAGCGGGGTTAAGCTAAGGAAAGGAAAAGAAAGCCTGTTCATTGCTGGAGTTGATGAAAGGGAGGAAATAAGTGAACCGGTCACTGACTCCTCATTTTACGTGGAAGCCGAAAAAGAGCGGTTCTCGATCTTAGTTAGCCATTTTCCGGAAATTCGCGACGAACTCCCAGGCAGTCACCCCTTCTCGCTTATTTTGAGCGGTCACACGCACGGGGGACAAATTAGGCTATTCGGTTGGGGGTTAGCGGAAAAAGGGGCGATTCGGACGTATCAGAACTTTACTCACTTGATCAGTAACGGGTATGGGACAACAGCCTTTCCATTGCGCCTCGCCGCACCGGCGGAGACTCACCTAATCACGCTTCGAAAAAAACAGGAAAACACTACTGGTGTACTTGCTGTAACAGCTGGGAACGAAGAGTCGTCATTCCGATAACTCGCCTAAATTGTAGCAGAAAAGTATGCACGGATCGTTTTTAATCGGTGTAAACATTTTACATGGGAAATCACTTTCGCTATACTTAGTCTGACGGGAATAGCTTCAATATTTTTAAGGATAATTTTGGTTGGGAAACCATTTCAAATAAATGCTTGTGTGAAAAGGAATTGGAAGGTGATGGTCGAAGGGGAGAGCGAATATGGCTTCTTTGGAAGGGAAATATAATATTAAGGCAATAGCAACGATGCTTGGAATCGAACCAGGCACGCTGCGAGCTTGGGAACGACGCTACCGAATCGTTAAACCGATTCGCAATCAGGCTGGACATCGACTTTATTCGGACGAGCATGTGGCGATTTTGCGCTGGCTCATGGATAAAGTCGACAAAGGCTTTCCATTGGACAAGCTGCTGCCTGTATGAAAAAGAACAGCTCGCCTTTCAGGGCAGCAGCGACCATGCTGGGGAGGATCGTTCAGCCGAGCTGGCAATGGAAATTCTCGAAGCATTGCTTTCCTTTAAAGAAAATGAAGCTAATCAGCTGTTTAATCGCGCGTTTTCCTTGTTTAGCATTGATAAAGTCACGATTGATCTCGTGAAAATGATGATGCTTCAAATGGAGAGGCTCCTAAGTGAAAAGCAAGTGACGGCTGCTCGCCGACAATATGCTATCACCTTTTTGCGCTTGAAAGTCGGCCGGATTTTCCAGGACTTCTCGATACATGGGACGCTGCCGAAAATAGTTGCCTTTTCTGGCCAAAATGAAGAGCTTGACCTGTTGATTTTCAGCTTGTTTCTACGGCGGAAAGGATTTGAGGTCATTTATCTCGGTGCAGGACTTTCAGTTAAGGATGTAGAAGCTGTTTTGCATGAGGTTGATTCAAGGGTTGTCGTTACGTTTTGTCAGGAGAATTCTTCCCTTCACACCCTCGGCCGGCTAAAGAAACGGTTTACAAAGCTGGTGATAGGAGTGAGTGGTCCGGCAGTGTCCGCGGGAGCGGAGACAGAAATGAGGCAGAGATCATCGGCCAAACAAAGGAAGAGTGGGAGCTCTGGCTGAAAAGAAATCAATTGCAAGGATAAAATAGGTGCGAATAGCTTGTCGTTTTTCGAACCTTCCATTGCGTTTTCACATACCGTATGGTAAGCGGAGAATTTGATGGAGACGGGCGAGGGTTACTGTTCGTTAAAAGGGAGGGTCATTCATGCGACTTGAACGTTTGACCATGAATAAATTTAAAGTGTTTTTAACATTTGATGATATGCGTGAGCGCGGAATTACAAAAGAAGATTTATGGCAGGACGTTCCAAAGGTTCATGACTTATTCCGTGATATGATGCTTGAAGCTGACGATGAGCTTGGCTTTAAAGTTGATGGTCCACTTGCGGTGGAAGTATTTGCTGTTCCGGCCCAAGGAATGGTTATTATTGTCACTAAAGGAATTTCAGATAGCGATCTGATCGAGGATGACTTTGATGAAGGCTTTATCGAAATGCAAGTCACGCTTGATGAAAGCGATCAAGTGTTTTACGAATTCTCGGACTCAGAAGACGTAATTGCACTTGCTTCGAGGTTATATCCTCTTGGTGTCATCGGCGGTTCGTTTTATGTCCATGACGGCACATACTATATGAAATTCGAGGATTATGAGCTAGACATGGCTGATGCTGAAGCGTTTATTGCACTATTATCAGAATTTGGAAGTCCAGCAACGATATCGATTTACCGTGTAGAGGAATATGGGAAAAAGTTGATTAAAAATGAAGCGATATACAAGCTTTATGAATCCTTTTTCCAAAAATAAAGCCTGGTGCAAAAAAAGCATCAGGCTTTTGCTATGTAGCTGTGGAATTATAAAAGGCTAGAAAAATTTCCAGCACTGAAAGAAATTGAGTTGGGTGAAAAGCCAGATGGTAAAGGTCGCTTTTTTTCAACTAAACGTTTTTTTCTTACTTTTCGGTCGCTTCAAAAACGATGCTCTTTTCATTAATAGGTGTGATACAATAAGCTAGTCTAGTTACGCTTATCGGATAGGCGAATATACTAGTGGTACATCACGGTTTGGGAGTGGTCTGATGAAAATTGCTGTTTTATACGGGGGAATTTCCGCTGAACGCGAAGTTTCACTTTCTTCTGGAAAAGGGATTATTGAAGCGTTAAAAAAGAAAGGACATGAAGTCCGAGGGATTGATTTTCACCCTAATAATATTGCACCGATTCTTGCACTCGACGTCGATATCGTATTTATCGGATTACACGGTCGCTACGGTGAGGATGGCAAAGTACAGGCACTGCTTGATATGCTGGAGATTCCATATGTAGGTTCAGGTGTTCAAGGGTCTGCATTGGCGCTTGATAAAAGTAAGTCAAAGCTATTTTTTTTGAACGGAACGGGACGCGAGTTGCTAAAGAGCAGGTCATTTATCAGCACGAGTATGAAAGTACTTCCTTTGATGTAAAGCTCGATTTTCCGATCGTTGTCAAGCCTAATCAAGAGGGGTCGACGATCGGTTTAACGATCGCAAACAACAAGGATGAGCTATTTGCCGGAATTGAAGCTGCTTTCCAATTCGACCATACTGTCTTGCTGGAGGAATTTATTTCGGGGAAAGAGGTAACGGTTGCCGTCCTTGGTAAACGCGGGAACGAGCAGGCCTTACCGGTCATTGAGATCGTTCCAAAAAAACGAATATTACGATTACGAGGCAAAATACGCCGCCGGATGAGTGAACACATTATTCCGGCACGGGTGAGCTCCGAACAGATGGAGTACTTAAAGGAGCATGCGGTGAAGGCCCATCAGGCGCTTGGTTGTGAGGTGTATTCGCGAGTCGATTTTATCGTACCCGAGGATGGCGGTGAAGCGGTCATTTTGGAAGTGAATACATTGCCGGGGATGACACCGACAAGCCTTTATCCAGATGCGGCGAAGGAAATCGGCTTGAGCTACGAAGAAATGGTAGAAGCCTTTATCGATTTGTCGCTTGAAAAATGAGGCTTGATTTTTAAGCTTTAATCAGCTAAAATCGGTTATTAATTACGTTAAAATTGTCGATTGGGAGAGTATGCGAGTAACGTTTCCTAAAAGCGAGCTGGGAGGGTGGAAGCCAGCAGGAACGGCGAGCGGAAGCGCACCCATGAAATAGTTTGCTGAAGTCAAAGTAGGCAAATTCGGCTAGCGCCGTTATAACGCAACAAAGTGATTCTGTTTTATGAAACAGAATAAAAAGAGTGGTACCGCGGCCCTCCGCCTCTTAACGAGGTGGGGGGTCTTTTTGTCTTCGAAAATAAAACACTGAAGGGACGTGTTGCGCCGTGCTAAAGCAAATTGTAGCTGAGTTATTAGCCCATTCGTTGACATCGAGAAGGAGGAGCTCATTAAGCTTCTCGAAATCCCGCCACAGCCTGAGCTAGGGGATGTTGCATTTCCTTGCTTCATTCTCGCTAAAAAAAATGCGTAAGCCTCCTGCGACGATAGCGAGGGAGCTTGCTGCAGAAATCGAGTCTGCACAACTGAGTGCCGAATCAAAAGGGCCATATGTGAACCTTTTTCTCGAGCGAAAAAAAGACTTCCACTTATTTGCTCGAACAAATGACGAAGTCCGACTGGTCAAATTTACTTATTGGTCAAGGTCAGCGCGTTGTCATTGACTTATCCTCACCAAATATTGCTAAGCCTTTTAGTATTGGCCATCTACGCTCAACGATGATCGGGCATGCGCTTTATCATTTGTACAACAAAGCAGGCTATCAGGCGATCCGAGTCAACCATCTTGGCGATTGGGGGACACAGTTTGGCAAGCAGATCGTCGCCTATAAAAAAATGGGGAGAGCCTGAACAGATCGGGGCAGAACCGATAGCTTCATTCCTTGAAATGTATGTCAGGTTTCATGAGGAAGCGGATCAACAGATGGAGGAGGAGGCGCGTGCTTGGTTCGCCAAGCTTGAACAAGGAGATGAAGAGGCTAGAAATTTGTGGCGATATTTTGTTGAACAAAGTTTGGCCGAATTCAAGCGGCTATACAAGCGGCTTCATGTCGAGTTTGACTATTACTTAGGCGAGAGCTTTTATAATGACAAAATGGAGCGCGTCGTTAACGAATTGAAAGAAAAGGAGCTACTCGTAAAAAGCGATGGTGCCTATGTTGTCTCGCTTGCTGACGAGGACTTGCCGCCATGCCTCATCATTAAATCGGACGGCTCGAGCATTTATGCGACGCGCGATTTGGCCACAGCTCTTTATCGCCGTGAGCAATTAAAGGCAGAGCAAATTCTATACGTTGTCGGCGTTGAGCAATCGCTTCATTTTAAGCAGGTTTTTTCCGTATTGCATAAAATGGGCTATTCCTGGTCTAAGCAATGCGCTCATATACCATTCGGATTAATGAAGTTCGAAGGAAAGAAGATGTCGACGAGAAGGGGACGGGTCGTCTCGCTTGAAGAGGTCTTAAATCAAGCGGTGGCGAGAGCGCGAGAGCTATTGGAGGAAAAAAAACTCTGATGTCATTAATATAGAGCAGACGGCTGAGGCAATCGGCGTTGGTGCGATCATTTTTGGCGAGCTAAAAAAATCAGCGGACGAAGGAGGTGGACTTTTCTCTTGAAGCTGCTCTCCAATTTGATGGCGAAACGGGCCCTTACGTTCAGTATACGCATGGGCGCATTCAAAGCATTAAGCAAAAATCGGGTCTGAATTTTGACAATCGTCCATTGCCTTCCCTGCATCAGGAAAGTCTCGAGCTCGATGAAATGTGGGTGCTGCTCAAGGAATTAAGCCGTTATCCGGAGACGATTGCGCAAGCAGTACAAAAATGTGAGCCCTCGGTATTAGCTAAATATCTCCTCTCTCTTTGTAAGAAATTTAACCGTTATTATCAGCAGCATCGAATGCTCGGAGTCGGTACTGCTGAAACAGAGACAAGAGTACTTGCGGCTCACCTTACCGGTACTGTTTTGCATGAAGGGTTGTCTTTGCTCGGAATAGAAGCCCCCGAAAAAATCTGACGTTAAGCCCAGATGTTTTCGGGTAAAGGTTCATTCTGCTATAATGAACCTATTGGATTCGGGTTTTTGAAAATGATGAGGTGAACTTGGTGAAGAAGGAAGAAATTATTATCATTGGTGCAGGACCGTGCGGCTTGGCTGCCGCTTTAGCTTGTATGGAGCAAGGATTCAAGCCTTTGGTAATTGAAAAAGAAAATGTTGTTAGTGCCATTTACCGTTATCCGACCCATCAAACGTTTTTCAGTACGAGTGAAAAGCTAGAAATCGGTGCCATTCCATTTGTTACAGAGGAGCATAAGCCAAAAAGGAATCAGGCGCTTGTCTACTATCGAGAGGTCGTTAAACGAAAGGATATTCGTATTCATCCATATGAGCGCGTCATATCGGTTAAGAAGCAGGCAAACGGCTCCTTTATGCTCGAATCTGAAAAAGCAAGCTATGAGGCGCAAGCGGTAATCATCGCAACGGGCTATTATGATTCGCCCAATTTATTAAATATACCCGGGGAAGAGCAAGAGCATGTCCTCCATTACTTTAAGGAGGCTCACCCTTATTTTAATATGAATGTTGTTGTGATCGGCGGCAAGAACTCAGCTGTTGATGCTGCGTTGGAGCTCGAAAAAGCCGGAGCGAAAGTGACGGCGCTATATCGTGGCAGTCACTATTCAAAAAGCGTAAAGCCGTGGATTTTACCGGAATACGAATCGTTAGTCAAGCATGAGAAAATCAAGCTCGAATTCGAAGCCGATGTGCAAAAAAATTACGAAAAACGAGGTCTATTACGATGTTAAAGGAACGGCTAAGATAGCAAGAGCTGACTTTGTCTTTGCGATGACTGGCTACCATCGGATCATTCGTTTATTACAAAAATGGGAGTAAACGTCGAGAAGGAGACAGGACGCCCGTATTTTGACCCCGAAACAATGGAGACGAATGTGGACGGCTTGTTTATTGCCGGTGTTATTGCTGCTGGCAATAATGCAAACGAAATTTTTATTGAAAATGGTCGTTTTCACGGGGAAAAGATTGCGCAAAGGCTTGCTGAAATAGTCCGATAGAATTAAAAAATAAGGGTAACCTAAAAGGGTAGCGTTGAAGTGCTACTCATGCAAGGGCACGCTTGGCTATAGCGAAGAGAATACTAAAAGCACTAGCATTGACGACTTCGGGTGGTGTCTACCACTCGGATTGTCTGGATGAATGCTGCGCTCTAATCGCGATGGAGGGATCATGAGAAGAGTTGTTTTGTTAACTACAGGAGGCACAATTGCAAGTACTGAAAATGAGGATGGGAAATTAGTCGCTGGTCAGCTGACGGGAAAGGAACTGACCGAAATATGCGGTTTGCCGGAGGATATTGATGTGACGACGGTTTCCATGCTCCAAAAACCGAGTGCTCATATTACAACGGACGATTGGTTCATGCTTTACGAAAAAATCGTCCGCGTTTTTTTCGGATCCGGAAGTGAATGGAATCGTTGTTACGCATGGAACAGATACATTAGAGGAGACGGCTTATTTTCTCGATTTGGTCATTAAAGACAAACGACCTGTCATCATAACTGGGTCACAACGCGCACCTGAAAGCTTGGCAGCGATTCGTTTATTAATTTGCGCCATGCTATTTATGCCGCTTGCAGCAAGGATTTAATCGGAGCGGGGGCTGTCGTAGTGTTTAATGAACGAATCTTTGCTGCTAAATATGTTAAAAAAAGAGCATGCGTCCAACATCCAAGGCTTTAATGCGTTTGGCTTTGGCTACTTAGGGATTGTGGACAATGATCAAATATTAATCTTTCAGAAGCCGATTGCCCGAGAGGTGTCCCGAGTGTTAGCCCCTCTGCCAAAAGTAGAAATCGTTAAATGCTACTTAGGCATGAATCCTGCTCTCATCAGTGGGATTGAGGGCGAGGCGGACGGAATCATTCTCGAGGGGATGGGCCGCGGGCAAGTTCCTCCGGAGCTCATTGGCGCGATTGAGAAGGCTGTTCAGCAAGGAGTAACAGTTGTTTTAACAACAACCTCCGAAGAAGGGAAGGTATATCCAACCTATGATTATCCCGGCAGCTCCTATGATTTGATGAATAAGGGCGTGATTCTCGGGTCCGATTATGATAGTAAAAAGGCGCGGATCAAATTAATGGTTTTGCTTTCTGCTAAAATGGACGTTAAGCGAGGGTTTTTAAATGAAATAAGGGCATAGGTATTGCGTAAATCAAGGTGAAACAGTAATGAATGAACTTGAAAGCGGTCCAATAGACGAATATAATAGGTATAATGAACAGTTCTTCGTTTTGGATGCAGTACCGAGGAACTATTAAGTAGCTTCCTGTTTTCTATCCAGCTTTCGCCTATTGTTCGGCGCTACCGGCTTCATCTCCTGCCAAAGCAGGTAAACGGGCGAGACGGTCTGAGCCGTCTAATCGATCGTCAAAAGAAACCGAAATAAAAGCATTATGAAAATTGTCCTCTATCTGTTTCTATTTGAAGGGTAAAGTTCCCGATTTTAGGCGGAACTAGATTTAGGTAGATGCAGTGACTCCTGTTTACCTGACGTTTCGGCTTGTTGAAACGAGTTCAATAAGGAAAGGTAGTGCATCCCTTGTTTGCAATTCTCCCTGCGGCAATCGCTCCAGCTATGGCTTTGTTGTCTTATTTTTATTTGCGAAACCAATATGAGCGGATGACGAATGCCCTAATATTGCGAACCTTTTTAATCGGGGTATTGCTCGTATTTCCTGTTATGGTTCTTCAATACGCTTTTACAGTAGAGGGCTACTTCACTCACGCGGTTGCAAGAGCGGTTGTATTGTACGGTTTTTTTTGAAGAGTTTTTTTTAAATGGTTCATGCTTTTTTTTCTTTGCTTATCAGCACGCAAAATTAAAAAGAAGCTACGACGGCATCATATTTGGTGTAACGCTGTCTCTTGGGTTCGCCTCGATGGAAAACGTCTTTTATTTGGTCGCCCATGGTGTTGAAAATGCTCTTGGTCGGGCGCTGATGCCTGTTTCCAGCCATTCGCTTTACGGCGTAATCATGGGTTATTATATGGGCAGAGCAAAGGTCGAGCCGGAGCGGAAAAAATTTTTCTGTCTCTGTCACTCTGGTTACCAGTACTTCTACATAGTGTGTACGATTTAATCTTGACGCTTTTTCATGTGTATTTCCTTTTTGCCATGATTCCTTTTATGTTTATACTTTGGTGGTTCGCTCTGCAAAAGGTGAAAGTAGCTAATTTAAATCGATAACAGAGAATCAAGGAGGTAGAATATATGTCACATCGTTATCGCGTAGTCATACGCTGTCAGCAGTGTGGAGAGAAGTATATTTTGCGTGGAAGGGAAACGGAGAACGGTGAATACGAAACAGGCTTTAAGCGGTGCGTTTGTGGAAATGATGACAAGCTAAACGTCGATGTCACGCCTGAATCGTAAATTACGCTTGCAAAAAAAGAACAATATGGTGTAATTTTAACTAAATGAATGGAATACGAAATTCTTATCGAGAGAGACGGAGGGAATGGCCCGATGAAGTCTCAGCAACCAGCCAACAATCGGTCAGGTGCTAAATCCATCAAGTCGTCATTGACTTGAAAGATAAGAAGAAGCTGAAAAGACAAACACCTTCTTCTTAATGGATAGAAGGTGTTTTTTGTTTTTACTCAGGAGCAGATCCGCACTCAAACAACGATTATCCGGGTGCGAATACGAGCATGAACGTTTCCGTCCGTAGAAGAAAGTTCTGCAATGGCACGTTCACGGTACGAAAAGGAACGGGAGGATGACAATGAGACGAGAGCAATTAGAAACAGCATTAGTGCAAATCGGAAATCGCCGCGACGATCGAACTGGAACGATTAATACACCCGTTTATTTTTCGACCGCCTATCGGCATACCGGCATCGGGGAATCGACTGGTTATGATTATGCGAGAACAGGCAACCCGACACGAGAGGTGGTTGAGCAAGCGATCGCGACGTTAGAGCAAGGCGATCAAGGCTTTGCTTGCAGCTCGGGAATGGCGGCACTGCAAACGGTATTTTCATTATTTGAGCAAGGAGACGAAATTCTTTCCTCTCAGGATCTGTATGGCGGCACGTACCGATTATTTGAAGGCGGTTGGAAACGCTGGGGGCTGAAGTTTTCTTATCTTGATCCGCGCAACCTCGAGGAAGTCGAGGCGGCTGTGACCAAAAAGACGAAAGCGTTATTTATCGAGACTCCTACGAATCCATTAATGCAAGAAGCGTCGATTCCGGAGTTAGCTAATATTGCTAAAAAGTACAATCTTCTCTTTATCGTTGACAATACATTTTATACCCCTCTTTTGCAGCAGCCGCTAGTTGAAGGGGCAGACATTGTCGTACACAGCGCTTCAAAATATTTAGGAGGACATAATGACCTGATCGCCGGCCTGATCGCGGCTAAAGGGGAGAAGGTGTGCGAGCAGCTCGCCTATTATCATAATGGTGTCGGTGCCACTTTACCTCCATTCGATTCTTGGCTTTTAATCCGCGGACTGAAAACATTGGCTTTACGGATGGAAAAGCATGAGGAAAATGCGAAGATGATCGTCGATTACTTAAAGCAAAGCTCAGCCGTGACCGATGTTCTTTATCCGGGCAGGGGTGGTATGGTTTCATTCCGAATCGCCGCTGAAGAGTGGGTCAATCCTTTTTTTACAGCAGCTTAAATTAATTTCATTTGCGGAAAGTCTTGGCGGAGTGGAAAGCTTACTCACTTACCCGGCAACACAAACCCA
The DNA here is from genome assembly GCA_001310555.1 of Bacillus sp. JCM 19058. The sequence goes on from BAXO01000031.1 coordinate 30,046, forward strand.
TATGGATATTCCGGAGGAAGTCCGGGTCGCCACCGGCGTATGTAATCGACTGCTTCGCTTTTCCGTCGGCATTGAGCGCGGTGAGGATTTAATCGCCGATCTCGATCAAGCATTGCATTACGCGTCCCAAACAAATGACTTATAACAGAAAAGGATACCTGAACGAAACGTTGAATTCCAAGAGGAGGGAACAGGAGTGAAATTAGTTGATAAATTAAAAAAATACAATCATTATCGGTGATGGTGCCATGGGGACCCTTCTCTATGAGCAGGGGATCGATCAATGTTTTGAGGAGGTTAATTTAAGTCAGCCTGAAATGATCTATCAGGCCCATCAAAACTATGTACTTGCTGGAGCAGAATTACTTCAAACAAATACGTATGCAGCAAATCGTTTGAAGCTGCAAAAATACGGGCTTGAATGGAAAATGAAGCCCATTAACGAGGCCGCTGTCAAGCTGGCGAAGCAGGCTGCCGGTCAGAACATTCATGTCGTTGGAACAGTCGGTGGGATTCGCCGCTTTCAAATGGAGGAATGGAGCTTGCAAGAAGTGGAATCCGCCTTTTTTTGAACAAATGCAGGTTCTGCTTGAAAATCATGTCGATGGACTGTTACTCGAGACGTTTTACGATCTGGAAGAGGCTGTTTTGGCTGCCAAGCTTGCAAGAAAGCTGACGGATGAAGCGCTGATCGTTAATGTATCATTAGGTGAGATCGGCGTATTAAACGGCGGTATTCCCGTGTCCGATGCATTTGAGCAGTTGATCGCTGCCGGGGCCGATGTCGTCGGTTTAAATTGTCGGATGGTCCGTACCATATGTTACGCTCATTTGAATCAGTACCTTTGCCGCAACAAGCCTATTTGTCGGCTTATCCGAATGCCAGCTTGCCCGACTATAGAGATGGCCGCTTTTTTTTATAACTCGAATCCTGACTATTTTGCCAATATGGGCGTAAAATTCATTGAGCAAGGAGTTCGTTTATTAGGAGGCTGCTGCGGAACTACGCCCGAACAAATCAAAGCTTTTGCAAAGGTGGCGAAAAATAGGGAGCCGATTACTGAAAAAAAAGGTAAAGCCATTGGTCGTTTCCGTTAAACCGCGCAACAGTCTTCCTACTAATCAAAGTACGCTTCCTGAGCTGGTCCGTGAGCGGAAATCGGTCATTGTTGAGCTTGATCCACCAAAGAAGCTCAATACATCAAAGTTTTTTCAAGGAGCGAGAGCTTTAAAAAGCGCGGGCGTCGATGCGATTACGATGGCAGATAACTCACTCGCCTCCCCGCGCGTTGATAACCTTGCATTAGGAACGATGATTAAAGAGCAAATCGGTGCACGACCGCTCGTTCATATTACGTGTCGCGATCGCAATTTAATCGGCTTACAGTCGCATTTAATGGGGCTGCATGCGCTCGGTATGAATGATATACTTGCGATTACTGGAGATCCGTCGAAGATTGGCGATTTCCCTGGAGCCACCTCAGTTTACGATGTATCTTCGATTCAGCTACTTTCTTTAATTAAGCAGTTGAATGAAGGCCTGTCTTTTAGCGGAAAGGATTTGGGGCAAAAAGCGAACTTTTCCGTTGGAGCCGCCTTTAATCCGAATGTCCGGAATTTAGAAAAGGCTGTCAAGCGAATGGAACGAAAAATCGCCAGCGGCGCTGATTATTTTATGACGCAGCCGATTTATAATGAGAACCAGCTCGAAGCTCTGTATAATGAAACAAAGCATTTAAATGAGCCTGTTTATATCGGAATTTTACCTTTGACAGGAACGCGCAATGCCGAATTTTTGCATAACGAGGTGCCTGGTATTACATTAACTGATTCTGTTCGCCAAGCTATGGCATCCTGCGGCGACGATCGTCAGGCTGCTGCGGCAGAGGGTATTCGAATTGCTAAGGACTTAATTGATACCGCCCTTCATTATTTTAACGGCATTTACTTAATTACCCCATTTTTACGCTATGAAATGACGGTTGAGCTTACCGAATATATTACTGAAAAAGCTGCCGTCAACCCGTAAAAAGTATAAGAAAAAAAAGAGGATAGGATGGGAGACAAATCGAATGGCAAAGTCTTTATTTGAACAGCAATTGGAAAAGAAAATCGTCATTTTGGATGGCGCGATGGGGACGATGCTGCAGCAGGCCGGACTCAGTGCTGCTGATTTTGGCGGCGAGGAATACGAAGGATGTAATGAATACTTGAATAAAACAGCTCCCCATGTACTTGAGAGAATACATCGTGCTTATCTCGAAGCGGGAGCAGACGTCATATCAACAAATACATTCGGCTCAACGAATATTGTTCTTGATGATTATGATCTCGGCGATGAGGCGGAGGAGCTAAGTCAGCTTGCTGCTGAGCTTGCTAAAGCTGCTGCCGTCGAATACTCGACAGCTGACTGGCCACGTTTCGTTGCTGGAGCCATGGTCGACGACAAAGTCTCTCTCTGTAACAGGAGGAGCTACCTTTGAACAATTAATCGACTCGTATCGTGAGCAGGCTCGTGGTTTAATTCAAGGCGGGGTCGACCTGCTATTGCTGGAGACGAGTAGGATATGAGAAACGTCAAAGCGGCATTTATCGGTATAAAGCAGGCATTTGCTGACCGGAAAACCGAGCTGCCTCTGCTTATTTCCGGAACGATAGAACCGATGGGAACGACGCTGGCCGGCCAAAATATCGAAGCGTTTTATTTGTCGCTGGAGCATATGAAACCGACAGTTGTTGGGCTAAACTGCGCAACAGGGCCTGAATTCATGCGCGATCATATTCGCTCACTTTCAGAACTGGCGACCACCTATACTAGCTGTTATCCGAATGCGGCTTGCCGGACGAAGAAGGAAACTATCATGAATCGCCTGAATCACTGGCACAAAAGCTCGCAGGATTTGCCGAAAAAGGCTGGCTTAACCTTGTCGGAGGCTGCTGCGGGACTACACCTGCTCATATTGCAGCGCTAGTTAAGGCGCTAGAGCCGTATCAGCCCCGAAAATTAAAGGACAGTCATCCGCACGCAGTCGCCGGAATTGACCCGCTCATTTACGATGAGAGCATGCGCCCATTATTTGTCGGCGAACGGACAAATGTTATTGGCTCACGCAAATTTAAACGATTGATAAGCGAAGGGAAATATGAGGAGGCAGCGGAAATTGCCCGCGCACAAGTGAAGCGCGGCGCCCATGTGATTGACGTCTGCCTTGCCGATCCGGATCGGGAAGAGCTCGAGGATATTCAGGAATTCCTTTCGTATGCTGTAAATAAAGTAAAGGTTCCGCTTATGATCGATTCAACTGATGAAGCGGTCATTGAAAAAGCGTTAACGTATTCGCAAGGGAAGGCGATTATTAACTCGATCAATCTCGAGGACGGCGAGGAACGGTTTGAAAAGGTCATCCCACTCGTAAAACGATTTGGTGCGGCAGTTGTTGTCGGGACGATCGATGAAGAAGGGATGGCTGTCACTGCTGAGCGTAAATTGCAGGTCGCCAAACGCTCCTTCGACCTTCTCGTCAATAAATACGGTCTAGAGGCGAACGATATTATTTTTGATCCGCTCGTTTTTCCTGTCGGAACGGGAGACGAGCAGTACATCGGCTCCGCTCAAGCGACGGTGGAAGGAATACGACTGATTAAAGAAGCCTTACCGGACTGTTTGACGATATTAGGCGTCAGCAATGTCTCCTTCGGTTTGCCACCAGTCGGACGAGAAGTATTAAATGCCGTTTATTTATATCATTGCACAGTTGCCGGTCTCGATTATGCGATAGTTAACACAGAAAAGCTTGAGCGCTACGCCTCGATTCCCGAAAAGGAAAAAGAGCTTGCCAAAGAGCTGTTGTTTGCCACAACCGATCAAAATTTGGCTGAGTTTACCGCCTTTTATCGCGGAAAGAAGGCGGAAAAAAAAGGTCGAGAGCTCAAACCTGACATTAGAGGAACGATTAGCCTACTATATTATCGAAGGCTCAAAGGAAGGTTTAGTTTCCGATTTGGAGCAAGCTTTGCAAAAATTTAAAGACCCTCTCGATATTATTAACGGACCGTTAATGAAAGGTATGGATGAGGTCGGCAGACTGTTTAACAATAATGAACTGATCGTTGCTGAAGTATTGCAAAGCGCCGAGGTGATGAAAGCTTCCGTTGCCTTTCTCGAACCGTACATGGAGAAGAAGAGTGATGATAACGGGAAAGGAAAAATTATTCTTGCGACAGTTAAGGGCGATGTTCATGACATCGGCAAAAATCTCGTTGAAATAATATTAAGTAATAACGGATTCAAAATTGTCAATCTCGGCATCAAAGTGACATCTAACCAATTAATTGAAGCAATTGCAAAAGAAAAACCAACGGCAATCGGTTTATCAGGACTCTTAGTCAAATCTGCTCAGCAAATGGTATTAACCGCACAGGATTTACGGCAGCAAAACGTTTCTATACCGATTCTTGTCGGCGGCGCAGCACTGACACGAAAGTTTACAAATACAAAAATAGCTGCTGAATATGAAGGGCTCGTTTTATACGCTAAAGATGCGATGAATGGGCTTGAAATTGCGAACCGGATCGTTCAGCCGGGCGGGCAACAGCGAATGGCTGAGGAGCTTGCGAAAGAGGCTCACGCTCGAGAAGAAGTACAGCAAAAGCGACCACAGTCCGTTCAAGTGATCGATAAGCCAAAACGCTCCGACGTTGCGATGGATGTAAAGGTTTATACGCCTACTGATCTAAAGGCGCATATTTTGCGGGATTACTCAATCGCCCATCTCGAGCCGTATATTAACATGCAAATGCTGCTCGGACGTCATTTAGGCTTACAAGGGAAGGTGAGCCGGCTTCTTGATGAAGGAAATGAGCGGGCGCTTGCTTTAAAAGAAAAGGTTGATGCGCTGCTTCAAAGAGTTAAACAGAAAAAGCTTCTAAAAGCGCACGGAATGTACCGATTTTTTCCAGCACAAGGAGATGGTGACGACATTATCATTTATGATCCGAACAATCAGCAAGCTGTGCTGGAGCGCTTTAGCTTTCCACGGCAACCTCGCGCACCGTATTTATGTCTAGCGGATTACTTACGGCCGGTTTCAAGCGGAGAAATGGATTACGTTGGCTTCCTTGCCGTGACCGCGGGTCAGGGGGTACGTGATTTGGCAGAGACGGCGAAGGAGGAAGGCGACTACCTCTTCAGTCATTTAATTCAAGCGAGCGCACTGGAAATTGCCGAAGGCTTCGCTGAACGAGTTCACCAGCAAATGCGCGATCGCTGGGGCTTTCCCGATTCGGCAGACTTTACGATGCGCAACGATTTGCTGCCAAATACCAAGGGGTTCGCGTATCATTTGGCTATCCGGCCTGTCCGAATCTCGAAGATCAGGAAAAGCTCTTTCGCCTACTACAGCCTGAGAAAATCGGAATCGAGCTGACCGAAGGGTATATGATGGAGCCAGAGGCTTCCGTAACAGCTATGGTATTTGCTCACCCAGAAGGACGATACTTTAATGTTCTTTCCTAGCAAAAAAAAGTCTCCGCTATTGAGACTCAGCTTGTCGACAAAGTCCCGTAAAACAGGACAGTCGGCAAGCTTTTTTTGTATGGAGCAAAAATGTCATGATATAACGAGTTAGCTCATCTCCTGGGATAGGGACACATATTCCGCAAGCCGACATGGGATTTCTACGCCCGCCTGCTGGAGCCGGCCCACCTATCCCGTTCACTCAAATAGAGTAAAAAAAGGGGAATAACCCGTCTCTCACCACACATTATATTAAAAGCATAACCATTGTTTGAGGCGGTAACGTCTAAAAACCTAGAGAATTAATGAACGGAATTGCTGATCAAAGTCAACTGGCCGAAGAAATTAATCTCTACATTCTAAGTCTCCACTATGGTGATTTTTTTCGTTAAAAAGTGGTCTGTATTTTCACCTCCCTAAACTTCAATGGTGCGATTTAAGGTGGTCCCGCAATTTTAGTAAGTTAACGCCCTAATTGAAGTTTTTTAGTCGAGCTTGAATAAAAAAGGAGTGATGACAAACACTATCCATAATTATCATGACGAGTCATAAATCTCCGTCGTGAAACAGTTAAAGGCATAAAGGAGGTAGGAAGCAGTAATGAAAAAAAGGTATTGTGATTTCTTTTAAATGGATTGTAGTCATCGCGTTACTAAGTACTAGCTTCGTTTTCTCGGCAGTGACACCGACACAAGCTTTTACAGAACAAGTCATTCAAAAAGGTGCCACTGGCGACGACGTAGTCGAATTACAAGCCAGGTTACAGTATATCGGCTTTTATAACGGAAAAATCGATGGCGTTTTTGGCTGGGGGACGTATTGGGCTGTCCGAAATTATCAAAATGAATTTGGGCTAGAAATTGACGGGTTCGTAGGACCTGACATGAAAGATATGCTTGCGCGTTCGACTGATTACGATCAGGAATTCGTTCAGAGAGCGTTGAATGAGGGGCGTAAGTTCACTCACTATGGCAAAACGCCAAAAGAAATTCAAAAGGGACCGAAAGGTAGCGCGACCGAGCAGCAGCAAAAAAGGCAGGCACCGAGCCAGCAGCCAAGTCAGCAGCCTGCAGCGCCAGAAGAGCAGCCCGGTGAACCTGCCCCGTATGACGAAGTACCAGGGGAACAAAATAATGAAATGACGATTGAAAAAGCGACAAATGTTCCTTCCGGCTATTCAGACAACGATATCCGACTCATGTCAAACGCGGTTTTCGGTGAGGCGCGTGGAGAGCCCTACGTCGGGCAGGTGGCAGTTGCCGCCGTTATCCTGAACCGGGTCAACAGCCCAACTTTTCCAGATACGATATCCGGTGTTATCTTTGAGCCTCGAGCATTTACAGCGGTAGCAGATGGACAAATTTGGTTAGAGCCGGACGATACCGCGCGAAGAGCTGTTCTTGATGCATTGAACGGTCAGGATCCGACAGGGAATGCGATGTATTATTTTAACCCTGATACAGCGACTTCGGGCTGGATTTGGACGAGACCGCAAATTAAAAAGATTGGTAAGCATATTTTTGCTCATTAATCATTACTTTTGGAGGTGAAGAATATTGATTCGCAACATAATAATCGGTGTCCTGGCAGTGGCGTTAATTTATACCGGCTACTGGGGCTTTCAGGAACGCGAGCAAAAGCAAGTTATTATGAATAGTATGGAAGGTAATTATCAAAGAGCGTTTCATGAACTAGCCTATCATATTGATCAAATTGAAGACCAGCTCGGTACGACATTGGCGATGAATACTCGAAAACAACTAACCCCTGCACTTTCTGATGTTTGGCGGGTCACGAGCGTCGCACACGGAAAATTAGGAGAGCTGCCGCTTAGTTCCCTCGAACTCGATAAGACGGAAGAATTTTTATTCAAACTTGGAAAATTTAGTTACCAAACCTCTATCCGCGATTTGGATAAAGAACCGTTGAGTGAAAAGGAGTACGAAAGGCTAGAGAAGCTTTATTCGCTCTCAAAGGATATTCGGCACGAGGTCAGGACGAGTCAAGCAACTGTGCTCGGCAGAGGCGAACGTTGGCTTGATTTGGAAAAGGAAATTAATTCAGCAAATCAAACGGAGAATAATAATTCCGTTGTCAACAATTTCGAAGTGATGAATAAATCAATTGAGGGTTTTAGTGAATCAGAATGGGGTCCAGAGAATGCGGCAATCGATGATTTAAACGGAGAATTAAAAAAAGGCGTTATCAGGGAGAAGATAAGCAAGGAGAAAGCAAAACGAAAAGCTTTGGATTACTTAGGAATGGACGAGAATATTGCCGTTGAAATTTTTGACTCAGGTGACGGTCTCGAATATCCAGCGTATTCGATGGTCATTGATGACCCAGATCATGAGACTAATTATCATATGGATATGAGTGTCATGGGTGGGCATCCAATTTGGTTTATGCAGGATCGTCAAATTAATGAACAGAATATTAGCTTGAACGAAGCTTCAGAAAAAGCGGAGAAGTTTCTTGAAGAGCACGGTTTTAAAGGCATGCAGCTTAGTGACAGTAGGCAATACGATTCAGTTGGTTTGTTTGAATATGTTTTCTTGGACGATAACGTTCGGGCCTACACCGATTCTGTAATGATGGGTGTTGCGCTTGATGACGGTGATGTAATTAGCTTTGAAGCAAAGGATTACTTAATCCATCATAAAGAGCGTGATTTGGATGAACCGAAGCTGACGGCCGAAGAGGCGTACGAAAAAGTCAACCCGCGTTTGGAAATTATGGAGGATCACATCGCATTGATTGAAAATGAACTCGATGAAGAAGTGCTCTGCTACGAATTTTATGGATCTTGAATGACGAAACGTATCGAGTCTTTATTAACGCAGCGGATGGCCAAGAGGAAAAGGTCGAAAGAATGCAGCAGTCTGAGACTGTGTATCAGTACTAAATACGCGCTTATTGCGAAAGCTCGTCTATAGAGAGCCAGCCAATATTGAGCGTACAGAAAAAGGTTATATTCTTAAAAGGGAAGAAGCGCTAATGTGGCTTCTTCTTTTTTGCTCCGTATTAAATCGACGTTTTTTTTCGCTTTCGTTAGACCGTCTTTTCAGAGTGTGGTAATATAAACTGAAGGGATTTAACGTTAAATTAGAAAAGTAGTCGTTGGAGAGTGTGTGAAGATGGAAAATAGGATTAATATTGCGATCGATGGCCCAGCTGGAGCAGGTAAAAGTACGGTAGCACGGCTTGTCGCAAAGAAGCTTTCATTCTTATATATTGATACGGGAGCCATGTATCGGGCACTGACCTATGCGGCATTGAACAATCGGATCGCAACCGATGATGGAGGGGCATTGCGGCAGCTGTTGGATCGAAGCCAAATTCGCTTCATCAACAATGAGTCAAAGATGAGCGTGCACTTAAATGGGCACGATGTAACGGAGGCCATTCGCATGGCGGAAGTTAACCAGCATGTGTCTCAAGTGTCCAGCCATCCCGAAGTGCGTGAGGAAATGGTTGAACGGCAGCGGCAAATGGCCAAGGAAGGGCAAGCTGTCTTGGATGGCCGAGATATCGGTACACATGTATTGCCGCAAGCTGGCGTCAAGGTATTTCTGACAGCAACTGTAGAAGAGCGCGCTAGGCGAAGGCATGAGGAGCAGGTTGCCAAAGGAATTCCTTCTCGCTTTGAACAGCTGAAGCAGGAAATTGCCAGACGGGATGAACTAGATTCCACTCGAGAAGTCGCTCCGCTGCAAAAGGCAAAGGATGCGATAGAGATTGATACAACTTCGCTTGCGATCGCTGATGTAGCCAGAAGATTATTGAGCTAGCGAAGGAGCGGGTGACCTGATATGGACTTATATGAGTTCGGTCAAGCTGTTTGCCGCTCGTACCTATCCCTATTTTACAAGGTGAAGGTGCTCGGGAAGGAAAATATTCCAGAGAACGGTGGTGTCCTGTTGTGCTGTAATCATATTAGTAATTTGGATCCCCCTTTGCTCGGAGCCTATATACGTAGGCCAATTCATTATATGGCAAAGCAAGAGCTTTTTGATAAGCCAATCCTGAAGTCGCTTTTACCGAAGATTCATGCTTTTCCGGTTCGGCGGGGGATGAGCGATAAGCAGGCATTGCGTACAGGGCTCAAGTTAATGAAGGATGGTAAGATGCTCGGTTTGTTTCCTGAGGGAACGAGAAGTAAGGATGGGCAAATAGGCAAAGGAATGGCTGGCGCCGGTTTTTTTTGCATTACGTTCAGAGGCAGCTGTCGTTCCGTGTGCGATTATCGGTCCATACAAAAAAATTTAAGCCATTAAAATTAGTATACGGAGAGCCGATTGACTTTAAGGCTTACTGGGAGAAGAAGCTTTCCGCTGACGATGCGACTCACATTATTATGACTGAAATCAGTCGATTGCTCGAAAAACATCAATAGTTAAATTTCTTTCGCTTGGAAGGTAAGAGCTGATAAAAACTTAGATTTTCGCCTCCTTGCTAGAAAAGCGAATTTTAGCAAGCTTTTCCTGATTGAATCGTGATCCAAATAAAGGCGGAGCGTCTGGAAACTAGGCTTCTTCCAGCCATATTATAGCTGAAGGGTTGCTTTTCTTTTTAAAGGGATCTGGTGAAAGCCAAGCCGAAAGATGTTTATAAAACCACTAGTTAGAGCCCGGCTTTTCTGCGGGAATTGAAGGAGGCAAAAGTCAATGGTCGAAGAAATGAACAATGAAGTGACAGAAATGAAGTCCTTTGCTGTCGGCGATATCGTCACTGGCAAGGTGACAAAAGTCGAAGATAAACAAGCGTTTGTCGATGTAGGCTTTAAAGTAGACGGCATCGTTCCGATTAGCGAACTGTCCAGTTTGCACGTTGAGAAAGTAAGCGATGTCCTTTCTGTAGATGAAGAGCACGAATTAATGATTCAGAAAGTTGAAGACGACGAGCTCGTACTTTCGAAACGAGCTGTACAAGCCGAAAAAGCGTGGAAGGAACTGCAGCAAGCCTACGAAACAGGAGAAATTATTGATGCCGAGGTTGCCGACGTCGTAAGAGGCGGTCTTGTCGTTGATGTCGGCGTGCGCGGATTCATCCCCGCTTCATTAGTGGAGCGCCATTTCGTTGAAGATTTCTCAGACTATAAAGGACGCGTCCTACGTCTGAAGGTAGCGGAAATCGACCCGGAAAATAATAAGTTAATTTTGTCGCAGCGGGCCGTTTTGGATCAAGAAGCGGAGCAAAAGAAAAAAGCGGTGCTGCAATCATTACAGTCAGGTGATATTGTTGAAGGTACGATTCAACGTTTAACGACCTTTGGAGCTTTTGTTGACGTAGGTGGAGTGGACGGACTTGTTCATATTTCACAATTGGCGCATCATCGCGTCGAGTCACCGTCCGATGTCGTCCATGAAGGTGATGTTGTTAAGGTAAAGGTTCTCTCTGTCGATGCCGATAGTGAACGGATTTCCCTCTCAATTAAGGAGACACTACCAGGTCCGTGGGAGGAAATCGGTGACTCGATTTCTGCCGGTGATGTCGTCAAAGGAACCGTAAAACGTCTTGTCTCTTTCGGGGCATTTATCGAGGTAGCTCCGGGTGTTGAAGGGCTCGTTCATATTTCACAAATAGCAAATCGTCATATCGGAACACCTTCTGAAGTACTGACCGAAGGAGAAACCATCGAGGCAAAGGTTCTAGATGTAAACTTACAGGAAAAACGAATTTCGTTGAGCATTCGCGAGCTTTTGAGCGGCGAGGAAGGTGAGAGCGACTATTCGGAGTATGAATCCGCGAAGGATGATGATTCCTCTGGCTTTTCCCTTGGTGATATGATCGGCGATCAGCTTAAAAAAAATATAAATCGTAATGTTTAACGCCTAAGAGTCAAGGCAAATGTTCTAGCCGACGAATAACAAGCCCTAAAAGGGTCGAAATCGCGAAAGGAACAGGAAAATCGGTGAGCTTCGAGTTCACCGATTTTTAAACGTGAAGACTTTCTATCGTGCATTTTATCCTCCCTCTTTCATCTCAAGCTCCAAATAATTGCGTTATTTGATTAGATGATGAAAATTGTGCCAATACTTTTGAATGATGCTTTAGGCAGGAGGGGGAGGATATTTGTGGAAGGTGTGTTCGTATATTGGTTTGGCTGGATGCTATGGGGGATCATTACGTTTTTTGGAGAGAAAACGAACCGTCGTTTGCTGGCGGCGATGAACGTTCTCATGCTCCTCATCATTATTCCTTTGACTGTACATGTCCAAGGAATTGAAATTAATCTCGCATTTGCTTGTTTAAGCCTATATTGCTGTTATCGATTGAGAGCCCAGTCGATCCGTAAGCTCTGCTATTTATTGCTTGTTTCCAGCTTTATTGCGGCCTCCTATGCAGCGTTTATTTATCTATCAATGATAGACCCGGTTGTTCTTTTTGTCGATCAGCGCTTGTATTTGTCCGTCATAACTGCTGTGATCGCCTTATTGCTTTTCCGAAGCTGGGCGAATCGTTTTTTGGTTTCTACGCTTGGCCTGATTCAAGGAGAGCTTGGGTTAGTCCTAGCAGGGCAAGGGTTGCTCGGCGAGACAGCGATCGGTAGGCTCTTGTTTTTTTTGATGTGCTGGCGATTAGTCTTTTGTTCATTGCTTGTTTTTTTTAGTATCCGGCAATTTTCTCTTTATATGAATCGAGTATTACTGGAACGGAAGCAAAAGTCTTTTATCGAGTCAGCCTCGTAGCGGACATCAAGGGTTTGGAATAGCTTTTTTTTCATGTTGACGAGCACTAACGATGTTCTCGCCTTGATCGATGGGTGCTGCGCTATAAATACGAAGTAGTCGATTGAGCTAGGCGGGATGACGGCTGACGCAGCGGAAGCAATTCCTCCATGCAAAACATCGGGGAGGAATTCTGCGCTGTTTTGCGGTCGCGTAGACCGACGCAGTTTAGGGTGTACAAGCCTACGATCTTTTAGTAGAATAAGAAAGCTGCTAACAGGCGTCATCACCTAAGGAACGATGCTATATTAGTTTGAATAGAAGAAAGGTCGTGTCAGAATGACGAAGCCGGTCGTTGCGATTGTCGGTCGCCCTAATGTTGGAAAATCTACAGTATTTAATCGGATTGTAGGAGAACGTGTAGCCATTGTCGAAGATCTTCCGGGAGTGACACGCGATCGAATTTATAGCCGTGGAGAATGGCTGAATCGCGAGTTCCACTTGATTGATACCGGAGGAATTGAGCTTGGTGACGAACCGCTATTGACCCAAATGCGTGAGCAAGCTGAGCTCGCGATCGCCGAAGCTGATGCGATTATTTTTATCGTTAATGGCCGCGAAGGAATTACGGCAGCCGATCAGGAGGTTGCCAACTTGCTGTTTCGTTCAAAAAAAACCGGTCGTACTCGGTGTGAATAAAATCGATAATCCTGAAATGCGGGAACAGCTTTACGAATATTATTCTTTAGGTATCGGCGAGCCATACGGAATTTCCGGAGCACATGGATTGGGGCTCGGCGATTTACTGGATGAAGTTATTAAGCACTTTCCTGACGAAAGCCAAGACGAATACGAAGAAAATACGATTCGAATCGCCTTGATTGGCCGGCCGAATGTCGGAAAGTCCTCGCTCGTCAATGCTCTTCTTGGCGAGGAACGAGTCATTGTCAGTGACATTCCCGGGACAACACGCGATGCGATCGATACACCTTTTGCCCGTGACGAGCAAGACTATGTACTTATCGATACAGCTGGCATGAGAAAACGAGGGAAAATATACGAAAACACCGAAAAATATAGCGTCCTTCGTTCGTTAAAAGCGATTGAACGTGCCGATGTCGTACTAGTCGTCATCAATGCCGAGGAAGGAATCATTGAACAGGATAAAAAAAATCGCCGGCTACGCTCATGAAGCGGGAAGAGCTGTCATACTTATCGTTAATAAATGGGATACGGTCGTCAAAAATGAAAAAAAACAATGAGGGAATTTGAAACGAAGCTGAGAGAACAATTTTTGTTTCTCACTTACGCACCTATTGTGTTTTTATCGGCGAAAACGAAGCAACGTCTTCATCATTTACTTCCGACGGTAAATCGAGTCGCTGAAAACCATCATCTGCGTGTACCTACGCACGTTTTGAACGATGTCATTATGGATGCCGTAGCGATGAACCCTACCCCCACAGATAAAGGCAAAAGGCTGAAAATCAACTACGTCACTCAAGTAGCTATTAAGCCGCCGACCTTCGTTTTCTTTGTTAATGAACCGGAACTGATGCATTTTTCCTACAGGCGTTTTTTAGAAAACCGACTTCGGGCGACATTTGAATTCGAGGGGACACCGCTCAAAATTTTTGCGCGTAAGAAAAATGATTAATGGCAAGTGGAAAAGGGGGAAAATATGAGTGCGATCTTATTATTAATATCCATCGTAATCGGCTATCTTGTCGGCTCGATTAGCTTCAGCTATGTCATCGCCAAGAAAATTAAAAAAAGTCGACATCCGCCAGCATGGGAGCGGCAATGCCGGGGCGACTAATACGCTGCGCGTCCTCGGAATCGGACCTGCTATTCTCGTCTTATCGCTGGATATATTAAAAGGAATTGGAGCTGTATGGTCGGTCATTTGCTTGCGCCAGACGGCTCTGGCTGGTTTCCGGCTTTAACGGGACTGGCGGCGATACTCGGTCACAACTGGCCGCTTTATTTTAGCTTTCGAGGTGGAAAAGGGATTGCAACGACTATCGGTGTGCTCGCTACTTTAGTATTTTTCCCGGCATTGTATGCAGGGTTATTGCTATTATTAGTATATTTATAACTCGTTTCGTTTCGCTCGGTTCACTTTTATTTACAGTGCTCACACCTGTTTTTGTCTTTTTTTCTCTCGAATTTTTATAGCTACCCGCCCATTTACTTTTATTTGACGGTGCTTATTGCGCTATTGTCTTTATGGCGTCATCATACGAATATTAAGCGTTTAGTGACCGGCAATGAAAATAAGATTGGTAGACGGAAAGAAGCCTGATAAAGGTAAACATTATTGATAGGAGTTGATTGCGTCTTGTCTAAAGTTGCAGTATTAGGTGCTGGAAGCTGGGGAACTGCTCTAGCAATGGTATTAGCTGACAATCGGCACGACGTCCGATTATGGGGTCGCAGGGACGAACAGGTTGATGAAATCAATCAAAAGCATACGAATCATAAATATTTACCGGAGTAACCTTGCCAGAGAAAATTATCGGTTATACCAATATGGCTGCAGCACTAAAAGAAGCAAGAGTCATCCTGCTCGTCGTACCGACAAAGGCGATTCGGGAAACCGTACAATCCTTGGTTCCTTTACTTACATACAAGGTAACGGTGATTCACGCCAGTAAAGGAATCGAGCCTGGTACTCATAAACGAATTTCTGAAATGATTGAAGAGGAATTTACAGGGACCGACCTGTTAAAGGACGTCGTCGTCTTGTCAGGGCCAAGTCATGCCGAAGAAGTGAGTCTCAGACAGCCGACGACAGTTACTGTATCCTCAAAAAAATCAAGATACGGCTGAGCGGGTTCAGGATTTATTTATGAATCAGCACTTTCGAGTTTATACGAATCCTGACCTCATCGGGGTCGAAATCGGCGGTGCACTGAAAAATATTATCGCTCTCGTCTGTGGGTTAACGAGCGGACTTGGGATGGGGGACAATACGAAAGCCGCGCTCATGACTCGAGGCTTAGCGGAAATTAGTCGACTCGGTATCGAACAAGGAGCAAATCCGTTGACGTTTGCTGGGCTGTCAGGGCTCGGAGATTTAATTGTGACGTGTACGAGTGTGCATTCACGCAATTGGCGCGCGGGCCATATGATAGGACAGGGCAAATCTCTCGACCAAGTGCTTGAAGAAATGGGGATGGTTGTCGAAGGTATTCGGACAACGAAAGCCGTTCATGAACTAGCAACTAAGCTCAAGGTTGAAATGCCGATTACGGCTGCTCTCTATCAAGTACTGTTTAATGGAGAATCGCCGGAAAACGCTGCCGAGGCTCTGATGGAAGGGTTAAAAAGCATGAGGTTGAAGACGTTTCTACCCTTCTTGGTATCCAGTTAATAGCGATTCGCTCGTGCAATAACAGGCGGTGCCGGTGAGCGAAGAAGATGAAGACTGGCAAGAGCTTTTCTGCATTCTGTTGCTTTGCGCTGCTTCGGCTTATGAAGATAGGTACACTGCCGCGCCGTTTTTCTCAATTACCAATGCACCATCTCCTCCATTGTGCATACGATAAAATGAACCTATAATGGAGGAGGACACAGGATGCAAAATAAAAACGGTTCGTTTATGGATAACATTCAAAAGAAAACGAATGTGAAGCCTGACGAATTATTTAAGTTGGCCAATTCAGTTAGCCAAGCGAACCTTAAGGATGAAGCAACGCTGAGAAAGTTGATTTCCCAAGTTTCAAAAATGGCGAATACTCCTGTTACAAAAGAAAAAGAAGATCAAATCGTTCAAGCCATTTTACAAAATAATATGCCTTCTGATTTCGCTTCTCTTGCCAAAATGTTCAATAGCAAAAAAATAGGTGGATGCACTAGGCGAATGTCGAATGCATCTTTTATTCTTTCGCATATACTTTAAAGAACGGACATTAAAAATAAGGGTTTAATACGAAGGGCTTAGTTATGCTGGAGAAGTGCGCCCCGCTTTTCCGGCTTTTTCTTCTGGAAGATTTAGGGGGGGATCGCAATTGTAACCGGATGGACAAGCATTCGAGGTCCAATTTTGATAGACTATGGTAAAATAATTTGTTAGACACATCCTTTGTGTGAAACTATGCCAACGATACAAACTTTGGATGAGGAGGAGCACAGATGTCACAGGCTCTAATTAATATGTATGTCTCCTTTTTTTGCAATGGCGCTAATGTTTATCTCCGTCTGTACAGCGATTTTTAGCCGCGCAAAGCTAAAGGGAATTTTGCAAAAAATAGTTCTGACCATTTCGTTCCTTTGTCTTGTCGTTTCAGGATTTATTGTCATTATTATTGTGCTGGGCGGACCGACATCGACCCATTAATTAGCTTTTCAATAAACAATAAATCGCTGGGGCTCAGGCATAGCCCGAGCTTATAAATTTTAAGAAAGAGGCAGGCGAATTTGTCATGAAAAAGTCGATTCTCATTACATCCGTAACAGCAATGCTTCTTTTAAGCGGCTGTTTTCTCCCGGCGGAGGAGCGAGCGGAAAATCGAGTGGCCTATCCAGATCAATTGCAAGCCGTTCAACAAGCGGTGGAGCAATTTCAAACGGATACAGGTGTGTTACCAATAAAAAACTTCGAAGAAACAACTTCGCTTTATAATAGGTATGTCGTCGACTTCAATCAGTTGATCCCGCGGTACATACAGAATCCACCCGGAACGGCGTTTGAAAATGGCGGTGTCTTTCAGTACGTTCTCGTTAATGTGGAGGAAGAGCCTGAAGTCAAGGTTATCGATTTAACATCGATGCGCGAAATTCAGCAAATGCAGTCCAGACTAAATGATTATATGCGAGAGCACGATTATGCGCCGATAGAGGAAGTTCTTGATCATGGCCTCTTTTTGCTCGACTATGAAGCGCTCAAATACGATTCACCGCCTTATGTAAGAAGTCCGTATTTTGAAACGTCGCTTCCCTTGCTGTTAACGAATGAAGGTGAAATTATTATCGATTATCGTATCGATATTAATATTGCGCTGCAGGAATATGACCACAAGGCTGAGGAAGGAGAAGATCTTCGACCAATTTTGTATCAAAATGCTCCGTTTGTTCCCGCTCGTTCGATTCCGTATTCCTTGGACGAAAATGGCGAACCGAAGTACGACATGGAGCTCGAGTGACGTAAAGCCGCTTTCGGAATTCCCGGTGAGATAAAACTATTTTTTTCTACTTAAAATGAAAAATTGGTCTAATGCCCCTTTTCTATTGATATACATAGCAATGGAAGGGGCATTTTCTGCTTCAACGTGTTCACAGCTCAAGCGGTTCATTGTAACAGGTTGACTTCTTTGATACCCCTTCACGGTACTTGCAGCTGAGATGATTCGAGAACAGGAAATCGCTTCTTCTTAAAAGATTGTCATAATTGATGGACAACGTCATACATATGATAATGTCCAAGTATAAGTGGGTTCGATGAATCTCAAACTTTACATGATCGGGAGGGGATCACGTGGAAAAGGTTGATATTTTTAAAGATATCGCCGAGAGAACCGGAGGCGATATTTATTTAGGAGTAGTCGGAGCCGTCCGTACAGGGAAATCGACATTTATTAAAAAATTTATGGAGCTTGTCGTACTCCCGAACATTGAAAACGAATCTGAGAAAGCACGGGCACAGGATGAGCTTCCTCAAAGTGCGGCCGGTAAAACGATTATGACGACAGAACCAAAATTTGTTCCGAATCAGGCCATTTCAATTCATGTTGACGAGGGGCTGGATGTCAATGTCCGTCTAGTCGATTGTGTCGGTTATGCCGTGCCTGGTGCGAAAGGCTACGAGGATGAGAACGGTCCGAGAATGATCAATACACCTTGGTATGAAGAGCCTATTCCTTTTCAGGAGGCTGCCGAAATCGGAACGCGTAAAGTCATTCAGGAGCATTCGACGCTAGGTGTCGTCATAACAACAGACGGATCGATTGGCGAAATTGCGCGCCACGACTATGTCGATTCGGAGACGAGGGTTGTAGAAGAGCTGAAAGAGGTTGGCAAACCTTTCATTATGGTCATAAACAGTGTGCGTCCATACCATGAAGACACCGAAAAGCTTCGCACAAGCTTGGCTGAGCAGCATGACATTCCAGTATTGGCGATGAGTATTGAAAGCATGACCGATCAGGATATAAACAATGTGCTGCGGGAAGTATTGTTTGAGTTTCCGGTTCACGAGGTCAATGTTAATTTACCGAGCTGGGTTATGGTGCTTCGTGAGGAGCATTGGTTGCGGCTCAGTTACGAAGATTCCGTCCGTGAAACGGTTAAGGATATTAAAAGGCTACGCGATGTCGACCGGGTCGTCGGAAACTTTACAGAATACGAATTCATCGATGAGGCAAAGCTCGCTGGAATAGAAATGGGCCAGGGGATTGCCGAAATCGACTTGTATGCTCCGGACGACTTATACGATCAAGTTTTGAAAGAGGTTGTCGGAGTAGAAATACGCGGCAAGGATCATTTGCTTCAGCTCATGCAGGATTTTGCGCATGCTAAATCAGAGTATGACCAAGTGGCTGATGCGTTAAGAATGGTCAGGCAAACAGGCTATGGAATTGCTGCGCCGTCTCTGTCCGATATGAGCTTGGATGAACCGGAAATTATAAGGCAAGGCTCAAGATTTGGAGTCCGCCTCAAAGCAGTAGCTCCATCGATTCATATGATTAAGGTTGATGTCGAATCAGAGTTTGCGCCGATTATTGGTACTGAGAAGCAAAGCGAAGAGCTGGTTCGTTACTTGATGCAGGACTTTGAAGATAATCCGCTTTCTATTTGGAACTCAGATATCTTCGGGCGTTCATTAAATTCAATCGTGCGCGAAGGTATTTCTGCCAAGCTTTCATTGATGCCGGAAAATGCGCGCTATAAACTAAAAGAGACGCTGGAGAGAATTATAAACGAAGGCTCAGGCGGATTGATTGCGATTATATTGTAAATTGCAGAGGAGCTCTCATCAAAAGGGAGTTCCTTTTTGCTTTTCTTGTTTCGCTTGTGCTAAGCTTTGATCAGACCATTTTTCGTGAGCTCAGGAAGAGTCGTTTCTTAAAACGGTATAGGCTCAGTTCAAATACTGATGGAGGTTTAGCAGGATGAGAGAAGTCGACCACGAAAAAATTAAGCAAGCAGTTACAATGATATTAGAGGCAATTGGCGAGGATCCGGGTAGGGAAGGCTTGCTCGATACGCCAAAACGGGTGGCAAAAATGTATGCAGAGGTTTTCCAAGGCTTAGATGATGATCCGAAGCAATATTTTGCCACTATTTTTGGAGAGGAGCATGAGGAGCTTGTTCTTGTCAAGGACATTCCCTTTTACTCGATGTGTGAGCATCACCTCGTACCTTTTTTTGGCCATGCTCATATCGGCTATCTTCCGCGCGGCGGGAAAGTTACGGGCTTAAGTAAACTGGCTCGAGCAGTTGAGGCTGTTGCCCGCAGGCCACAGCTACAGGAGAGAATTACTTCGACGATTGCCGATGCCATTGATGAAACGTTGGATCCTCGCGGGGTAATCGTCATTGTCGATGCTGAACATATGTGTATGACGATGCGAGGAATTAAAAAACCAGGTGCCAAAACAGTCACTTCAGCTGTAAGGGGAACCTTTGCTGAAGATGCAGCTGCGCGGGCAGAGGTTCTGGCCTTAATCAAGAATTAGTTTTCGTGGAGGTGAGAAGAGATTGAGCAAGGATAATAGTTTTTTTTGTCATTAAAGCTTTGGAAAACGGAGTGAATGTCATTGGATTAACGAGAGGCTCGGATACGCGCTTTCACCATTCGGAAAAGCTCGATAAAGGTGAGGTGATGATCGCGCAATTTACAGAGCATACGTCGGCCGTCAAGGTTCGTGGCAAGGTCGAAATTCAAACAAGCCATGGAACGATGAACACGAGCAAGGAAAGAGAGTGAGCCGGAGTGACGGGCAGTATCGAGCAGGTCATCGGCGCTATGTGCCGAATGTTATTAGTGGCCAGTTAAAAGCGGGAGCACAATTTATAGGATATAGGAC
Source organism: Bacillus sp. JCM 19058 (assembly GCA_001310555.1). The sequence continues at coordinate 50,262 of BAXO01000031.1, forward strand.
GAAATGAGTTTCTGTTAGTCGAATCATGTATATTATGCTATAATAGAACCCTGTGCAAGCTGCAGCTTTTGACAGAAATGCTGGGCTTTCTTCTCTTGTCTACCGGGCTTAATGCATTGAGCGAAAGGTAAAGAGAGGCCGATTGCTCGCTAAGCGCGCGACTAAGATGTGATGGAATTTGGGGGACATAATCATGGTGAAATTGGACCAGCTTGAGGAAAAGGTAAAGGAGATTAAGGAGAGCTTTTACGACTTAATTAAGCATTCCTATCTTGAAAAATACATAAAAGAACCAGAACTTGATGAGGATAAGCTACGCTTTATTTACGTGATGTTCTCAGAATACGAACCGAAAGAAGACGCTGAGCATTTAACGATATCAGCCTTGCTTGTTCAAGCAGCACTTGATATGCATGAGCATGTCTCCCTTCACAAAATACATTCCGATACGATTCGAAAGCAGCGGCAGTTGACCGTTCTGGCTGGGGACTATTACAGTGTCTTTACTTTTATTTGTTAGCCAGATTGAATCAACTCCCATTGATTCGCGTGTTCAGCCATTCGATTCAGGAAATCAATGAGTATAAAATGAACGTGTATGCTCCGCATAGCCAGCTGTCGTATGAACAAACAGAACGAAATGTCAGTGCGTTGGAATCCTACTTGCTACAAAGCATTGCCGATTATTTTCAAATCGCTCACTGGAAAGAGCTGTTTCAGGATTTCTTTTTACTGAAGCGGCTGTTGAACGAAAGAGAAGAATGGCATAAAGGGAATGAGTACCCACTTATAACGGCGATGCTGCGGGAGAAGTCTCGAATCTATAATGTTGAGCAAGCGATCAGTCAAAAGGTCGATAAGCTGAAGAATCGTCTATTGAACATAATCAAGAAGCAGGAGGTTTATGAGCCCCTCTTCTTCGAGCGGATCGAGGCATTGCTCAAGGAGCCTGACACGGATAAACTAGCTAGCCAGCGAAGTTCCTTCAATAATCGCAGTCTTCGAATTACGGAAAGTACTTCTGGAGGGTGAGGAATAGATGACACAAGCAAAGGAAGAGCGAGTCCACGAAGTCTTTCAGACGATTTACAAAAAAATACGACGTGATGAATTCGGTCATCAGTTTCCAACGTCATAAGGCGTGGCGAAAAGACACGATGAAACGGATGGACGTTCAGCAGGGCGATCACGCATTGGACGTATGCTGTGGCACGGCAGACTGGACGATTGCTCTCGCAGAGGCTGTTGGCAAAAGCGGTCGCGCAGAAGGGCTTGATTTCAGTGAAAATATGCTGAAGATCGGAAAGGAAAAGCTAAGAGAAAAAGGACTGGAGAACGTGAAGCTCACTCATGGAAACGCGATGAAGCTCCCGTATCAGGATGGAGAATTTGATTTTGTTACGATCGGTTTCGGACTGCGAAACGTACCGGATTATATGCAAGTGTTAAAAGAAATTCATCGGGTCACAAAGCCTGGTGGGCAGGTGGTTTGTCTTGAAACCTCGCAGCCGACAATACCGGTATTTAAGCAAATATACTTTTTTTATTTTCGGTACATTATGCCGTTATTCGGGAGGCTGCTTGCCAAGAGCTATGAACAGTACTCATGCTGCAGGAATCCACTAGGGAATTTCCGAATCGCCAGAAGCTGGCCGCGATGTTTCGCGAGGCCGGTTTTGATGAGATTAAAGTAAAGGCGTATTCCGGAGGAGTGGCTGCAATGCACCTTGCATGAAGCCGAGAGAGAGAAAAGTGTAGAACTGGAGCCGATGATTGTGATAAAAAAATTAAAAAATTATTTTAGAGATGATTAAGTTTGAGCATACAGTGTTTGCCTTGCCATTTGCTTTTTTTTGGAGCTGTATTGGGGAGCTTTATCGTGAACGGAACGTGGCCGACGTTAGCACAATGGATCTGGATTACCGTCGCAATGGTCGGGGCGAGAAGTGCAGCTATGTCGTTAAACCGAGTCATCGATGAACAGATCGATAAACGAAATCCGCGGACGGCTAAGCGAGCGATTCCGGCCGGTTTGATTTCAAAATTCGAGGTTCTTTTTTTTTTTATTGTTGATCGTT
>BAXO01000032.1 GCA_001310555.1 Bacillus sp. JCM 19058
CGCATTACCGCCGACGACATAATTTCCAAACGTATCAATTACTTGACCGGCTTCAGCATGGCTTAGAATGGACCGTGTCGTCGAAACATTCAACCCTAGGCGAAATAACGTTACGAGTAACAGCATTGTCGGGAAGATCGAAAATTGGAGAGCGTCGTTCGTACTCATCGAAACGAGAATGATTAGTAGTGCAAGAGAAATATTAACAATAATTAAAAAATCAAGTACGGCAGTCGGTAAAGGAATAATAAGCATAACGACGATTAAAATTACGCTTATTAAGACAAACAGTTCTCTTGCTTTCACAATACTCTCTCCTAACAACTAACAGATTTCAATTCACTGACTTTTTTTTTGAGACGATAGACGTAAGCCAATACTTCAGCTACCGCTTTAAAAAGTTCCTCTGGAACTTGATCGCCGATGTCGGTCTGCTTATACAGCGCTCTAGCCAACGGCTTGTTTTCGACCGTCACGACCTGATGGGATGAGGCTACATTTTTAATTTTCAAAGCGAGGTAATCAACTCCTTTCGCAACAACGAGCGGGGCATCCGATATTTGTTCGTCGTAGCGAAGGGCTATCGCATAATGGGTCGGGTTCGTGATGACGACATCAGCCTTTGGCACTTCCTGCATCATGCGCTGCATCGCCATATCCATTTGCTTCTGTCGCCGCTTTGATTTTATTCTTGGGTCACCCTCCATGTTTTTGTGCTCATCCTTTATATCCTTTTTTGACATTCGGATTTGCTTTTCATGGTCATAGCGTTGATATAAATAATCCGGGATTGAAAGAAGTAACAGCAAAACGGCTACAGCTATTCCCATCAGGCTGTTAATTGGGCGATTATATGAAAGCCTGTCTCCACTGACTTTTGCGATAAACGCATCACCTCAGGCATATTGAGCCAAAGGATAATAAAAACGACGACGCCTGCGAAGCTGATTTTCAGCAACGACTTCGCCAACTCAACGAGTGCTCTTACCGAAAATATCCGCTTGAAGCCTTTCACCGGGTCGATCTTGCTCAGCTTAAATTTCAATGGCTCGGTCGTAAACATCGCCCCAACCTGAATAAAGCTGGCAAACACTCCGGCCATCATGGCAACAAACATGATCGGCAATAAAACGATCGCCATTTCGCTCACAAGCTCAATAAAGAGATTGACAATGTTTTGCGGGGTAATGTCCATCAATAAATAGGTTTGGAACGTATGCTTCAATAAATCTGTCAGCTTCGTTCCGATAACTTCACCGCCAAATATCCAAAGAAAGAGAAAAACACTTAAGAGAATCAGGCTGTATTGACGTCGGTGCTTTTTGCAACCTGTCCTTTTTTTTCGGGAATCCTGACGCTTTTTCGGAGTAGCCTTCTCCGTTTTTTTCGTCGGCAAAAAAATTGGAGCTGAACCCGAAGATAAGCCATTACGTCCCTCCTAACAGCTGCAGCAATGTCCGCATTGCAACAGTCATTTCATTGAATAAGCGCTGGACAATCATAAAGAACAGTCCGATAAACGTCGTTAGCAGCAGAAGCCCGACCAAGATTTTCAGCGGCAAGCCGACGACAAACACATTCATCTGCGGCACCGCTCTTGACACCATTCCAAGGGCGATATCGACTAAGAAAATAGAGCCTACGATCGGAAAGGCCATTTGAAAGGCGATCACAAACATCGAGCTGAAGGTCGTAACGACGTACTGAACGATACTTTCATCACCTAACGGTAAAAGCAGCTGATCGATCGGAACAAATTGATAACTATAAAACACTCCGTCCAGCAGTAAGTGATGGCCATCGACAAGCAGTAAAAATAAAATCGCAAACGTATAAAGATAAGTACCAACCAAGGGACTTTGTGCCCCCGTTTGCGGATCAACGACATTGGCGATCATAAATCCCATGTTCATATCGATAAAGGAGCCTGCTACTTGAATCGCATAGAAAAGAATCATGGCGAGTAAGGCTACGAGTAGCCCGGTCAAGGCCTCCTTAACAATAAGGAAAAAAAATAGTTCGGATCAATCGTCAACGCTGGTGCGTCAATGACAGGTAAGATGACGACGGCTAGAAAAAAAGGCCAGCCCGATTTTGTGAATCGTCGGGATCGTTCGATGCCCGTAAATCGGCAGAACGGAAAAAAAAGCGAGCACCCGCACAAATACAAGTAAAAAAAGCCGGGAATAAATTTATAAGTTCATTCATTAGCCGATATACCGGTATAAATTATTAAATATGTCATAAGCAAAATTAGTGATTTGTGAAAGCATCCACGGGCCAAAAATGACGAGTGAGACAAGAACCCCGACAATTTTCGGAATAAAAGCGAGCGTCTGTTCTTGAATTTGTGTAGTCGCCTGAAAGATACTCACAATCAATCCAAGCCCGAGAGCAACTAAAAGCAACGGTCCGGCAACAAGCAAAACAGTCCAGATGCCGTTTTCGGCCATATTGATTACAAATTCAGGACTCATCGAGCGAAACCTCCTCATTGAAAGCTAAGTAATAGGGACTGCACAATTAAATACCAGCCGTCTACTAAAACAAACAACAAAATTTTAAACGGAAGCGCGATCATCACCGGTGGTAGCATCATCATTCCCATCGACATTAAAACACTGGCAACAATCATATCGATGACGAGAAAGGGAACGAATATTAAAAAGCCGATTTGGAAAGCTGTTTTCAATTCGCTTAACGCAAACGCCGGTACGAGCGCCGATAACGGGATCTCCTCGAGAGATTCGGGTCGTTCCATTCCGGCATAACCGATAAATAACGCCAAATCCTTCTCGCGCGTATGCTTCGCCATAAATTCCTTGAATGGGACTGTCGCTTGAGCAAATGCCTCCTCCTGAGTTATTTCTTCATTCAAAAACGGGGTTAATGCCTGTTCATTCACTTCCGCAAAGACAGGCGCCATAATGAAGAAAGTCAGAAAAAGCGCCAGTCCGATTAAGACTTGGTTTGGCGGCATCGATTGTGTCGCTAACCCTTGACGGACAAATGATAGCACGATCACGATTCTCGTAAAGCTAGTCATCAAAATTAAAATGCTCGGTGCTAATGACAGCACTGTTAGCAAAAGGAGCAGCTGAATCGTCGTGGCCACGCTCGCTGGTTCATCTGACAAAAAATCTAGATTAACCCCTGGAATATTCAAGACCCCAAGGAAGATAGTTGAATCGATCATTTTCCTTTTCTCTCCCTTACTGCATCATGGATATCCCTTTGCGATTTCGAAACATCCGAGAGCTGCTCTTCCAGCAATGATTGAAACTGGGAATGGCTCGTTTTTGTCATTGAGTCGAATCGATGTCCCGGCTCTTTGCGCAGCTTTTGCTTTAACCATTCACGCAATTGATTCACTGGCTGCTCCAGCTTGTCAAACTGCTCTTCCCGCTGATTAAGCAGCTCTTCAATTTCTTTTTGCTCGTCCACTTCTTTTAAAAGCTGAATCGTTTCGCCAACACCGACGACCAATATGCGCTCTCCAACTTTAATCACTTGAACAGAACGATTAGCGCCAAGCGTCACTCCACCAATATTTTGCACGAGCTGAGTCGAACGGAAGGCTTGCGTCCGCTTGTTAACAACGCGCAGCAGGAAAAAAAATTAAGAAAATGACAAACCCGAGCGCAGCAAGCATTTTAATGATATCGAAAAAAAGTATTTTGCCCGGGAACCCCCGCTACTTCATGCGAATCCTCTTCTTGAGACGGCTGTTGGCCTTCATCGTCCGTTTGCTGCTCTTCGTTAAAAAGTGAGTCATGAACGGTTCGGTTTTCGTTTTCCTCTGCAGCAGCTGTTAGCGGACAGAGGACCAACAGGGTAAGCAGGGAAAGGATCTTGATTAAACTATGCTTTCGCATCAACGTCACTCTCCTCATACCATCAGCCGTCAACTAAGCGTCTTATTAATTGCCTCCAGAACGCGCTCCGCTTGAAAAGGCTTCACGATAAAATCTTTGGCGCCCGCTTGGATTGCATCAATGACCATTGCTTGCTGACCCATGGCCGAACACATAATTACCTTTGCCTGCGAATCGATGGCACGAATTTCTTTTAAAGCGGTAATTCCGTCCATTTCAGGCATTGTAATGTCCATAGTAACCAAATCGGGAGTGAGCTCTTTATACTTCTCAATGGCTTGAACTCCGTCGTGGGCTTCCCCGACGACTTCAAAACCGTTTTTTTGAAAGAATATCCTTAATCATCATTCGCATGAATGCTGCGTCATCTACGATTAACACTCGATAAGCCATGTTATTTTAAACAGTCCTTTCCCGTATTTCCTCTTGTTTATTTCAGGTTTCTAATTCTCTCTTCCTGGCTGGCAATATCAGTCACACGTACTCCAAAGTTCTCGTCGATAACCACAACCTCGCCTTTAGCAATCAGCTTCTGGTTGACGAGAATATCAACAGGCTCTCCCGCAAGCTTGTCTAACTCGATTATCGAACCGTGAGTAAACTCAAGAATTTCCTTAATTGAGCGCTTCGTTCGACCGAGCTCAACAGTCACCTGCAAAGGGATGTCAAGCAGGATATTCAAATTATGGCTTTCTGCGGCTGTCAGTCCTGTTGGTTCAAAGCTAGTAAACGAAGCTGGCTGTACGTCAATAGTGCGCTGATGAGCAGCGTTTCCGATATGCTGTTGGCTTCGCTGTTCGGATAAAGGTCGTTCCGCAGCCATCTGTGATGTTGGCTCCGTGTCAGTCTGCTGAGCAGCTGCCCACCCTCGTTGACAGTTGCCTCTTCTTTTTCTTCGATAAGGACTTCCTCCTCTGTCGCTGGATTCATTAAGTCCTCAACAAGATGCTTTGCAAACGGAATCGTAACAAGCTGCATAATCGAGGAATCGATTAAATCTCCTACCGTTAATCGAAACGAGATTTTTACGAGAATATCGCCATCTGGAACATTGTCAGTCCCTTCATTTTTACTAATATCTAGTAAATCAATCCCGGGTGGGGAAATATCGACGCGTTTATTAAAAATCGTTGACATGGATGTCGAGGCAGAGCCCATCATTTGATTCATCGATTCTTGAACGGCACTAATATCCATTTCCGTTAATTCGTCAGATACCTGTGTTCCATCCCCTCCGAGCATTAAATTGGCAATAACAGCCGCGTCCCTATCTGAATGACTAATAGATTCGTTCCTTCAAAGCCCGCAGTATATTGCACATGAACAGCGACGTGCGGCTTCGGAAATTCACTTTTTAATTGCTCCTTTTGAACGAGCGACACGGCCGGTGTCGTAATCTCAACCTTCTGATTTAGGAGGGTCGACAAGGCTGTTGCCGCACTGCCAAAAGAAATATTACCTATTTCACCGAGCGTATCCTGCTCGATTTCTGATAAACGCTCATCGGCCTTAAGTTGTTCCAGCTGACCGGTATCACCTTTGCCAGCCGAGTCTACTCCTTTGAGAAGCGCGTTTATCTCTTCCTGGGAAAGCATATCATCATTCATGGACGTCTCCCTCCTCAACAACGTCTGTCACTTGGACAGCAATTTTCTTTTTGCTTTTTCCGGGTTGTGCATAATATTTTTTTGTTTCCTCCGACATTGACGGTCAACGCTTGATTAAACGCTTGGTCAAGCTCGATTACGTCACCGTTGTCCAAGTTCAAAAATTCAAGAATCGTTATTTCTGATCGACCTAGTTCAGCCTGTATTTCTACTGGTGCTTGACGTACGTGACCTTCGATCATTCCTTGCTCTTTTGGTTCCCGCTCCTTTTTCTTCTCCTGCATCCAATAACGGATAGAAAGCTTGGGCAAAATCTCTTCAAGAACAACGTGCGGCAGACAAATATTAATCATTCCTGAGGTTTCCGCAATCGTCGTCGCTAAGGAAATGACCACGACCGTTTCGTTCGGAGAAACCATTTGAATAAATTGCGGATTCACTTCAATTTCTTCCATCTGCGGCTCAATCTCGATTACAGAGGCCCAGGCTTCTTGAAAGCTATCCATCGTTCGCTGAAACAACTGGGACATAATACGGGTTTCGATTTCTGTTAAGCTATCAATTTTATTAACACTTTCACCCTTTCCACCGAGTAAACGGTCGAGCATCGCATAAGCGATATTCGGGTTAATTTCCATCAGTAATCTGCCGTCTAGTGGATGTGGCTCAAATACATTGAGAATCGTCATTTTCGGAATCGAACGAATGAACTCCTCGTAAGGCAATTGATCGACCGACGCGACAGAAATCTGGACAAACGTTCGTAGCTGGGCAGAAAAGAATGTCGTTAATAGCCTCGCGAAATTTTCGTGTATTCGTGATAAACTGCGAATTTGATCCTTTGAAAATCGTAAAGCTCTCTTAAAATCGTAAACCCTAATTTTTCTCTCTGTTTCTTCTTTTTTTCAGCTCATCAGCATCCATCTCCCCCGTCGACAGTGCCGATAGCAGGGCGTCAATCTCCCCTTGCGATAAAATGTCAGCCACCAGCTTCACCTCTCAATCTCGTTAATCCCGCTGAAGCAGACAAAACAAAAGCCTAGTGCAGCATATGATTATTGAATCACCCAGGCTGTTGTATAAACGTGAACAACCGAGCCAGTTTGCATGAGTTTATCAATTTGACTCTTCAGCTCTTTCTCTAGACCTTCCATTCCTTCTGGACCAGCTAAATCAGCTGATTCTTTGCCGGATAAAGTTCTTAAAATAATATTCTCTATTTGAAAATCGCGTTTCTCAATTTCCTTCAAAGCCTCCTTGCTGTCCACATGGACGCTGAAGCTGGCACGGACGAAATCATTGGATAGTAGGTTTGTTGTCATTTGTTCGGTTTGATACGACTGGGCGACAATTTCATCAATTGTTGGCTCAGCAGATGCCGCCTGCTGGTTCATGACATTCGGCACAATCACCAGTGTAGCAACAGCGGCAAAAGCTATCGCCAATACGAGGATCATGAAAATGCTGGCTAGCTTATTTTTAAACAATTTATGTTCCCCCCGTTTCTGTAAAGGTTCCGATTAAACCAATGTGCTCAAATCGTTCATTTATCAAACGCTTCACCTCGTCCATTGAATCGCGCACGACGATTTTTTTTCCGTTAGTCAACGTAATTGTCGTATCGGGAAAAGCTTCAATTTGTTCGATTAACAGGACATTTAACAAGAAAGGCTGACCGTTGATTCGTATCAGTTCAATCATCGTTTATTTGGGTCAGACGTTAGAAGTCTGACCCAGCCTCCTTTTTTCTATCGTTTCAAATTCACTAGCTCTTGAAGTATTTCATCAGAAGTCGTTATAATTCGTGTATTTGCCTGAAAGCCACGTTGCGCAACAATCATTTCTGTAAACTCATCAGAGAGGTCAACGTTCGACATTTCGAGCGTACCCGCGACTAGCGTCCCAACCCCGCCGTCACCTGGTGCGAAGATTTCCGGTGCGCCGGAGTTGGTGGAAACCATATATAAATTATCGCCGGCCTTATCTAATCCTTCGGCATTACTAAACTTCGCAAGCGCAACTTGGATATCGGACTCAATGACTTCGCCTTCATTATCAATAATGTTAATACTGCCATCTGCTCCGATACTAAAGCTTTTAATGTTGTCAAGGTCGCCTGCAATGTCAATAAAATTGATGCGATTTTCATTCGTATCCAGTAAATAAAGGCCGTTTGCGTTAACGACATTACCTTCTGAGTCGAGATAAAAGTTACCCGCTCTCGTATAGTATTGTGTCTCGCCATCTTCTACGATAAAATAGCCGTCACCAGAAATACCTAAATCGAGTGCTCGATTAGTATTTTGCAGGCTGCCTTGAGTGTGAATTGTATCAATTGAAGCTAGCTGCATTCCTAGGCCGACCTGTCTCGCATTCACTCCACCGCGGTTTTCTCCCGGCGATGTCGCGCCTGCCAGCTGCTGGCTCACCATATCGGAAAACGTGGTTCTTCCCTTTTTAAACCCGTACGTGTTGACATTGGCAATATTGTTACCAATTACATCGAGCTTCGTTTGCATATTTTTCATCCCGGAAATACCAGAGTACATTGAGCGTAACATTGAACATCATCCTTTCTTTTCTTTGCTGCTTCTGTCATTCAGCAGCATGTCGTCCTCCCTTTATGGTCCGGACCGTTTGTTAGTTAATGACTATCGTTCCATTAATATTTGTAAAGATTTGCTCGCCAGCCTCTTCTCGATCCAACGCCGTAATCACTGTTTGATTTTTTTGCACTGACGACTAAGGCCGCAGCATCAGTAATGACTAAGGAGTCAGTAATTCCTTTTTCTTTCGCTTCCTGAATTTTTAAGGAAATGGTCGTCCAGGTTGAAGGCGCAATTGTAATACCTCTCGCCTCCATTCGTTGCTCCGCATGCTTGCTTATCTTCAAGGGTTTCCTAACCTGATTAAGCTCCGTTTGCAGCAACTGCTTAAAATGACCTCCTGAAGCGTCGGAAACAGCTTCTCTACGTTCGGAAGCCGGGGTGCAATGCAAAGGCTGAAGCGATGCCGCTATTCTTGGATCCAATCTGACTCACTCCTCAATTTCTTTCACTGGCTCCTCATCTTCTGGGTCTTCCTTATTATTTTCCAAACCGATTTGGACGAGCTGATAATTGCTTATCCAGCGTCCGTCATCTAATTGGAGCCTGATGCTTCCATCGTTTTCTAACCTGACGCTAGTAACTGTATTTTCAAGATATTGAATTTCTTGACGGTATTCATCAACGTCTACAAGCTGAAGCCACTTAACCTTCTCACCGATGAGCTCACTGTGCTGTACAAGGCTTTGGGTTGTTTGCATATCGACAAAGCGCTGCAAAGACTGGTTCATATTGGTCATCTGCTCAAGGCTAGAAAAGGTCGCCATCTGGGCGATAAATTCCCGATCGTCCATCGGATTTGTCGGATCCTGATTTTGGAGCTGCGCGATAAGCAGCTTTAGAAAATCATCCTTGCCAAGACTGTTACTACCTGAAGGCTGCATGGTACCCGCCGTCTTTGGCAATAAGTAAGACTCAATCACTGCTGTCATTCTTTCACCTCCTAAACCTGCTCATCAATCGTCAGCGCATGCAAAAATTCCGCGAAGTCTTCTTCATCGTGCTCGTTGTTCTGCTCATTCTCGCTCATTTGCTGCTGACGCTTTTTTTTCATCAGAAGCCGATTGCTGCTTCTGTTCAAAAAACGGCTGTTCGGCCACTTCAATACGCTCGACGTTTAGCTGCTGCTGTAAAAAGGCATGGCGCAAATGAGACAGCTGTGATTCAATCAGCTCTCTTGAAGCCTGTGAGCCTGTCAGTATCCTAGCAATGAGAGCCCCTTCGATCCGAACGATTTGAATATCGAGCCGGCCTAAATGCTCGGGATGGAGCTTAATCGACAACGTTGTCTCTCCCGTCCCCGCCTGCGCTGTCAATGCTGCATGCCGCTGAATCACGTACTGAAATTGCCTAATAAATTGTTGCTGTTGGTCAGAGAGCGTCTGCTGTTGGTTAACATGGATGACCGTTTGCTCAGGCTGCGTCATCATTTGAGCGAACCCTTGTATTTTCTCGCTCGAACTGTTGACGCTCTGCATGGCAAATGCATCCATCATCAGTCCGTTCCTTGTTTGATTATCGTGTGCGCTCAGGATGAAACGAAACCGATTTTTGGCTGTGAGCTCACTCGCTGCTGACCCCGGCTCAGTATGAAACGAAAAGAGTCTGCTAACGTCAGACGAACCGGCCCTTTTTTTCCAAGCTACGCTCTGTTTGACTAAGCAAAGGCGCAAGTTCAAGAGAGCCTTCCTTAAATAACGCCGTCAGCCTTTCTACCCATTGGCCAGGTGCGAGACTGTCCGTATCTATATCGAGCTTCGGGAAGACAGTCGTTAGCAACTGATGTAAAGTAAATTCCTCTGTGTCGTCCGCTTGTCCCGAGTGTTCGATCTGAGCAAAAGCGATCAGCAGTAAAAGGGCATGTTCTGTTGACGAAAGCTCCTCACTGTAGTCGAGCTCGTCGCCTGCATTCACTAATATTTCCTTAATCGCCGCCAAGTAGTGCTGCAGCAGTTCCGCTTTCTCCCCATCTTCCTCATCTAGCTGCAGTAAAACGGACAAAAGCGTCTTCACATCCTCGGTAGGCTCTAAACGTTCGGCCGAGCTCAAGTCTAACTGCTGAGTGAGCGAGCTAATTAAGTCCAGCGTTCGTTTTCCGGTGTTTTCCTTTCCTTCTCCTGGCAAAAGAGAGACTTCCAGTAGCTCAGCAAAGGTGGCAGCAGCCCTGGACTCGAAGCTGACAGCCCTTTTTCCGGAGCTAATGCTCTTGCATTTGACGCTAATATAGCAATGCCATTGTTCATTCGTTCACCTCCCTTCCAAGGAAATCGGTTCAATATTAATTTTGGTTTGCCCACTGAACAACAATATCAGCAGCATCTGAGCTTTCGAGCTTCGCTAAGATAGCAGCCCTGCTTTCCAACGATACGTACGATAAATGCATAAGGGCTTCATCGACTGAGAGCTCAGCAATGATCCTAGCTGCATTTTTGGCAGACATCGATTCGTATAGTTTGGCAACCTCAGTCAAATCGTGCTGAACTCCCTGCCCTGCCTCCCCTTCCTCTTGGGCAATGAGCAGTTCCTCATTTTCCCTTTCTAGCGAATCAAGCTGATTGTTTTTATCGGTAAGCTCGGTCTCAAGTTCGGCCACTTTAGTTTGCAATGAAGCGATCGTGCCTTCCATTTCCGTAATGGCCCCCGCAAGCTCAGCATTTTCCGTTTCCGCTTGGTCCCGCCCGTCGGTAAATGATGAAATGGCTTTTTTCCCTTGCTCCACCAAGTCTATATCCAGCAACGAAACGACGGCGGCACCGATAATGACAAAAAAAACAATACGGGGAATAATCCAAATATTAAAAACCATTGCCACTTGCTCCTCCTGCGATTTTCTTTTGTACTCATTTCATCACCTAATTCCACTGCTTTCCATACAGTTGTACCGAGAGCTCGTCCATTTCGTTCGTTTCAAGGCGGTGCTGCTCCTGCTCAAATTCCTCACGCCCGAGCTGTTTCATTTTTTCAAACTTTTTCGCTTCAACCGATTTATCAACCAAGTCGCGCTGCCGGATATTCATTTGCTCTCTCGCCTGCTGTGTCTGCCGTTGAAGCTGATTGATTTCCTGCTGCAGGCGAAGTAATTCGCTCTGGTGCTGCTGCAGCTCGAAAATCGTTACTCCTGCCGTAATTTGTTCACGCGCCTTAGCTTCAAGCGATTCTTTCCGTTTCAATGAATGATAGAGCTTCGTCGCAACCTGCTCAAACTGTCCGATGGCTTCCTTATAGTAGAGCTGGCTTTGAAACTTTTCCTGCTCCTTCACGTCCATGACCTTTTGCAAAGAGTACTCGAATGACATGTTTACTGTTCACCTCTTCCAAACTGTTCGATCAGACGTTGCACTGATTCCTCGAGCCCCATGACTTCTTCCGTCGACTGTTTCAAAAAAAGCGATAATCTCAGGATATGCTTTGATGGCAGCATCGACGTCCTTTGAAGTGCCTCGTTTGTAGGCACCAATATTGATGAGGTCCTCCGATTCGTAATACGTAGCGAGTAAGGAGCGCAGCTTGTCAGCAGCATCCTGGTGATTTTGTTCGGTAATATCTGTCATCACGCGGCTAATGCTTTTTAACACATTAATTGCCGGAAACTGACCTTTATTCGCAAGCTTCCGATCGAGTACTAGATGCCCGTCCAATATACCTCTAACCGCATCGGCTATCGGTTCATTCAGATCATCACCGTCGACAAGAACCGTATAAAAAGCCGTGATCGTTCCGTTCCTGTCTGTTCCCGAACGTTCAAGCAGCTTCGGTAGTGTGGCAAATACCGACGGCGGGTAGCCCTTGGTCGTAGGAGGCTCACCGACAGCAAGTCCGATTTCGCGCTGCGCCATTGCAAAGCGTGTCACGGAATCCATCATTAAATTGACGTGCAGCCCTTGCTGACGAAAATACTCGGCAATCGCCGTTGCCGTCAGCGCCCCCTTAATCCTCATCAATGCTGGCTGATCAGAGTGGCGACTACGAGGACGGTATGTTTCAAACCTTCTTCTCCAAGGTCACGCTCGATAAAATCCTTGACTTCGCGTCCTCGTTCTCCGATTAAGGCGATCACATTAACATCGGCGGCTGAATTTTTGGCGATCATGGCTAGCAATGTACTTTTTCCTACTCCGCTCCCGGCAAATATTCCGATTCGCTGTCCTTTTCCAACGGTGAACAAACTGTCAATGCAACGAACACCGAGACTCATCTTTTCAAGAATTCTCACACGCTCTAGCGGATTAGGCGGCTTGTTATCCGTCGGAAAAGCGGTTAAACCTTTCGGGAGTTCTTCACCGTTGAGAGGTTTACCACAACCATCGATGACTTGGCCAATTAAGGAAAGTCCTACTTTTACTTGTAATGGCTTGCCAGTCGCTTCAACTAGGCTTCCTGGTGAAATATCGACTGTCCCATTTAGCGGCATAAGCAATACGTGCTCATCACGAAAACCGACCACCTCTGCCATGACTCGTGTTTTCGAAGCTTTTCCGACGAGTATGTAGCAAAGATCACCGATTGAAGCTTGGGGGCCAATGGATTCAATTGTTAATCCGACGACTCGATTAACCTTCCCGTACCATTTATAAGGCGAAAGTTCGGGCAGCACGTTGACGAGTGCTTTCGCATCCATCCTATTCCTCCTTTAAGCTCTCGAGGAGCTGTTTCTTCAGCTCTGTCAATTGGCTGTCCAACGAAGCCTCGAGGCGGCCAAATTCCGTTTCGACGATGCAGCCGTTTTCCGGCAGGTCAGCATCCGGGTAAATATGTAGAGATTCTGCTCGAAGTAGCAGACGCTTTAATTCCTCTTTTTGCTGCAACGTCCACTCAAACCAGACCGGCTCGACATAAATCTTTACTTGCTCATGCTCCCGAACTTCCTGCATCACTTGAGCTAACAGTTTCATCCAAAGGCTGTGCTCCTCCTTCAATTTCACTCGAAGCATTCGCTCGCACAGCGCTTGAGCCAGCTCAAGAATGACTGGCTCTGCGTCGACAATTACTTGCTCGTAATCGTCAGAGGCACGCCGAACAATCTGTCTGGCCTGCTCAAGCTTGGCTCGATATTCACGATAACCGTTCTCTTCTCCTTGATTATAGCCTTCCTGATAGCCGCTTTCCTTCGCTTCTGCAATCAATGCCTGCATGCGCTTCTTTGTCTCTTCCTCTTCCTGTTCCAGACGCTTCCGGCTTTCTGCAGCATTTCGTTCAGCGTCAGAACGGATTTGACTCGCAATGTCTTCGGCTTCAGTTATTTTTTTTATTTGCGTATTCTTCCACCCACGAAGGAGTGAGCTCAGGATCTTTTTCAGGCTCCGGTAAATCGGCGTTAAGCTCCTGAAAATGCGCTAGGCTACGAATCGTAATCGGCCTTGCTTCCTTTTTATGCAAAGACTCAGACTTAAAAATTTTAGACAACGATATCATCTCCTCCACCGCGAGCGATAACGATTTCACCTGCTTCTTCCAAGCGGCGGATAATCGAGACGATTCTCGATTGGGCTTCCTCGACATCTCGTAAGCGGACAGGTCCCATAAACTCCATTTCATCTTTAAATGCTTCGGCCATTCGCTGTGACATATTGCTGAAGAGAACTTCTTTCACCTCTTCGCTTGCGACTTTCAAGGCTAGCTGCAAGTCTTCATTTTCTACATCACGAATGACTCGCTGAATCGAGCGATTATCGAGGGTGACGATATCCTCAAACACGAACATCCGCTTTTTAATTTCCTCAGCGAGCTCCGGATCTTGTATTTCCAATGACTCTAAAATAGTTCGCTCAGTACTCCGGTCGACGCTGTTCAACACCTCGACGACAGATTCGATTCCTCCAGCTTCCGTATAATCCTGGGTGACAGTTGATGAAAGCTTTTGCTCCAAAATCGTTTCTACTTCGTTTACAATTTCTGGCGATGTACTGTCCATAACCGCTATTCGCTTTGCAACATCAGCTTGAACCTCTGGCTGGAGCTCAGATAAAATTTGTCCTGCCTGAACAGAGTCTAAGTAGGAGAGAATTAAAGCGATCGTTTGTGGGTGTTCATTTTGGATAAAATTCAAAATTTGTGACGGGTCAGACTTTCTCGCAAAATCAAACGGACGAACTTGCAAGGTTGAGGTTAAGCGATTAATGATTTCAACGGCATTTTCCTCGCCGAGCGCTTTTTCCAAAACGCTTTTTGCATAGCTGATCCCGCCTTGAGCAATATAGTCCTGTGCCAATACTAGCGAATGGAATTGCTCAAGTACCGTTTCCTTCATTTCACTGTCCACTTTTCGAACATTCGCAATTTCTAGAGTGAGCTGCTCGATTTCTTCCTCAGATAAATGTTTATACACTTGGGCCGATACATCCGGCCCCAACGAGATGAGTAAAATCGCAGCCTTTTGTTTGCCACTTAATCGATTTGTCGCTAGCGCCAATTCGTTCCCTCCTAATCTTCAGACAGCCAAGTACGCAGTAGCTTCGAGAAATCCTCCGGCTTATCCTTAGCCAGCTTTTCAAGCTGTTTTCTCATCGTAGCGGCTTCTCCGACTTCCTCGTCTGGTAGCTCCGGTATGTCTTCAGCCAACCTTTCTTCGTCAAGCTCCGGCTCCTCACTCTCTATTTCTCCGGTCTTCCGCTTTCTCATTAATAAGACGAACAACAAAATGATCAGAGCAATTAATACGCCACCAACGATATAAAGCCACGCAGGAATGGCAGATGTCGGTTCAATATCCATCGTCATTTTGCCATCAAATGGCTGTGACGAAACAACGATCTTTTCATTAATAACCTCTGGCGTTAGCTCTTCTGTATACACTTCGGAAATACTCGTTCGAACGATCGTCGCTAATATTTGTCGAATATCATTCTCTTGTTGCAACGGTAAGGCTTCCAGCCCATCTGGAGGCTCAATCATGACTTGAATACCCAAGTCCCTAATTTTATAAGGGCTTTCCACGATATCTCGTTGTATTCGATTGACTTCATTGTTAATTCGTTCTTCCTCTCGGTCCCATTCGGAGTCGCCTTGCCCGACCACTCCTGGATAGTTCGGGATCTCGTCTCCTGTGCCAGCCACACCGCCTTCATCGACACCTTCACCGCTGTAAGCCTCGGTAATTCGCTCTATACTAATTGCGATCCCTTCGACATTTTCCGGATCAACGGCTTCAACCAACGATTCGGTCCGGTTCTCCTGTGTAAAGTCAATGTCTGTCGTCACAGAAATGAGCACTTTGTCACGGCCAACCATTGTTCCAAGCATTTGCTGAAGGTTTCTTGTTAAATCACGCTCGATTTCTCGTTGAATCGCTCTCTGCTCTTCAAATGCGGAAAGTGCAGAATCCGCTCCTGAATTTTCATACGTATAATCATTAAACATTTGATCAGAAATGCCGATATTCTCTATAGGGAGATTCGGAACACTTTTTGAAACGAGATGAAACATCGTCTTTACTTGCTCCTGTTCGAGCTCGTAGCCGGGAGCAAGCTCGACTACGATCGCTGCAGTTGAAGTTTCTTGACCTGCATTTAACCAGACGCTTTCTTCCGGAAGAGTGATCATGACTGACGCCTGTCTTACCCCGTCAATATTACGAATTAAATTGGCGAGCTCTGATTGCATCGCCGCCCGTTCGATAACCGTGAATTCATTGTCTGTCATACCGAAGCCCATTTGTTCTTTAAAAAAAGAATAATCAATGCTTCCGCTGCTTGGAATGCCTTCAGCAGCCAATTCGACCTTTAAGTTATCAACTAGTTGCTCCGGTACAAGAATCGTTGTTCCGTCGTTTGTCAGCTCTGACGAGACGCCCATAGCATCGAGACGCTCCTTGATTTGACCTGTTTCGTGGATAGATAGGTTCGTATAAAGAGGAACGTGGTTTTTACTCGTCATGATAGCGATTAAGAAAATCAAGAGGATGAGAACAATAACGACCGCTCCGACAAGCAACCCTTTTTGTGATTTTGATTTCGCCGACCAATATTCTAATAATTTTTCTTTGTATGGTACTAATCTCTCATTCATGGGCCTCCTGCATTCATTCACAACTGTCAAAATTCTGCTATCTCTTTTTTTACTAGACTTGCATTCTCATTATTTCCTGGTACGCCTCAATGACTTTGTTCCTAACTTCAACTGTCGCTTGTAGCGCTACGCTAGCCTTTTGTCCTGTTATCATGACGTCATGCAAGCTCTCAAGTTCTCCGGCTGCTAGCTGCTTTGTTTTCTCTGCCGATTCCTGCTGCAAGAGATTGACATCCTGTATCGCTTGACTGAGGGCCGTTTTAAAAGATTGCTGCGCTTCGGCAGGCGTGCTTAACGGATTGGCTCTTGCGGTGTCCTGAACAGAATTGACGAAAGGTGACTGGCTAATGTTATTCGTCACGGCCATATGTACAAAACCTCCTATTTTCCGATTTCTAATGCTTTCAACAGCATATTTTTGGACGCATTTAATGTGGTAACATTCGCTTCGTAGGAACGAGTCGCGCTCATCAGATCGACCATTTCCCTTAGTGGGTCTACATTAGGCATCTCTACATACCCTTCTTCATTTGCGTCCGGATGCTCCGGTTGATAGACGAGCTGAAAAGGAGTTGGGTCATTCACAATTCCGGTCACTGTGACGCCATTGCCGATTTCACGATTATTTTTTTTCATCGCATCGTTTAAGTGTGCTGAAAAAGGAGCAGCGTTAGCCGACTGGGTCATAACCATTTTCCTTCGATAAGGCTGCCATTCACCATTGACGAGGTGCGCTCTTGTCGTCTCAGCATTCGCCATATTTGCAGAAACGACATCCATTCGCAATCGCTGCATCGTCAAGGCGGATGAACTAGTATTAAAGCCGCTGAAAATAGACATAAGCGTTAATTACCTCCCCGAATAACCATTTTCAAATTTGAAAATTTCCGTTTAACCGTTCGACCAAACTGTTATAGTAGATTTGGTTTTTAGCCAATTCAGCCATTTCCTGATCGATATCAACGTTGTTTCCATTATGGTTATAGCTCGTATGATTCCTTGTGACTACCGCCGGACCCTTTTGACTGCTACTAAATTCCAAATGCTTTTCATTCGTTCGATAAGAGGCAACTGTTTTCGACATTTCTTCATCTAGCGCTTGCTTGAATTGTACCGATTTGGATTTATAGTTCGGCGTATCGACATTGGCTATATTTTGGGAAATAGCTTGATGACGCAGTTCGGACCCTTTTAACCCGGCTTCCAACACTTTCATTGTCGTTCCGGAAAACAAATTCACCTTGCTCACACCTTTCTGTTCGTCGTTGTGAAACGTGAATATTCATTGTTTTATTTCATTTTTCTACATATTTACACATAATACGTTCTATGAAAATTGTATTAAAAATTAGCCTAAAAGTCTAACACCTTTTCTAAAAAAACGCCACTTTCAATATAAAAGAACTATTCTTTTAGACTTATTTTATATGTCTTCTCAATTACTCATTCTGAAATATAATAGGAAATTCGTGATAGTCTAGCCTTTTAGACCTTACTAGGTAAAAAAAATACCTAATTCGCCAATAGTGAAAATGTATTAGTATTCAACAATCGCGCTAATTCGACAAAACGCAGCCTTACCTATCGTTAGCATCGCTAATTTCGCGACAAAGGCGACGTTCCCCCGTGAAAACATTCATTTTCAAGGATCAAAAAAAACCGTCCTTTTCAGACGGTTTCTGATACTTTATTTTGATTTGATGCGGTCGAGCTCGACCAAAAATTTGTCATTCAACACTTTAATATACGTTCCTTTCATCCCGAGGGAGCGAGACTCAATGACCCCTGCACTCTCGAGCTTTCTCAGTGCATTAACGATGACAGAACGGGTAATTCCGACCCGATCGGCAATTTTACTAGCCACGAGCAAGCCTTCTTTTCCGTCTAGCTCTTGGAAAATATGTTCCACAGCTTCTAGCTCGCTGTAGGAGAGAGAGCTAATCGCCATTTGGACAACGGCCTTGCTTCGTGCTTCACTCTCGATTTCCTGCGTTTTTTCATGAAGTATTTCCATGCCAACAACGGTTGCACCATACTCGGCTAAAATTAAATCATCGTCGTTAAAGTTTTCGTTTAAACGAGACAAAATTAATGTTCCGAGCCGCTGTCCGCCTCCTTGAATCGGGACAATCGTTGTCAATCCCGTTTCAAACAAATCCTTGTTTTCGACCGGAAAGGCTGTATGCTCGCTATGAATGTCGAGATTCGCCGATGTTTCATCAATTTTAAAAAGACCGGTCGTATATTGTTCAGGGAATTGTCGCTCCTGCAGCATTTTGTCCATGCGTTCATTGGCAATTTCCTGATTGATGGCATAGCCTAATAACTTTCCACGACGGCTAACTACATAAACATTTGCGCTAATCGCTTCACGCAAGGTTTCGGCCATATCCCGAAAGTTAACATGCTTTCCCCCCGATTTTTGCAGCATTTCGTTGATCTTACGTGTTCTTGATAATAAACTCATTCCTTTTCCTCCTCAATTATTATAAAATATATTGACTCAAATCTCGATTTTTTTGCGATTTGCTCTAGCTTATCCTCGACATATTTAGGCGTGATGACAATCTCCTCTAACGTGATGTCGGGAGCTTCGAACGATAAATCCTCCAATAAGCGCTCCAAAAGTGTATGCAGTCTGCGCGCGCCGATATTTTCTGTATCCTGATTAACCTCTGTTGCAATTGTCGCAATCTTATGAACAGCTTCGTCTGAAAACGAAACTTTTATACCTTCTGTTTCTAATAGCGCGATATATTGCTTAATCAGAGCATTGTCAGGCTCTACTAAAATTCGGACAAAGTCATCCACTGTTAAATTAGCGAGCTCCACTCGAATCGGAAAGCGCCCTTGAAGCTCAGGAATCAGATCTGCGGGCTTCGCTATATGAAAGGCACCGGCGGCGATAAATAGCACGTGGTCGGTTTTTACTGGACCGTACTTTGTAACGACTGTCGAACCTTCCACTATCGGTAAAATATCACGCTGAACGCCTTCACGCGATACATCTGCCGATTGTTGCTGACCTTTTCCGGCTACCTTGTCAATTTCATCGATAAAAATGATGCCAAGCTGCTCGGCCCGCTTAATTGCTTCCTGCGAAACCTCGTCCATATCGATCAGCTTTTGTGCTTCTTCTTCGGTCAGCACCTTCCGCGCCTCAGCCACTGACAGCCGGCGTTTTTTTTCGTTTCTTCGGAAGCATTCCTCCGAGCATTTCCTGCATGTTCATGCCCATTTGCTCCATTCCTGCTCCCTGGAACATATCCATAAAGTTCTGGGACTGCTCCTCAACCTCAATCGTCACCATATGTCTTCAAGCTCGCCTAAAGCCAACTGATGCGCTTTTTGCTTTTTTTTGTTGAGCAACGGACGGTTCCTGTGCTGTATCTTCAGGCTCCTGTTGTTCATTTTCCTGATTCCCAAAAAGCATTTCAAATGGATTTTTATAGCTTGCCTGCTTTTTTTTTCGTTGGTACGAGCAAATTGACTAGCCTTTGGTTTGCCTGCTTCTTCGCTTGTTCACGCACCCCTAGCAGCTTCTCTTCCTTAATAATGCGGACACTCGTTTCGATCAGATCCCGCACCATCGATTCAACATCCCGCCCGACGTAACCAACCTCTGTGAATTTGGTCGCCTCAACCTTGACAAAAGGAGCACCGACGAGCTTTGCTAAGCGGCGGGCAATCTCGGTTTTCCCGACACCCGTCGGCCGATCATGAGGATGTTTTTAGGAGTGATTTCGTCTTTCAGCTTTTGATCAAGCAGGCTGCGACGATACCTGTTTCGAAGAGCTATGGCGACTGATTTCTTGGCTGCTTCCTGTCCGACAATATATTGATCCAACCGTTCAACAACTTGTTTAGGCGTTAAAGGACTTTCCAAAGCGATCACTCTCCATCTCATTTGCGGATTAAGCTACGGAACATAGCTACATTGAACTAAACACGGGGGCGCATCTAAACCCTTAGTTTCAGCACGTGAAGCCTCACGGATTTAAAGGATAACGCTGCCCTCTCACAGTTAGAGCATTGCATCGTCGTTCCTTTAAAATTCGAGGTTTCTCCTTAGAAGCGACTACATGCGCCGGCCTGCCGACCGCATCCGCGAATTTTCAATCGTTCAACAATCTTTTAATCAGCAATTTCCTCAACAACTAACTCTTCATTCGTGTAAACACAAATTTCTGCCGCTGTTTTCAAAGCAGCAGTTGCGATTGCGCGAGCACTCAGCTCCGAGGCATGTTGCTTAAGAGCTCGACCTGCCGCCAGCGCATAGTTTCCACCTGAACCGATCGCCAGTATACCGTCATCCGGTTCGATAACTTCTCCCGTACCAGAAACGAGAAGGATTCCCTCCTTATTCATGACGATCAGCATCGCCTCAAGCTTGCGCAGCACTCGATCGCTGCGCCATTCTTTTGCTAATTCCACGGCAGCGCGCTGCAAGTTCCCATTAAACTCTTCCAGACGGCCTTCAAACTTTTCAAAAAGGGTGAAGGCATCTGCAACCGAACCAGCGAACCCGGCCAGCACTTTACCTTGATAAATCCGACGGACTTTTTTTAGCTGTATGCTTCATTACGACGGCATTTCCAAAGGTTACTTGCCCATCCCCAGCCATAGCGCAAGCTCCTTGGTGCTGTATAGCGAAAATGGTTGTTGCATGAAACGAACTGTTCATCTTTATTCCTCCTTGACGGGCGCGCTTGCTCATGCGCGTGGATGATGGTTCATATAAACATCTCGCAGCCGCTCCTTCGTCACATGTGTATATATCTGGGTTGTTGACAGGTTTTCATGCCCAAGCAGATCTTGAACAACCCGAAGGTCAGCCCCGTTATTCAGCAGATGTGTAGCAAAGGAATGGCGGATATCGTGCGGCCGGACACGCGTAGAGATGGCAGCCTGTTCTACACGCTTTAAAAGTACCGTACGAATACTCCTTTCAGATAGCGGACCGCCGCGATAATTAAGAAACAAGCGTTTCGTTTCGTTATCCCCTTTTCTCAACAATTCTACTCGTGCGCTGTCCAAATAATCTTGCAATGCATCGCAAGCGAATGAACCGACAGGAACGTAGCGCTCCTTTCTTCCTTTTCCGGTAACAAACACCGTTCCAATGGAAAAATCTAGGTCGCCTACGTGTAATTGACTGCATTCACTGACACGGATTCCGGTTGCATAGAGCAGCTCAATAATCGAGCGATCGCGTTTGTCTAGGGCTTTTTCACCTGTTAAAGAGGAGAAGAGCTGGTTCATCTCTTCTTCATACAAAAAAACTAGGCAGCTTTGTGGCCTGTTTTGGCAAGTGGGTTTGAGCAAACACATTTCGTTGTACTAGCTTTTCCCTAAGCAGAAAACGGTAAAAGCTCCGTAATGCTGAAATTTTACGAGCTACCGAATTACGCCCGTATTTTTTTTCATAGAGGGCTGTTAAATACTCTCGCACCTCTAACTCAGAAATATGGGCAAAGGTATGAGGCTCGTATTGTTTGACAAACAAGCGGAAATCCTCAATATCCTGCGTATAATTTCTAATCGTGTGCGCTGAGCTGTTTTTCTCCACCTGTAAATAACGGACGAAACGAGAAAGCCATTCTTTATCAGGAAAGCTCATACAGTTCTCTCACCTCTTAAAGCTACTAAATTCTATCATGAAACAGAGGTTATGACAATATTGTTTACATTTTTTTCACAAAATTCTGAATCGAGGCTAATGCGCGCTCAGCAAGCTGATTGTTTCTTTCCTTTTTTTGGCGAATTTTTACATCTAATGGTGGTAATAAACCAAAATTTGCGTTCATTGGCTGAAAGTTATCAGGATTGGCAGTCGTAATATAATTGGCCAAACTGCCTAAAATCGTTTCGGGAGGGAGCTCGAATAATTGTTTGTCCTGCAACAGTCTTGCGGCATTGAGACCGGCAATTAAGCCAGATGCTGCCGATTCAACATAGCCCTCTACGCCGGTAATCTGCCCGGCAAAAATAATTCGTCACGCTCTTTATATTGATAGGTCGGCTTGAGCAGGTTCGGTGAGTTGATAAAAGTATTTCGATGCATCACCCCATAGCGGACGATTTCTGCTTCCTCAAGCCCCGGAATCAATTGTAACACTTCCTTTTGTGGACCCCACTTCAAATGAGTTTGAAATCCGACGATATTATACAATGTTCCTGACGTGTTGTCCTGACGCAGCTGAACAACGGCATAAGGACGCTTTCCTGTTTTCGGATCCTCTAATCCGACAGGCTTCATCGGTCCAAAAAGCATCGTTTTCTTGCCGCGGCTAGCCATCGCTTCAATCGGCATGCAGCTTCAAAAAAGATTTCTTTCTCGAATTCTTTTAATGGTACAGTTTCTGCCGAAATTAAAGCGTCATAAAAGCGATCAAATTCCTCTTCTGTCATCGGACAATTCAAATAAGCTGCTTCGCCTTTATCATAGCGCGATTTTAAATAGACTTTGTCCATATTGATCGAATCCGTTTCAATAATTGGAGCAGCCGCATCGTAAAAATAAAGATATTCCTCACCAGTAAGTGCTTGAAGCTTTTGGGACAACGTCTCCGAAGTTAATGGCCCTGTGGCAACAATCGTCGGTCCTTCAGGAAGGTCAACAACCTCTTCTGTCATAACCTTCACGTTGGATGATGCTTCACTTGAACCGTAACGGCCTCTGCAAATTGATGGCGGTCTACAGCAAGCGCACCGCCAGCCGGTACGGACGCCCGGTCAGCAGAATTGATAATGACAGAATTCAGCCTTCGCATTTCTTCCTTCAAGACACCGACTGCATTCGTCAAGGCATTCGCTCGTAGCGAATTGCTGCAAACGAGTTCTGCGAACTTGTCTGTATGGTGCGCCGGCGTTTGCTTCACAGGCCTCATTTCATATAAATGGACGTTAATCCTTGCTCTGCAAGCTGCCAAGCTGCTTCACTGCCTGCCAGTCCTGCTCCGATCACATTCACTTTATTGGATTGCATTTTTCCACTCCTCTAACCTTTACGTCGTAGAAACGCCTTCACCACAAGGAGGGTGAAGGCTTTCTAATAGCTTCAATTCCGACCATTTATTTCTCGATGCATTGGCGTCCTTCTCGTAAGAAAGGCATCACCGTGTTTCGTCTAAATTTTGTTTAGTCAATTGAAAAAGGTAAGCCCCATCTTTTTAAGCGAAGGCGCAAGTTTCCGTCCAGGTAGGTCGAGCCTTTACCTGATTCCCCGATGTTTAAGCTTGCAAACACGAATTCGTTTACTAGCTGGGAAGAAGCTTAGCAATTGTTCCTATCTTCCATTCGCTACATTTACTTTATTATCATAATATTTTTTTTCGGCAAGATTCAACAATTACGCAATTTAATTAGCTTCTTCCTTATAATCGCATGATGAACACTGCACCTGTACTCCTTTTTTTCTGTTTCTTTTCGACCAATAAGCCGGAGCATTTCGGACACGGCCTCGCAATCGGTTTATCCCAGGAAACGAAATCGCAGTCCGGATATCGATCGCAACCGTAAAATAGACGCCTTTTTTTACTTTTTCGTTCAACGACATTACCTATTTTACAAGCGGGACATTTCACACCAATTTCCTTGACTATCGGCTTAGTATTACGACAATCCGGAAAATTCGAGCAAGCCATAAACTTGCCGTAGCGTCCCATTTTAAAGACCATTTCCGACCCACATTTTTCGCATTGTTCGCCGGCAGGCTCATCCTTAATCTCGACTTCCTTCATTTCTTCCTCGGCAACCTTCAACCTTTTTTTCAAACCCGCCGTAAAAGCCGTCGATTATGTCAATCCAGTTGTGTTTTCCGTCTTCTATCGAATCAAGGTCATTCTCCATTTTTGCGGTAAATTCAACATCAAGAATTTCAGGGAAAAACTCGACGATCAGCTCCAGCACGATCTCTCCTAATTCGGTCGGGACAAATCGGCGCTCCTCAAGAGCGACATAGCCTCGGCGTTGGATGGTATCCAAGGTTGGCGCATAGGTTGATGGGCGACCAATCCCAAGCTCTTCCATTGTTTTAACAAGCCTCGCTTCTGTGTAGCGTGGTGGTGGCTGGGTAAAGTGCTGATTCGGTTCGATTTCGAGCTTTTCGACCTTTTGCCCTTCTTCCAAATTAGGCAATAGGCGATCCTCTTCTTTTTTACCGTCGTCATTACCTTCAATGTAAATTTTCATAAAACCGGAAAATTTTACTTTCGAACCGTTCGCCCGAAATAACACTCCTTGATTCTCTAAATCAACGCTCATCGTATCCATAATTGCCGGGGCCATTTCACTGGCGACCATGCGCTCCCAAATTAAACGATATAGTCTTAACTGATCTCGAGACAAGAAGCTTTTTACCGCTTTTGGGTCTTTATAAATGGACGTAGGACGAATCGCTTCATGAGCGTCCTGCGTTTTTTTTGTCCTTTTTTTTACTGCTCGTTTTTCCTGCCTCGTATAATCCTTGCCATAATTAGCTTCGATGTATTGCTTTGCCTCAGCTTGAGCGGATGCTGAAATTCTAGTCGAGTCTGTCCTCATATAAGTAATTAGTCCGACCGTTCCTTCTTTGCCAAGTTCAATCCCTTCGTATAGCTGCTGAGCAAGCATCATCGTTTTTTTTAGCGCGAAAGTTTAATTTTCTCGCCGCCTCCTGCTGCAGCGAAGACGTTGTGAAAGGAGCGACTGGATAGCGTTTACGCTCTTTTTTCTTGACGCTCGTGACATCAAATAAATTCCCATCCAACCGGCCAGTCACGGCTTGAACGTCCTGTTCCGTTTTCAAGTCATGCTTCTTTCCGTCGATTCCGTAAAACTTCGCTTCAAATGGATCACCTTGAAGAGTAAACTGACCTAGAATGCTCCAATATTCTTCTGGTTTGAACGCTTGAATTTCTTTTTTCGCGCTCAATAATCATTTTAACTGCAACAGACTGGACGCGGCCTGCGCTCAGACCTTTCTTGACCTTTTTCCATAGTAGTGGGCTAATATTATAACCGACCAGACGATCAAGAATTCTCCTTGCTTGCTGAGCATCGACTAAATGCGAATCTATCTTT
This sequence comes from Bacillus sp. JCM 19058, assembly GCA_001310555.1. The sequence goes on from BAXO01000032.1 coordinate 25,156, forward strand.
CGTGGTGTTTTAAAGGCGTCCTTTATCGCCTGTTTTGTAATTTCGTTAAATACGACGCGGCATTCCGAATGCTCATCAATATCTAAGCTATGAGCCAAATGCCAGGCAATCGCTTCTCCCTCACGATCAGGGTCAGCTGCGAGATAAATTCTCTTTACTTTTTTTGGCAGCCGTTTTTAATTCTTTCAGTACCGGTCCTTTCCCCCGAATTGTAATATACTTCGGTTCAAAATTTTTTTCTACATTAACTCCCATTTGACTTTTTGGCAAGTCCCTGACATGTCCCATTGACGCTTTAACGACGTATTTTTTTCCTAAATACTTTCCAATGGTCTTTGCTTTGGCGGGAGATTCAACGATTACTAAATAATCGGCCATATAGCAGCTCCCTCTCTCGAAGTTTAAATTAAAAATCCTCCCTATTATTAAACAGACTTTCCACATTTGTCAAACGGATACAAAAAAATCGATTGTTTTTTGAAATATTTCATGCTAAACAACCCTATATAATATAGAAGGAATTGAAATATCATTAAATGGAAAAGCGCTATAATTCATTCAGTACATCCGCCGCCGACATGACCAGCTTTGCTCCTTGCTGTATGAGGTGATTCGTCCCTTGTGAAGCTGGTGAATAAATGGGACCGGGAACAGCAAAAACTTCTCTTCCTTGCTCAAGTGCTTGATCGGCAGTAATGAGAGAGCCGCTTTTCTCTTTTGCTTCCACGACAATGACGCCGCGAGAGAGCCCACTAATCAGCCGGTTTCGTTCTGGAAACTGCCATTTTCTTGGTGGGAAGTGGGGTGGATATTCGGATATTATTAGCTGCTGTGCTGCAAGCTTTTGAAATAAATCACGATGGGAGGGCGGATACACATAATTCAAGCCAGAACCGAGGATCGCGATCGTCTGGCCCCTTTGTTCGATCGCCTGCCAATGGGCATAAGCATCAATACCTTTTGCCATGCCGCTCACGATGACCCAGCCTTGCTTAATCAGCGGTTGTAAAAGAGCTTCAATACTTTTTTTTGCCGATTACTGTCGGTTTTCTTGTGCCAACAACGGCAAGACACGGCTCGGCTAATAAGGAAAGCTTCCCTTTCGCATACAAAACCGGCGGCGGATCGAAAATTTGTTTCAGCAAATACGGATACGCAGCATCTGCAACAGTAAGCGGAACAATGCCGCGTCGAGTATAGGTGGTCATAATTTGTTTGAGTTGACAATTATGGAGGTCGTGCCAAAGCGCTCGAGCGTTGGCTGGCTGGAGGTCCAGTTGTTTCGCGAGCTGCGAGGCGGAATGCGCATACAGTTGTTTCAATGTCGGATCCAGCTGCAAAACCCTTTTTAGCAAACGGTACGTGACTCCTTTGCACGCATGGAGATGAACGAGGCGTCGTTTAAACGAGGAGGACATCTTGACACATCCTTTATTAATTGAGGTGTAGTGCGGAATGACTTTAATGTTCAGCTAGTCAGCATTCGATTTAGAAAAGTTTCCTTCCAGAAGATTTGTTAAACTTCATTCTATTATGGAGATGAGGTTGACTGTAGAAAGAAAAAGATAGCACGAGGGATAAAGTTGAAGATTTATAAAAATAGAAGAGTTTTGCACAATCTGTCGTTTGTTGTCGGATTTTTCAATTTCACTTAGGCTATCTTTCGTTTTTTCAACTGGCACAAAAACCCAAATAGAGAAAACTAATATTCGAAGAATGCCTAGAAGGCTTTAACATTAATGGGTGAATAAAGCCCCCTGCCGAGGGCTTTATCCTTATTCATTTTATTTGGCCGCTTCGTGCGTCGTACACTTTTCGAGCAAGCCCTTCTCCTTCAGTACGGTGATTAACGTCTCTCCCATTACTGACGGTGTCTCTGCAACCTTCACGCCGCAGCTCTCAAGCGTTTTAATCTTTTCGGCTGCTGTTCCTTTTCCTCCGGAAATGATGGCGCCAGCATGACCCATACGCTTTCCTGGAGGCGCTGTTTGACCGCCAATGAAGCCGACAACCGGCTTGGTCATGTTGGCTTTAATCCATTCGGCCGCTTCTTCCTCAGCCGTTCCACCAATTTCACCGATCATAATAACTGCGTATGTGTCTGGATCGTCGTTAAATAGCTTGAGTGCATCGATAAAGTTTGTGCCGTTCACCGGGTCTCCGCCAATACCGACAGCTGACGATTGCCCAATGCCGTTCGTTGACAGCTGATGAACCGCCTCATACGTTAGTGTTCCAGAACGTGAGACGACGCCAACGTGTCCTTTTTTTATGAATATAGCCTGGCATAATCCCGATTTTACATTCTTCTGGAGTAATGACGCCTGGGCAGTTCGGACCGATGAGGCGCGTCTTTTTACCTTCCATATAACGTTTAACTTTGACCATATCCAATACCGGTATGCCTTCGGTAATACAAATCGTTAAATCAAGCTCGGCATCAGTCGCTTCCATAATTGCGTCTGCCGCAAATGCAGGAGGAACATAAATGACTGAAGCATTGGCTCCCGTTGCTTGAACAGCTTCACAAACCGTGTCAAACACCGGAATTCCTTCGACTTCCGTTCCACCTTTTCCAGGAGTCACTCCTCCTACGATCTTCGTCCCGTATTCCACCGCCTGCTTTGTGTGAAACAGGCCAGTAGCTCCTGTAATTCCTTGTACTATTACTTTTGTATCTTTGTTTACGAGGATACTCATCTCCACGTCCCGCCTTTCTATTTCACTAGAGATACGATTTTTTGGGCGCCATCAGCCATCGAGTCAGCAGCTGTAATGTTTAAGCCTGAATCGTTCAAAATCTGTTTTCCTAAATCAACATTTGTTCCTTCAAGGCGCACAACGAGCGGAATTTCGAGTCCTACTTGCTTCGTTGCTGCAATAACGCCTTCAGCAATAATGTCACACTTCATAATACCGCCAAAAATATTAACAAAGATTCCTTTTACATTTTTATCAGATAAGATGATTTTAAAAGCCTCCGTCACCTTTTCAGCTGTTGCACCGCCTCCAACATCAAGGAAGTTGGCGGGATCACCATGATAATGCTTAATGATATCCATTGTTGCCATCGCCAGACCGGCACCGTTAACCATGCAGCCAATGTTCCCATCTAACGAAATATAGCTTAAATCGTATTTGGACGCTTCGATTTCCTTTTCGTCTTCTTCTTCCAAATCGCGCAACGCAAGGATGTCCTTTTGACGATACAGCGCGTTTGAATCGAAATTCAGCTTCGCATCCAACGCCATCACTTGACCATCACCTGTCGTCACGAGCGGATTGATTTCAGCGATCGAGCAATCCTTTTCTACAAAAACTTGATACAAGCCGAGCATAAATTTAACGGCTTGTCCGACAAGCTTCTTCGGAATGTTGATGTTAAACGCAAGACGGCGAGCTTGGAAGCCTGTAATCCAACAGCTGGATCAATAACTTCCTTGAAGATTTTCTCAGGTGTCGCTTCAGCAACTTCTTCAATTTCTGTTCCGCCTTCTTCAGACGCCATTAGTACGACACGCGAAGTCGCCCGATCTAGAACAAGCCCGATATAATACTCGCTTTGGATGTCACAGCCTTCTTCAATCAGTAAGCGCTTTACTTCCTTCCCTTCCGGTCCGGTTTGATGCGTAACGAGCGTTTTTCCTAAAATCTCATCAGCGTATGTACGAACTTCATCCAGTTTTTTTGCAACCTTGACTCCTCCGGCTTTCCCGCGGCCTCCCGCATGAATCTGAGCCTTTACTACACAGACATCGGTGCTTAATTCTTGCGCTGCTGCTACAGCCTCGTCTACTGAGAATGCAACTTTTCCGTTTGGAACCGCAACTCCGTACTGACGTAGGAGCTCTTTTCCTTGGTACTCGTGAATATTCATTCTCTCTCCTGCCTCCTATCAATTGCATATGAATTTATGTGCCATTCTGTTCTTTCGAGCCGAAAGGCGAGTTCCTTTACCATTTTAGCATTAATTCTCTCATTTTGGGAGGGGTTTCCCCTCCCACGCGAAAAATCTTTCAGACAAGTAGGATTTCCAGATATGCGCCGCCTTTCTTACTCATCCTTTTGGCAGTTGGATTCGGTTTTACCAAGTACGGATCGCGTCATATCTTTTGCCTTCGCATCCATTTCCTGTGCAGAAAAATGAATACCGAATTCATGAGCAAACTCTTCCTTATAATTGTCCATGAACGATTCCGCTTCTGGAACGAGCAGTTTATTTTTTGGCATATGCTTCCCTCCTCATCCGAAAGTAGAGTGCGACTGCTCTTTGAGCAGCTCTTGCTTAGTATGTCCGGAAAAACAACGGATAAGCTGAGAGCACGATTACTTTTTTTAAAGGAGAGATTGATAATAAAATGGGATTTACTGGCCCGAACCGGCTCTATCTTCTTTTGACCAGTCGACGTGATGCTTCTCCACTTGATAAATAAAGGCAAAGACTTCAGCAACAACCTCAAACAATTCTGTTGGTATCGTTTGATCGATTTCCAGCTGTCCGAGCAATTCAACGAGAGACGGATCGGCTTGAATCGGAACGTCGTTTGCGATCGCCCGCTTGATGATCTCATCTGCAACAAAGCCTTTCCCCTTTCCGGTAACTAGAGGTGCTTTCGCCCTTTGCTTATCGTAGCGGAGCGCGACAGCTTCTTTTTTTCGGATATTGGGCCTTCATACTCGTACATCGACTCCTTCCGCGCTTACGTGTAACGGTGTGCTTTGCTTGTTATAGGGGCCTCGTTCTTTCGCATGCTTCATCCCTTTCCATACGACTGAGGAGAGCTGATACTCTTGCAAAGAGAGTTTTTCCTTTAGCAGCGGGACGAATGCATTGAGCAAGCCTTCTGGACGCTCGTACTGGTTGAAAATTGTGACCGCTACTATTCTATTTTGGATTTGGACATCGATAATCGTTTCTTTTAAAGATGAAAGCGTTAAATAAAACAAAATTCGGCAATGATCTGGATGAAGGGCACCTGTCTCCGTTTTTTGGCCTTCCCATTGTACCGTCATATCTGTTTGCCATGCTCCGAGCGAAATCGGTAGCTGCAGAGCAAGCTGATGCGATGAGCCGTTTGCGCTTCAGCAAGCAACTGTTGTCCGGTAAGTCGCCACAGCAATTGCTGGACCTGGTCTTTAATCGCCACAGGAAGAGACTGGTCCATACTTTGCAAAAGCAACGCCTTTAGGCCGCTGTGAGCAAAGCTCCCTACGCCGGGCGATTGCCTTGCAGAACATGAACGATTTCCTGCTCGTAATCATAGCCGAGCAAGGAAATTAGCTTTTGAAGATGGCCGGATAGCCTCGTTGCGCCAGCAAGAGAAATCGCCTCCCTCAGCAACGTCTGCTCTTGCGAACCCAATTCTCCTAGCTTTGCCAAAAGCGAGAGCATTCGCTGCTGAAATTGGCTACCGTCTATTTTCGCCGAAAATAGGCGCAGGATTTGCTTATCGCTTCCCCTTCCTTCGGCTGCACGTCGGAGCAGTCCGCTCAATTGCGCATCGCTGGTCAAAGAACGAAGCTCAGCCTCACTTATCCTCATTTGCTGAGCAAACGGCTGATTGTCAGGCTTAAGCAATGCCTGTCTCATTTCCTCAGCAGCTTGTAGCCGCGTTGCTTTCTCAGTTATTAAACCTAGCCGCTCCAGCAATTGCTTGGCGGCCATTGCCCGAGAATCCTGGTCTTCACCCGCTGCGTATACGGCTAACAATGTCGTCAGCAACGAACGGCTCTCCGGCATGCGTATGTCAGCGAGCACGCGCTGTAGGGAGGTAGAAAGGAGTTTTGCCTGCTCATGCTTGCTTTGCTGGGCGGCAGTCATTAAGCGAGCAAGCTGTTCCACCAATGGCTCACGAGAAAGTTGAGCTTGAAGCGCCTGGAAAATTTCCGGCTTGAGTGGCAGCTGCTCGCTTATCATTTGCTTAATCGTCTGTAGACCAGCCTTGTTTAGACGATTAAACTCCAAAAGCAAAGCGGCTCCTTGACGCAATTCGTCTTTAGAAAAAGGAAAGCGCTCCGCCGTCAAATGGCGAAAAAGAAGCTCACTCGCTTTTGTCTTCTCTACTCCGATTCGCTCAAACAATTGTTCTTTCGTCCCTGGGGTGTTCGCCTGCCCGATGAGGACGCGAAGCTTCGGAATACTTTCCCCTTGTTGGACTTCAAACCAATAGCTTTGCCCTGCCGTTAATGGGGCCTCAAGCTTGGCCGTCACGTGAAGCCCATTTATCGAAAGCAGCGCCAGATTTTGCTGAAATAGCTTAGCCACCCGACCAAAAAAACAGCTGACCAGGCTTAAAAGTAATTGCTTTCGCTTGATTCCGCGCATCACTAGCGCCAGCACCTGACGGAATGACGGACGACGACATCGTATCCCTCCTTCTTAAGTCTTTAACAACGACTTTACTGGTTCAAAGGAGCGTCGGTGCTCTGGCGTAATGCCTAGCTCCTTAATCGCCTGAAGATGCTCCTTCGTGCCATATCCGACATGCTTTGAAAAACCATAATCGGGATAGGTTGCTTCCAGCTGCTCCATATATCTGTCTCTGACCACTTTCGCTACGACAGAGCTTGCCGCGATCGAAACGCTTTTCTGGTCGCCTTTGACTAACGAAGTTTGCGGGACATCGACTGGTAAAGTAAGAGCATCAACTAGTAAATGCTCGATCGGCAGTGTCAGCCTGTCAACGGCTCGAACCATAGCAGCCATTGATGCCTGATAGACATTGAGCGCATCGACCTCGAGCGCCGGAATAATTTCAACGGCGTATGTTATCGCTTCGGCGATAATGACTTCGTAAAAAGCTTCTCGCTTCTGTTTAGACAGTTGCTTTGAATCGGTTAGGCCGAGCAGCTTAAAGGACGGGGGCAGGACAACCGCCGCTGCCACGACCGGCCCTGCGATTGGTCCACGACCAACCTCATCGAGCCCAGCAATATAGCGTAAGCCTCGTTGAAACAGTTCATTTTCATAAACGGTCATGCTCCGATGCATGTCTTCCAATGCCTTTAATTGCTTCTGACGACGTTCATATTTTTGTACTAGTGCCTGAACACCCTTACGCTCGTCCTTTTTCAGGCGTACTACTAACGAGCGATTTAGCGTTTCCTCAGTAAAAATGCTCGCTGCAATTTGTTGAATTGACATTCGTTTTATGTCCAATGCTTTTCCCTCACTTATTGCTATGTATCGGTATTGTCAGGCGATCTTTAAAGGCCTGCACTTGCCTTATGAAAACGACGATTTAACAGCAGGTGCTTTGTCACGCTCAAAGCGATGACGGTGGGGCGAAACGTCCAGCTGTCGTTTTTCCTTCCTATTTTCGTGGTTCACTGAAGCAAACGGCCTCTCGTCCCCGGCTTAGTTCATAGATGCTCGATTTGTTTTGGGCTAATTAACTTTCCCTTGCTCCATCCGCAGCACATCCGCAATACTTCCGATTGCTCATGCGATCGTCGTCAAGTGAAGGGAGGCAAACTGTTTCTCGCCTCTTTTCGTACGTGCTCAAGACACCTTCTTGCATTTTACGATGCTGCTTGATTCTTGCTTGACGCTCCGTTTACACACTTCGAAAAGGGTATTAATCAGAACACCGATGGAGCCTAGTATTCTAGTAACCCGACAGCTCTCAACTTGAACCTTATTGGACGATCAAGCCTTCTCGGAGAAATTGACAAACCGATTGAACGCCAAGTAAATGCAGCCGATGAACATGGCGTTTCCTCGCTCATTTCTTTTTCATCTTACATGAAAATGAGTGAATTTCCTATCCTTTTAAAGGTGCCACACCCTGCAAGGATAGGCAGAAAGGCTGCTCCTTAGCAGGCATAGACGCGAATATATTTGCTTCCTAATTCGCTTATCGCTTTTCAATGAATTGTTCGCGATCGAGCTAGGGGCGATGATGTAATAGCACTAAAAAAAGTCTGCAATCGCGATTGCAGACTTCGTCTTATTACTCTTTTACCGATCCTAAAACGATGCCTTTGACAAAGTATTTTTGCAGGAATGGATAGACTAGAATAATAGGTAGGGCGCCGATAAAAATTTGCGCTGAGCGTACGGTCCGCTCAGAGAGCATTTTGACTTCATCAGGGTTAACGTTCATTTGCGAATAGTCGTTTTGGACGATAATCGTTTGCAAAAAGGTTGATAACGGATATTTCGTCGCATCGGTTAAATAGATCAATCCATCGAACCATGAATTCCATTGAAAAACCATCGTAAATAGTGAGATTGTCGCAATGGCAGGCATAGAAATCGGTAAATAAATGCTAAACAGTATGCGGAAGTGACCGGCGCCATCGATGGTCGCTGACTCTTCCAACGCCTTTGGCACTCCAGTACGAAAGAAATTTAAAAGTAGTATTAAATTGAAGACGTTGACGGCCGGTGGCAAAACGAGCGCCCAAATCGTGTTCATAATCCCTAAATTCTGAATGAGAATATAGGTCGGGACTAAGCCTCCGTTAAACAGCATGATAAAAATAAAATAGTACATATACAACTTCCTGCCCTTAAACTCGTGATCCTCCTTTGACAAAGCGTAGGCCGCTAACGTCATGACGGTAAGGCTAATCGCTGTTCCAATAACGGTTCGTGTGATCCCATTCCACAATGCCCGGATAAAGTTTTCGTTTTGGATCGTACGTGCCCACGCATCAAAGGTAAAGTCGATCGGGAGCAGTTTCACGAGATTAGCATTTGCTGGCGCCGGTGCGCTAAACGAAACCGCTAATATATGAATGAGCGGGAGAATGCATAAGAGTCCAAGAAGCGTAAGTAAAATCGTATTGCAGATCGTAAATAGTTTGTAGCTAGAGCTATGATAATGCATTTTGCTTCCCCCTTAAAAAATCCGGTAATTTGCCCATTTGTAAGCTAAACGGTACCCGAGCACGATTAAAACAAAGCCGATGATCGACTTAAATAAGCCGATGGCCGTAGCATAGCTGAAGTTACCGCCGAGCAAGCCTTGACGATAAACGTACGTATCGATAATATCCCCTTTGTCGTAAACGAGCGGATTGTATAAATTAAAAATTTGATCAAAGCCAGCATTCAAAATATTACCTAAAGCTAATGTAGCAACGACGATCGTAATCGGTAGCAAGGAAGGGAGCGTAATCTTAAGCACTTGCTGAAATCGGTTTGCTCCGTCGACGACTGCCGCTTCATACAAACTCGGGTTAATACCGGATAAGGCTGCCAAAAAAATAATGGCGGAGAAGCGAAATCCTTCCAAATATCGCTTACAATAACCGTCACCCTGAACCAATCGCCGTCACCGAGGAAGAAGATCGGTCCGATACCGACAGAACCGAGTATTTGATTCAGCATTCCGCCATCAACAGAAAGAAGATCGAGTAAAATGCCTCCGAGAATGACCCATGATAAAAAATGAGGCAAGTATACCAATGTTTGAATCGAACGTTTAAAGCCGATCATTCTGACCTCATTCAATAGCAGAGCAAAGCAAATAGGCACAAGCAGTTGAAAGACAATCTTCAAGGTAGAAATGATCAATGTATTCCATATGACTTGCCTTCCTTCTTGAAATTCAAAAATTCTCGTAAACTGATCGAATCCGACCCAAGGCGATTCAAAAAAAACCTAACCACGGCTTAAACTCCTGAAAGGCCATAACAATACCAGGTAAAGGGCCGTAGTTAAAAATTAAGGCTAAAATAAAAGCAGGCATCACTAATAGGTGTAAAGGCCAGTTTCTCTTGAAATTCCATTTCGTTTTTCGTTTTATTTTGATAGCTTCCTTTGTAGGCGTCATTGATTCAATTGACTTCATGTTCACCATCCTCGTTTTCTAGCTATTGACTTCTATACTCTTGCGGTGTTAATGAAAAATACTTTTTGAACACCTGATGAAATAGGAAGGATCCTGATAGCCAAGATGGGTCGCGATAGTTCTAATTTTTTTTGTTTGTATTAGCAAGTAGATACGCCGCCTTCTCCATTTTCATACGATAAACAAAATCGCTGAAAGCTTCGCCGGTCTCCTCCTTATAAACTTTCGAAAAATAGGCTGAGTTTAAATAAAGGTGTTCTGCCACCTCCCGCAAGGAAGGACTGGAAGCAAGATGCTGATAAACATATTCCTGTGCCTGCTCGATGAGGTGCTGGTGATTTCCGTTTCCTTTTTTATTGTTTTTATCGCTAATTAATCGTTTATAAGCAACGGTGAGCGACTCGGGAAAGCTCCCCACTCACTGGCATTAACGGTAACTTTTTGTTTTAGCATCGTCTTGAGCTCTTTTTGCAGTCGAAGACGCAAAGCGTCCGCTTCAAGCAAAGCCGTTAGATCTTGTCGATTTTTCGGCCAGAGCAAGACGAGGTAACAGCCGGTTGGATCGCTGCCAAGACACCATTCGTATTGCTGTTTGAAAAGGGTCGCGACGTGCCGGGCTATGAGTAACTCGAGCGTTTCAGCGTGCTGATTCAACCCTCTAATAAAGCCGTCCTCTATCCAAACAGCGCACAGCAAAAAAAAGAATCTCCAGCACGAATAGGCATCCCTAATATTTCCAACGTTTTCTGAAGCTCCGCAAAGGAGGCAGCCGTTTCGGAGATAAATAGTTCCTTTAACAAGCCACCGCTCAGCACGTTACGATTTTCTTTTATTTTTTCAATGACTTGATAATACGGATCGAGCTTATGCCGCTCCTGTTCAATTTGCGAGATTGCTTCCTGTACGGCCTTCATTAAATCTTCGTCTGAAACGGGCTTCAGCAAATAATCGACAGCCTGCGAACGAAGCGCTTGCTTCGCATAGCTGAACTCAGCATAGCCCGACAGGAGGATACATTTGATTGCCGGGTAGCTTAGATACAGCTCTGCGATTAATTCAATTCCTGATTTCTTTGGCATGCGAATATCGGTAATGACGATATCGATCTCATGCAATTCGACAAGCGCTAAGGCTTCAGCGGCAGACATCGCTGTATGAACAACCGAGATTTGCAAATCCGACCACGGGATCGCGGCTAAACCTTCAATCGTTGCTGCCTCATCGTCCACGATCAATAGCTGGAACATTGCCTTCCTCCTTCCAGTCTGACCAAATAAGCTCGAATCTTAATCCGCCGAGGTCAGAGCGCTCTATGAATAATCCGGATCCTTGCTCAAATTGATAGCGTAGCCGCTGATGAACATTCCAAATCCCACAGCCCCCCTGCTCCCTCATCGGTTCTTCTAACCGTTGTCTAAGTGCAACTAGCTCCTCTTCGCCGAGACCACCGCCGTTGTCTTCGACTATGATTCGATTCAATCGTTGCTGCGAGGCACCTGTAATCCGGATCGCCCCGCTAATCCCTTCCGGCTCAATTCCGTGGATAATCGCGTTCTCAACAATTGGCTGCAGCAGGAGGCGAGGCACCTTTTTTTTAAGCAGGGCTGAATCGACATCGATATCATAAGAAAGGGTTCGTTTTCGCAACACATGGATATCAAGGTAGTTACGCACTAACTGAAGCTCCTCACCCACGCTTACTTCAACACTTTCCGTTCGCGTCATATATCGATAATAATGTCCTAAATGCAAGGACATCGCCTCAATGGCTTGTGTGTTTTTCGTTTTCGCCATATTTTTAATATAGAATAAGCAATTGTATAGGAAGTGTGGGTTAATTTGCGCTTGAAGCTGTTTTAAGGTTGCTTCCTGTAAGCGAATTTTTTCTTCGTAGACTTCTTCGATTAACTGTTGAATTTGACTTGCCATTAGATTAAAGCTCACCATTAAGAAATGAAATTCGTCCGTTTTGCTAGAATGAATTCTCGTCGCATAATTTCCCTTTTTAAATCTCGTAATGCTAGTGACTAGCTTCCGAATTGGTAGGTGAACTTGGCGATAAAGTAAAAGCGCCGCGAGAAAGCTCAATAATAAGATTAAACAAATAGAACTGTAAAATAAGTAGCGACTAAAATTGATCGGGGCTAGCACTTCTTCAAGCGGAACATAGTCGACCAAAACCCAATCAAGTGCTGTTGACTTCACATAGCTGACAAGATACTCCTGATTGTTTAAGCGAATATTAAGAGTTCCTTCGTCTGCGAGCATGTCTGTCGTTATTTTGTCAGACAGCATTTTCGCTAAATCTGAATTGTTTGTAGTAGCCGTAATCAACCCGTATTTTTGATGAAAAAAAAACGGCTCTCCTTCTTCACTCGTATCGAGTTCCGCCAAATGCGCTTCAATATTTTCGACCGGAAACCTCGTTTCGATAATGATTGGATTTTTTTTGTGAGCTATTGTACATTGGCAGTCTGAAATGGCGAATAAAGTAAGCGGCTTCGTCCTCCTGCCGAAAGCTCCAATTCAAAAACAATGTATCACCGATCGTTACCCTCTCGTTCGCACTCGTTCCGAGAACCGTATCCTGAGTCGGTGAAACGATCATAATCTCGTTCGTTAATTTGCTTAAATGCTTATGAAGCAAAAGCTTATCGATAATCTTTCTTTTCAGCTCAACCGCTTCATAATTATTGTAAAGATCAATATTTCGAAGCTTATGAATATCTGAATCCATGCTAATCGCTACGAGAAACTGGGATAGTTGATCGATATTCGATTCGAGCTGATTCAGCGAAAGGGTCAGTCGGTTAATGTTGCGAGAATGGATTTCCTCCTTGATCACCTGCTGACTGACATAATTGGAATACGTGTAAAACACGACGATTGGAACGAGCATTAAAACAATTAGGATGACCGTTTTCTGAAAAAAAAGTCATTCTTTTTTTCATTTCTTTTCCCCACTTTCATTCTCTTTATCTAATCGTACAATAAAGTGAACCTTCCGAGAGCGGGGACTTGTCTTCCTACTATAGTCGTACCGCGTAATCGTGATCGCAGCCACCTTCCGAGAGCGGTTCATTCGCTACGGGCGTATCTATTTGCTACGTGCGTGGAAAAGCGGACAATTGACAGTTAAAAAAAAGAGGCAGGCTAAAAGCTTCACAGCCTGCCCTATTTCCGTTTCCCCCACCTTTAAATGGAGAGTAGGCAGGGATAGTCAATCAGGTAAAGTCACCGTTGACAGCATTCCCCATTTGTCTCGCTAAAAGGCGTTTATTGAATCGATTCGAACCATTCGTTAACTTCTGCGGTGACGTCATCACCGCCCGAAGACTTCCACCTTTCCACCATTGAGTCAAACTCTTCTATTGCTGATTCGCCGTAGATGATTTTCGTAAACGTTTCACTTATCATCGTATCAAGAGTATCGCCTCTCGCTTCCATCGTTGCTGTCGGAGCCCCGACGAATCGCCCTGGGATCACGTGCTCTTCTTGCTCGACTACGATTTTTGCCGCGTCCCATGCTTGCTCTGGATATTCAAGGTGGTTCTTTTTCTCGAATGGCGTTTCCGGTTCTGTCCCGTCCGCAAAGCTTGCGAGCGTTCGAATGTAAATAGAAGGAATCCGGGCACCATCGTAGGTTAACGTATATTTCACCGGGTTGACAAAGCCGCCTGGAATATCATCGGACGTAAATACCGGTTCTCCATCGACTAAGGCATAATCATAGCCTTCATAAAAGCCGTGCTCAAATTCGCCGCCAATTTCCGGATCAGCATAATGATCAAAAAGATAGTTTTGGTAAACAAAAAAATGCTTGAATTTGCTCTTCTGTAATATTTTCGTTAAACAAAACGACCCCGTTGTGCGAGCTAATTCCCGAGGAGCGAGCAACGAGTCCATCGGGACCTTTTGGAATTGGATACGGCTGATAATCTGCTCCTTCGACGTTTTGCAATAAATCAGCAAGCGGCCATGACGGCATCCAATGAGGTCCGGCAATGATCCCCGCCCGACCGGCGGTAAACAGCTCTGCTGCCTTCGCTTCATCCCACAAACCGGATTCGGGATGAATGTAGCCTTTTTCCATCCATTCACGTAATTTGAGAAGACCGTCCTTTACTTCCGGCTGTATAGAGCCGTTTACTAAAGTGCCGTCTTCAGCCAAATTCCATTGATCTGGCATCGCTCCATATGCACCGAAAACCCAATCGACCGTTGACATCCAAGTATTTAAGGCATTCGCAAATCCAAATGCCAACCCGTACGCTTCCTCGCCATCGGGATTTTGGTGAACGAAAGCGTCCATAATCGTTTCAATATCTTCGATCGTTTCAGGTGGATCAAGGTTCAGCTTCTCCATCCAATCTTGACGAATGAACAGAACCGTGTCTCCGTTCATCTCATAATCTAGAATCGGGATTCCATACCGTTCTCCGTCCCTTATATACGGATCCCATGCATGCGGATCATCGTTTATCGCTTGTTTCCATGTGTCCGAGGCATAGCGATCAAATAATTCGCCGACCTCCCTTACTCGTCCAGAATCGATCAAATCCTGTGTGACATCGCTTCGTAGCGGTAAAATGGCCGGTAAATCCTCATTTGCCGATAGAGCGAGCTGGAGCTTCGTATCAAATGTATCTCCTGGCCCACTAGTCGTCCACACGTAATCGAAATTAATGTTAAATTTGTCCTTAACCACTGTGTATGGACATTGTCTTCAATCGTTTCGCCGTTTTTGAATTCGATATCGCCGGATATATGCTTGACTAGTGATAAAGTAACCTCTTCCTCAAACTTTTCTGGCAGGTCAGCTGCAGAATCGACAGGCTCTAACGAAGCTTCACTTTCTTCAGAGCTCGAAGACGGACTGCATCCCATAACCGTTATAATGATAGTCGTAATTAAAATCGTCAGAAACGCTGAATCTCTCTTCTTTCGTTTCATTGATTTTCCCCCTTCTTTTATTGATGTAAGCACTTTCACCTATAAGCATAGTCCTTTTTCGTCACCTACGAAATAGTAACTATTTTAGGTTTATAGTACTTTTAATGTTTGATCCCATTTAGAAAAAAATAGCACAAACGTCATATTCTTCTTGCCTGTGAAAGCAGACGGCCGTCAAAAGGATCAAAAAAACAGGCTAACGATACGTAGCCTGTTCCTCATATTATTAAGGCTTTTCCAACGATATTGTCCCAAGCTGTCCAGACCGTAGCTCTCTTAAAACAATTTCCGCCGCTTTATCGTAATCTACTTCGCCTCCGCTTATTAGACAGCCCCGCTTCCGGCCGATCTCATCAAACAAGGAAAGGCCGTCTTCTGGAACATAGTCCAGCTTATAGCGCTGCTGAACCCTTTGAGGATATTCTTCCTTTAAATAGTTAAGGACGAATAACGCAACTTCCTGAAAGTCAAGGAGCTCGTCCTTGATCGCTCCGGTCGCAGCCAGCCTGTATCCCGTCACTTCATCTTCAAACTTTGGCCATAAAATTCCCGGGGTATCGAGCAGCTCCAGCTCCTTGCCGACCTTAATCCATTGCTGCTGCTTCGTTACACCCGGTCGATCTCCGACCTTAGCTGTTTTTTTTGGACGCTAGACGATTGATTAATGTTGATTTACCGACATTCGGGATTCCTAAAATCATCGCGCGTAGGGCACGGGGCTTCAGACCCTTCTCCCGCATTTTGGCGAACTTGGCGCTCGCTTGCTTTTTACACGCCGAAGCAATGTTTTCTACCCCTTTTCCTGTCTGAGAGTTGATCGCGAGTACGGCTGCACCTTGATTTTCAAACCATTGCTTCCAATCTGCCGTTACAGCCGAATCTGCTAAATCTGCTTTATTTAATAAAATGAGTCGCGGCTTATGCTCAACAATTTGATCGATAAGCGGATTCCTTGAAGAGATTGGGATCCGTGCATCTAGTATTTCGATAACAACGTCGATTAATTTTAATTTCTCAGTAACTTCACGCCTTGCTTTTGCCATATGGCCAGGAAACCATTGAATAGCCATCACACCAACTCCTATTTTGCGATCCGCACATCGGTAATCGGCCAAAAAACAATATTTGCTTTGCCAATTACTTCGTTCATTGGAATTGATCCAATATCGCGACTGTCTTTACTATGTCGGCGGTTATCACCTAGTACAAATAATTCTCCTTCCGGGACAACCGTTTCGTTTGACAGATCAGAAAGACGGAAATCGTTCGTTAACGTCTCCCCTTGATACTGCCTTTTGATTCCATCAAGATACGGCTCATCAACCGGTTCATCATTTACATATAACATATCTGAGCGATATTCTATTTTATCGCCCGGTAGCCCGATGATTCGCTTAATATAGTCTTTTCCTCCCGGAGCATGAAAAACGATGATATCGAAGCGTTCAGGCTCGCTAATGACATAGCTAAATTTATTGACGATCATCCGATCACTGTGCTCAAGCGTCGGCATCATCGATTCTCCGTCGACGACAATCGGAGCAAATAAAAAGTATCGAATGAGAAATGCTAGCACTAAGGCGATTACAACCGCCTTTAACCATTCCAAAGACTCAGATTTTTCCTTCACCATTCAACAAGCCTCCATCAGAAGAAACATCTCTTTTCATTACATTTTAGCATAAGCCTAGGCTTAAATATACTCCGGTGGCCACAAATGTTGAGAAAAAGCTGTGTCTTACAGTTCTCGGCTCGAAGATGTATTGGGCGAAACTGTGTTCGTCTCTGAACACGGAGTGAGTCCCGACTATTGCATTGGAGAGAACTGCCGCGGGCGGATTCCTCGATACACTTTCGAGGATAGGGACACGCATTCCGCAGGCGAGCGTGGAAATAACCGGATACGTCGGTCGATGTCCACCTGTAATAAGTCATTGTACCAAAGGTCGCAGTCACTTAATTTACCCCCACCTATGCAACATACATTTGCTGTAGCAGAGCACCTACGTGTCTTTGCATCATGTAAACAGAAGCAAGGGTTGTGCTAGTCAAACCTGATAAGGTTGAAAAAAAATCAATACAGGCGATGCTTAAAGTCGCTGCCATGAACTTGAAAAAATTAGCCATTCGGGGCTTTAGGGAGGTCTTTTGCCTCCGACTCTAACTGGTTCAAACACGAAAACGACTGATCAGAATGTCAAGATGGCTCTGAGGAATTCCCCTAGAGCCATTTTGGTTACGGTCTTTTTTTATATAACGTACAATAAAGAAACAAAATCACGCAATAAATTTGACACGAGGTGTTGCGGTTTTGCGTAGCTCTAAAAGCGAGCATCGTCCTGTCGAGTGGCTGTTTTTCCGTTCTGTTCGACTGTCACTGGAAAACTCAGCAGTCCTTCGTATTTTCCCTTCACTCATACACCCGCACTTCGATCAATTCAGCTCGCTGGCAACCATTTGTTGCTTCTACAACAACCCGTAAGGACGTACCAGTGACGGCTTCGGCTAACTTATGGACTCGCTTCCTTCTTCGATTATCCTTTACTCGGACCACCGTCTCCCAACGCTCCCCTTCTAGAACTTGAATCTGATAATCTTTAATTAATTCCGGTATGACGTCAAATGGCGTTAAATGATGATGAAGATTAATTAAATATTCATTAACATCGTCATTAAATGTGAGATGAATTTCTGAAACGGTCACTGGTCCTTGCCAATTCAATTGAATCCATTCCGGCTGCTTTGCATCAACTGGCTCTGATACCCACATATGGGGCCCTCCGTATGGGCGATTGAAGCCATCAACGACCCTGTCGGTTGAATACGCTGTTGTTTTGCCGTGAACAAAAAAAACAAAACGGTTTTCTTTCTAAACCTTTCATCGACCATCGTAATACTGGACTATCAATTTGTTCATATAAATTTTGAATTTTTACTGCACCTGCATCTTTAAAAGAAAGAACGCCTGTCATCGGCTCTGCTGACAAATATAGCGCAACATCTTTATTTGCTTTTACAATGACAAACACATTTTGTAATTCCTTTATGACCACATTGTTTATTTCGAATTTCACCCATTGCTTTTCTCCCTTTGCCACTTCGGCGATCGCCCTTGTCATAATTGAATGAGGGATATAATTTTGTGGTTTTCCAGTTTCCCAGATCTCAATTTCAACTATTGTCGGTACACTCGCATCAAGTAAGATGCTGATATTCTCCAATTGTGAGTCAACCGGGAATAGAAAACCTGCATTTTGTATTAAAGAATAGCGCTCTCTTCCTTCTCTAATTTCTATTTGCTGACAATAGCTCGATCCTTCAACTGTTGCTTGCTGGGCTAAATCATTGTCATCTTCATTTGCGACTCCTAGCAATGAAGCACCTTGCTTCAGCATCGTTTGTTGAACTATTTTCATATAGTTGGCCTGAAGCTCCCTCGGTGTTATTCGATAATCAATAGAAAGTGCAGCGCCAACACCTGCTGCTTCGCCCATAACCGCACAGGTCGCCATCACCCTTGTTGAGCCAAAAGCTACATGTGAAGCGCTAATATTCCGGCCTGCAAATAAAAGGTTTTTTACATTCCGTGAATATAAACTGCGGAACGGGATATAGTAATTGCCATCGGCCTGCAAATGTTTAGAGCCGCTCTCTGCTGCATACATTCCGCCAGGAGGGTGCAGATCAATCGACCAGCCTCCAAAAGCAACTCGGTCCTCAAACTCAACTTGGTTGAGGATATCATTTTGCGTCAAAATGTAATCGCCAAGAAATCGACGATACTCTCGTTTACCAGGAACGGAGCCGACCCATTCCAGAGTAAGATTATCTGCTTTAAACTTTCCTGAGTTTTTAATATAATCCCATATCCCATAAATGACCGACCATAACTCATCACGTATTCGTTCATTCTCATATACGTATCCAGCTCTCCGCCCCATTCAATCCACCAATAATAGCAGCCAGAATCGCCACTACGAATAATTCTTTTCTCTGGAATTAAAGTTTTCGTAATATCCTTTGCAAAGCTTGGAGGAACATATTTTACCGGTTGGCCGGCATCTTTTGTGTAAAATAATATCGTGCTTCCTAATGTAACGTTATCGGCTTTTTCTGGTGCCCAACTTTCGTTGAATTCGTCACGCGCCTCGCGACCGATACGATATTGCGCCCTTGCGAGATAACCGACGAGCCCATCTCCTGTACAATCAAGAAAAATGGGACTCTCAAAACGAATTTCGCGTTCCGATCCCATCATCCAGCCGCTAACCGCATGAATGACACGCTCCCCTTCCCGACCATCCGCTTCAACTGTTCGTACATCTGTATTCAGAAACAATTCAATATTTTTCTCCGCTTTAACGGTTTCCAAAATAATTAAGTCCCAAATGTATGGGTTCCCTTCCGGATTTCGGTATTGGTTTTCGACAAACATTTCGCCCATAATACCTGTTTCCCGCGAATAACGATTGACACCACCTTTGGATGCTCCTGCAATCCAAACTCGAACTTCACTGCTTGAATTCCCCCCCAACACCAGACGATTCTGGATCAATGCCACCTTCTTGCCAAGCCTAGCAGAAGCCACTGCTGCGCACACTCCTGCCAAGCCACCACCAATGACCGTGATATCTTTTTTTTGACACCTCATACCTCATTTGATACCAGCCCTTCTTGTTTTTTCATATTTTCAGCCTTTCACAGCTGAACTCGCCACACCTGCAATAATGTATTTTTGACCAATGAAGAAAACAATTAACATTGGTACAATTGCAGCAGCTGCAGCTGCCATCATTCCGTTATAATCGATCGAGAATTCATGTACAAATTTTGCAAGCCAAGTGGTACAGTATATAAGCTTTCGTCTAGTAAAAATACTAAGGCGTCCTCATAGTTATTCCAATTCCATGAAAAGTCAATAATCGCAAATGTCATAATTGCTGGTTTGGCCAACGGTAAAAAAATTTGAAAGAAAATTCGCCAGTGTCCAGCTCCGTCTATAAATGCAGATTCTGAGATTTCTTTTGGGATACTCATAAAAAAACTGTCTCAGAAAAAATACACCAAAAATCGTTACGAGCGAAGGCAGGATCAACGCCCAATGTGTATTATAAATACCAGCCCAATCAAACATAATAAACTTCGGAACAAACAAGACTTGGGGTGGTACCATCATCATAGATAAATAGAAAATAAAGATCAGTTCGCGCCCTTTAAATGGGATTCGAGCAAAGCCATAGGCAGCCATTGAACCGATAAATATCGCGCCTAACGTCCCGGAAATTGCCACCTTCAACGAATTCATGTAATACGTGATAAAGCTGTTATTACCAAGCCATACTTTTATGTGGTGGTCAAAAACAGGCTCCGACGGGATCCATTGGATAGGAAAAATAAATACTTCAGCTGGGCTTTTAAATGATGTACTTAGCATCCACAAAAATGGAGCAATCATGAAAAGAGCCACGATCAGCATAAGTAGGGTCATGAATAGCTTTCTTATATGCGAAGCTCTCATGCTTTTACTAACCTGAACAGTGGATGGCTTTACTTTAACTGCAGTTGGTTCCAAGATCTATCAATCCTTTCGTTTTAATAATGCACCCACTTCTTCTGGCCATACCACTGTAATAAAGTAACTAGCAAGATAATGAGGAACAACACTAACGCAACAGCAGACGCGTACCCAAGCTCATAATAACGGAAAGATGTTTGATAAATATACAATGCAAGCACATTCGTGCTATCGCCTGGCCCACCACCTGTTAGAGCATGGATCAAACCGAAACTTTTAAATGATGAAATAAACCCTATGATTAATAAAAAGAACGTGATTGGGCTTACTAAGGGAAACGTAATGAAGCGAGTGATATGCCAAAATTTTGCACCATCTATTTTTGCCGCATCCTCTAATTCTTCAGGAACGTTTTGAAGTGCTGCTAGAAAAATGACAATATTAAAGCCCAGTACAAACCAAATGGACATAATATTTATCGCATACATAGCCGTATCTGTCGCAGAAAGCCAGCCTGGTGGATTAGAGATACCAAAGCGCAGCAGGCTTTGATTGATCGGTCCATTACTTGGATGAAAAAGCAGCATCCAAACAAATGCTATCGCGATACTGCTAGTGATATAAGGTAAAAAGAACATTGCTCGTAATACATGCTTTAAATAGACGAGCTTATTTAAAATGATAGCAACGATAAATGCTAGTATTACAGCCACTGGTACATGCAACAAATAAATTGCTGTATTAAGTAAGGTTGTATGGAGCAAAGAATCATTCCATAGTTGTTTGAAATTTTCAATCCCAATAAACGATACTCCGATGCCAGCAGGGCCTTTCCAATCCGTAAATGCTAATACCGATGAAAACAAAAGAGAAATAAAAAAGAAAATAACTACGCCGAGTACACTTGGAAGAATGAATAGATATCCAATTAACTTTTGTCTATTTAGCCAATGCAAAGGTAATCCCTCGTTTCGATCATCCAAGAGGGGAACTCCTCTTGGATGGCCTTATTAATTGTCCAAATACTCATTATGTTTTTTCTTTACTTCTTCAATGGTATTTTCAACAGACTGTTCCCCTAGGTAAAATTTCTGTGATTCCACTTTCAGCGTATCCGATACTTGTACCGGAATTGTTTCCTTCACTTCTCCAAACGGTGTAAACACTCGCTCTAATGATTCCATATCATACATGTGTTCCACATCCTCAACGAGTAATCTCATGGCCTCTTCAATATCGGCATCCTTTGACGATGGTATTCTTCCGCCATTTGCTAGCGGCATCATTCCTTCATCGGCATACCATTTAATAAATTCCCACGCCTCATCCTGATGCTTTGAATTGGCAGAAATGGAAAGAGCATCACCAAGCATCGTTCCGACTTGCTCTCCACCCTCAAATTGAGGAACAGGGGCAAGAGCAATGATGAAATCGCGTGGATACTCATCTAAATCATTAGACATTCTTAAAATCCCTTCAAATGCACTAAACATTGCCACTTCACCACTTAAAAACATATGATCTGGCGCGATTCCAGTTGCAATCTGTTCACCTAAAGGAGGGACTGTCTCATCCTCGTACATCATTTCATACATTAACTCGAAACCTTCCTTAACCAATGGGTGATTAAAATTCGACGTGCCGTCACCTTTCACCCAACCCTCTGACAACAAGGCACTTTGAAGAATTAAGTTCAATTCAGAATCCCATGTGATCATTCCCCATTGATCGTCCGTTTTTAATTTCTTTGCATATTCTTTGAACTCTTGCCACGTCCACTCTATTGGAACTGGCAATCCGGCATCGTCTAAAGCATCTTTATTTAAAAAAAATCAAATCGGCGCTCTGCTTCGTAGGTACAGCGTAATACGTGTCATTAAATTTCCATTGCTTAGCTGCGTCTCCCATTTTTTCTTCAATATCATAGCCATCAAACTCTCCTAAATCGACAAGAAAGTTAGCTTCAATCCGATCCTGGAGTACACTTGGGCTATACCCCATCAAAAGGTCTACATTTTGTCCAGTTTGTAATGCGGTGTTTAAACGAAGGTTCCATCATCATCATTAACGAAACGGGTGTACTCTACCTGTATATCAGGATTATGTTCATTCCACTCATCCACTACGGCTTGCGGCCCCGCCTCAGGGGGAACACCTCCCCAAAATTGCAAGGTAACCACTTCATCAGAAGAGCTCTTGGCTTGAGAGCCACCATCGTTTTCTACATCTCCATTATTTGATGCATTAGAATTACAGCCAACCAGTAGCAGGAAAACAAAAAACATGAAAAAATAATTTCGCGCTTGATCCATTTTGAATCTCCCTTCGTTCTATTTTTATGTTCAATTAAAAATGTATCAGCTGTAAGCCCTTTTCGTAATGAACAAATCCATGTTGTAAATAGAACGATTGTAAGCGCTTCCTATTTATTTTGACGAAAATCGCTCGGTGTTTGTTTCGTAAACCGTTTGAAAATTTTTATGAAGTAGTTATCATTTGAAAAACCTACTTGCTCAGCTACTTTTTTTAATTGGCAAATCAGTTTGAGTCAGCTTATACTTAGCATGTTCGATTCGTACAGATTGAATAAAATGGATAAGAGATTCTCCGGTTTTCTTTTTAAACAGGCTGCTTAAATAGTTCCCATCCATGGCCACATATTTTGCCAGCATCTTTACCGATAATGGCTCATGATAGTGATACTTAATATATTCAATAACCTTATTCACCTCGAAATGATCAGAAGAGATGCCAATTTCATCTAATCGTAATTGGTATAATTGTAAAAACCGTTCGGTTATTGCTTGTTTTAACTGATCATGATTGAGACTATGACTAATCACGAGTCCCTGATCGCCGTCACTATTTGCAATTCGAGAAAGTATTTTATCTAGCTCCTTAACCTTCTCTTTAACAATGTGGGGAGGATATTTCTTCTCTTCAATGAGTGCCCATATTTTATTTAGTGAATATAGCAATTCGGTTGATTCACCTGTTCAAACACCTCCACTAATTCACGTTCAAGCTTCCAAAGCTTATGACCCGAGTCAAATTCAAATTGCTCTAACGTCCATTCACCGTACCAAAAAGCATCTAGCTTTCTTAACACTCTTTTCCAAGTTTCTTCTATTCCTTCATCTTTATCTACTTTTGAAGAAGCGATGGCCAGTGTTTTTTTCCTGTACGATTTGTTTTTTTTAATTGAATGGGACCTTTTGTCCAATAAAAGATACTTGTTTGCCCTGGTGCTTGAAAAAGGTGAATAATCGGTTCTTCCTCCCTACTGACAAGGTTCAAATTATACATGTCAGCCTCTTTAAAGCTTGATGATCCGTGTAAAACACAGATAATAGTTAATTGATATTCTTTCATTAATAAAGATGGTAGTACATCGATATTTTCAACAGGTCCGTTTCCATGAATTAACTTCCACAAATTTAAATAATACTGTTCAATTTCTTTCATTCCTCTTCCTCTACGTGTTAGCAATTCTACATTCAGTTTCCCAAGTGCTTCCCGTAAAGATTGCACACTCATAGATAATTTAAGTATGTAATTAGAAGCACCATACTCCATTGCCTGTCTAACATACTCAAATTCATTCAAACACGAAAGCATCAGAAACAATCCTTCAAACCCGTTTTCTTTCGCCGTTTTTAGCAATTCAATTCCATCCATAATCGGCATCAGAATATCTGAAATCACAAGATCCGGTTCGTTTTCTTTCATTATTCGTAACGCTTCCTCACCATTACTCGCTTCGCCAATTACAGAAAATCCCAACTTCTCCCATTCAATCAATTCCCTAATGGATTCTCTTACAAAAACTTCATCTTCAACGAGTAATACTGTCCACATCTGTACTTCCTCCTTTTTTTAAATGAAGTTGCCATAAGTAAAGGTAAGTGTAGTCGAACTCGCGTCCCTTGATGCAGAGAGAGCAATTCTAAACTAGCATCCTCTTTGAAAAGCAAAGATAGCCGTTCCCTTACATTTTCCAATCCAATTCCGGGTCTTTTTCTTTGCTGATTATCGCCTAATTCAGTACGATGGATGCCTGCACCATTATCTTCCACCTCAATAAATAAGTAACCATTCCAAGTATAGATTTTTATATTGATTTTTAACTCTTTCTGGGAGTTGGATAACCCGTGATAAATCGCATTTTCAACTAATGGCTGTAAGCTCAATTTGGGTACCATAGCATGTTTTAATGAATGCTCAAACACATAATCAATCTCAAATGCCGATTGATAACGAAATTTTTGAATGTATTCATAAGAATTAATTAACTCCAGTTCCTCTTCTAAACGTATTAGTTCTTTCTCATGATTTAGGCTTGCTTCAAGTAGCTTTCCTAAAGAAATAGAAATTTCAGTGATTTTCTCATTCTTTTCTCTTATCGCGATCCACTTAATCGTATTCAATGTATTATGGAGAAAATGAGGGTTCATCTGAGCAAGTAACATTTGGTATTTAACTGCTTCCTTTTGCCGCTCCTCTATTTTCAGTTGAACGATTAGCTGATTCAAATCCTCGACCATACCGTTAAAATTCTGTGATAATGCTAGCATCTCTCCTCTGTATTGTGCTTCAGGTAGTCGAGTGTTTAATTTATTGCGGACAACATCCGACATTTTTGATTGAAGCTCCTTTAATGGACGAGTATACGTTGTCGAAATAATAAGTGTGGCCATAATGAAAGCTAAAGTAAGGAAAACAAATGTATAAACATAGCGGCTCTTTATTTCATCCACTTGTGCATACATCACATCCAAAGATACGCTATTTACCATATACCAACCGAGGGAATCCATATATTCAAAATTTACAAGCTCCGTCTTTTGCTGATTAACAAAATAACCGTGTGTTTCACTTGCCAGGCTAATCTTGTTTTTTATATCATCCGTCAAATTAGCTCCTTGATTTGATTTAACAATCATTTCACCTGTTTTTGACATAATAAAGTAATCTTGATGAACAGGTAAATGACTTGTTACCGATTCAAACCATTGTGAAAAATCAAGACTTATTCTTGCCACACCAATCGGAACCTTCTGATCCTGTTTTAAAATAGCATTGAGAGAAAGCAAGGATGAACCTCTTGACAGATCAGGATGTACATAGTTTTCATCGTTCAGAACCCAATTGAAGTCGGAAGGCTGGTCAAACAGATTTTGATACCAGTTTTCTGCCGTCATTTCTTCATAATAGATAGTTTCGCGAGAGCGGAAGGAAGTATAAACATTGCCTTCAAAGTCGAGTAAAGTAAAATAGACAGACGGACTAGACAGAAAGAAGCTATTGTTAATACTTAAAAACTTAGCATCCATCCCACTATATCGTTCAAGCAATGTATACTCTTGTGGATTTTTTAAATAGGAAGCGATATGCGAATCCTGCTCAATTAAAATAAGCGTTTTAAAAGCGACTCCCATGAGGTCTTCCAAGGTCCGATTGATGCTCCCCAACTGGTCATTGACTTGCTCACTTATCTTTGCCTGCATAATTCGTTCAAATTGATAAAAATAATAATAGCTTACTGTTGAAAATGGTAAAATTATTAAAAGTGAGAATGTTACTATTAATTTATTTTTTAATGTAGTCGGAGTCCATTTTCTAAACAGAGCTTTCATTTTTCTCCTCCTTTTCTTTTTAGTGTATCTAATAAGTTTATCTATTTGAACTCGTTTTCTAATCAAGTGAATTTCTCAAAGAATTTGACAATTCCATTCAAAGATTATTACCCCTCCATTGATACTCTAGTCTCAATCCTAGTTGTAACCGTGCACCGTCAAGTCTGCGGGCTCAACCGGCGAATCCTGCTACTCTCCCGGCGAATCTTCCCTCTCTACCGGCGAATCCTGGCTCTCTTCCGGCGGATCCTCTCTCTCCCGGCGAACTCT